>JAJYJX010000016.1 GCA_021789095.1 bacterium
CCTTTCTTGCTTAAGACATCGATCCTTCCCTCGTGTTTTGTAATTATACCATAAACAACAGCCAATCCAAGTCCCGTACCTTTTTCCTTTGTTGTATAAAAAGGCTCGAATATCTTATTGATATCCTCCTGGGGTATGCCTGTCCCTGTATCCTTGATACTTATTTTAATGTCCTTTTTAGAATTATCAAAACCTGTTTCTATGGTGAGTTTTTTCTCCCCCTCCTTCATCGCCTCGCAGGCATTTATAATAATGTTCATAAACGCCTGTTTTAACTGGTCGGCATCAGCCATTGCAGCAGGCAATGAGGAATACGATTTGACGACTGAAACACCCTGCAGATTTATCTGATTGCCCACAAGCATAAGCGTTTCATCGAGCAGGGCATTGATGTCTATAAGCTTGTAGCGGGGCTCCCTCTGCCTTGAAAAATCAAGGAGGTTTTTGACAATACCGGATGTGCGCTCTGTCTCTCTTTCCATAAGGGATAGGTAATCTATGTATTTCTGTATGTCTTCATCGCTTGTATCCCTCTGCCTTAATTTTTTCAGCATAAGTTTTATATACGTCAGCACCCCGGATATCGGGTTGTTTATCTCGTGTGCTACTGTTGCAGACAGCTTCCCTATCGATGCCAGCTTTTCAGATCTGATCAGGTTGTCCTGTGCAGCCTTTAATTCGTGCGTCCTTTCCTCGACCTTGTTCTCAAGTGTTTCTACGAGATTGAGCAGCTCATTTTTCGCATCTTTTAATTTATTCATCATGTCGTTAAAGGAATTTGCAAGCTCACCCAGTTCATCGTGTGAATCTATTTTGATCTGGTTTTCCAGGTCTCCGGCTGCTATCCGGTTTGTACCTGCAATCAGGTTTTTGATGGGTGTACCTATGATTTTCCTTATAAGAATGACGATAAAGACAGATATGAATAGTATGGCTATAACGCCGATGATTATGATCCTCATCTCCATAGTTTTAATTTCCATTTCTATGGAATTCAGCGACATGCTTATATCAAGTACGCCCAGCACTTTCTGGCTTGCGGGATGTGCATGGCATGCGGCGGTTGAGCACTCGGGTTCATTATATATGGGTGTAATCATACCAAGCACCTTGCTGCCGTTTGCCAGTTTGAAGATACGGGTTCTTTTCGGCGTAGAAAGTCTTTCAAGTGGTTTGCCGACAGCGTGACACGCATAACATTGCTCTTCGCTCGTGTTTACAAATTTTCCGATCTCGCTGCTATCCGTTGAGACCATGATATTGCCTTCCTTGTTGAAGATCCTTACCCTGTTAATGCCCTGCTGCATACCTATGTAATTTATAATCCTGTAAACATTGCTTCTCTGGTTCCTGAGCATGTCGTACTGTGTGCTCCTGATGACCGTATCGCTGAACTGAGTAGCTCCACTTATGACTTCTTTGAGCATCTGCTTTCTCATGTCCATTATATTAAGATAAAGGGCGATGCCGAGCGCGGTTATCAGCACAGTGGTTATATACGCTATTAACTTGAAAGATATCCCTTTTTTCCACATATACATGTTGAGCGTATGACTTTATATAAAATTTGTCATTAGTTTTCAGTATACTGAACCCCGTTCGAGACACACAATAAAAGGACATTGTGCTCTGTTATAGAATTATCTCTCATATAAATATGCCTCTAACGGGGTTAACCCATGGGCTGATACTTAAAAGATATTTATTGATTTTATAAACGGAAGTACTTGTATTAAAAGAATATTTGACATTTTATTTGCATAATGCATACATGTTCCTATGGGTTTAAATCCGATTGATCTCAGTTTAAGACAAACACTGAGAGAGAGGGTCGCAGATACAATACGCGACGCTATTATTAAAGGTGTATTGCGCCCTGACGGGCGTATCGAAGAATCCGAGATGGCAGCAAGATTCAACATCAGCAGAACCCCGATCAGGGAGGCAATAAGACAGCTGGAAGCAGAGGGGTTTATAAAAGTATTAGCCCGAAGGGGAGCCTATGTTGCGCCTATTACTGAGAAAAATGTCAGGGAGTATTACGAGATAAAGAGCGCTCTTGAAGGATGTGCGGCAAAACTTGCGTGTGCAAGGATAAAAGTGGATGATATCAACAGGATGGAAGAAATCAACGCAAAACTTGACGATGCTCATCAGAAGAGTGACTGGAAGCTTGCCTTCGAACTGCACAATAAATTTAATGATAAAATCTGGCGTAATTGCGGCAACGATAAGCTTTACCAGATGCTGCAAACATTAACCAGGCAGTTCCAGAGGTTTAGAATGATTTTAACAAGGAGCGGCAGACTCGAGGGTTCTATAAAGCTTAATAACGATATAATCTCTGCATTCCGCGGGCGCAACGCAGAGCTTGTTGAAAAATTGGTTAAAGAGAATGCTGCTTATAGGGGTGAAACGCTTATATCCGAGATATTAAAATACGGCCGGGTATAAACAATGAAGGGCCCTTGCCTTTATACGCTGACCAAAAAAATGTATTTTGGGGGTCAATGCTCCGAGGTATGTTTGTGACCTATAAAATGCCTGTGTATATGGGTATGCTTTATTCCGTCGTGATGATGAACATGTGCATGGACAAGGTTTGCTTTATACAGGGTATCTGTATCGTCAAGCAGTGCTTTTGCAGGCGCACCGAGAAGCATCCTGTGGTCTTCGCTTATAATGATACCATCATCGATTACCTCATCGATGAAGCTCAGATCGTTTGTAGATACGATCATCGTTTTCCCTGTTTTCCTGAGTTCGCTGAGCAGTTCAACGAGCCATGAAACGGATCTTTGATCAAGAGTCGATGTCGGTTCATCAAGCAATATCACGGACGGATTTATTGTAAGAACGGAACCGATCGCTACGCGCTTCTTTTCTCCATCGCTTAAGGAACTTATGGCCCTGTCCTCCAGATGTTTTATTTCGCATAATCTGAGGATATCCTCTGTTCTTTTTTGTATATCCTCTGTTTTCATTCCGAGCTGAAAGGGGGTGTAGTGCAGTTCATCCGCAACCGTGTTGTTGAATAATTGAATGTCTGCATTCTGGAATACCATGACGACTCTTCCCCTGAAATATGCATAAAAACCGGTATCGGACAGATGCTTCTCCGAAATCTCATAACCATCGAACAAGACCTCTCCTGTATGGGGAAAGAGCAAACCATCCATAAGTTTAAGCAATGTTGTCTTTCCGGAACCATTTGCCCCGAGCAGACCTAGAGACGCCCCCTTTTCAACGGTGAACGAAATATCGTCGAGTGCCTTTTTGTTTGGATATGAAAATGAAACATGTTTTAGCTCAAACAAGTACATTGAATCTCCGCAGGAGGATCATTGACAGGAGTATGCACAGTACGCACAATACCATTGCAATATCATGCCATTCCCAGTGTTCGCGCACGTCTTTTTTTACATCTCTTGAAAAGCCCCTTGACAGCATTGAATTATATAACTCTTCTGCATAAAGAGAGCTGTCTGCAAAAAAATGAGCAGTTTCCTGTATAATCCATGGCAGCGATGCGCGCGCCTGGTTTAAAGGTATGCTCCTTGAGCTTTTTGCAAGATACATATCCTCTGCCCTCAATAAAAGGGTCTTTGCGTATCTACAGGTAAGCTCGGTTATAAATGCAAAGTTCCTCAATACTGGTATGCCGTATAATACGTTTGCAAGCTGGTTGATACCCTTGCACGTAATTAAGGTGAGTAAAACGAATGTACTGAGGCTAACCCTCAATACAAATACACTGTAGGTAATGGCACCGGCCTGTGTTATGGCAAGCCAGCCATGCCACGGTGTCAAAGGGTCTCCCGGCGTGACGGCCCTGAACAGCACGGGTATCGATATGAACGATGTAAATGCCGGAGTATAAGTCCATAGTTTTAATATGTTCCGGTTATACCTCGCACGAATGACCAGCCCCCATAGCAAGATTAAACCGGCCATGAAAAGCATCAGTCCTAATGTGTTCATAAGGCTTGTCGCTACTATGAACAGGAGTGCAGACAGGGAAAGGCCCGTGGTATTAAAAATGCATCTTTGCTGGTTTTCATAAATGAATAGGGCGAGTACGGTTTTCCGCAGGTTGTGGAGTGTCTTTTTTATATACCCTTCTTTTATGTGTTTGCCTGAAAACAAGGGTTTCGGGCGAATGTCATCTTCTGTAAGCCATTCCGGGAGCATTACTCTCTGATCCGCCAGTGAAAAAAAATATAAGCGATAATCCATGCAAGGCCAGCGCCGACAAGGCCTGATACAAGATAACCCGAGGACGTTTTTAATATGCCGGCATCGGTCCACTTTCTTATATTGTAATCAGGCATAACAGGGTGCCATAGATCTGATAATTTCTTAATGCCTTCGGGAATAAATCCAGCCATGTTCTTCAATGTACCTGTATCCCATTCACCCCAGGCACCTTGCGCTTTAAAAAGTCCGGGTATGATAATACCGAGAGGTGACAGTATTATCAATATACCCATGATCACTGCCAATCTTTTCACGATCGGTAGCCCTCAATGTTTACTGGGTCGTACCTCTGTGTGTAGAGTACGCCGGCAAGCGTTATGACGGCCTCTGCAATACCAAATATGGTTAGGTGCCCGATCATCATGGCCGGTACGGCTATCCTTATGCTGAACGGGAAGTACAGCGGTTTTCCATCGGCGGCATGTTCAAGGAGAGGCTGCAGGCCTAATTCAATTCCTGCAAACAGCGCTGCAATGTTTATTCCTGTATACCCGGCTATGAGTGCACCGGCCCACCGCCTTTTTGAGTTTATGCCTGTTTTTATGGTGAGAAGTTTATAGGTATAAAAACCTGCAAAAGGCATAATAAAGCCCATGTTGAAGCAATTTGCCGCAAATATTGTGATACCGCCGTCACCAAACACAATTGCCTGAACAAATAAAACAACGCTCATCACGAGGAGTGCCGTCCATGGATTAAACAATAAAGCTATAAGCACGCTTCCTACAACGTGACCGGTAGTGCCGCCGGGGACAGGAATATTAAACATCATGATCACAAAGCTGAAAGCTGCTGAGACGGCAGTGTACGGAATATACCTGCCTTTCAGGGTACGGCTGACAACCCTTGAGCCTATTGTCCATAAAGGAAGCATAAGTATATAAAAAAAACCGTAAGTCTTTGGACCAAGATAACCATCGGGTATATGCATTTTTCCGGCCGCCTTGCATACTGAATTTGGTACAGATTAGTCTTCTATATCCTGTATGTCAATTAAAAACATGCCGCACGTAAAAATGCACTAGAAAATACGAAAGTTTGTGTAGTGAGCGGATGGTTACCCCGAGTGAACATGTAGGGGCTTAAAATTTTAAGCCCCTATAACCTTATTGGATTTTTTGGGTTAATAAATCAATTAAGTGTTGTTGTGAAATCCTACAAATTGTGCAGAATTACAACACATTCAAAAACTGTTTTTTCCCCTTGGGATTTAAAATACTTTCTATAAATCAATGCAATTTCAAAACATGTATTAGATATTCATGCTTGGCACGATGTTTGCAGTATAATGAAATAAGAAGGAATATATTTAAATCAATTAAAGAATACATTTTATTAATATTAAATAAAAAATTAAATTAAAACATAATTCTAATTCTTACCCAAAAAATAACTAGCAATGTGTAGCTGCAGAGGGAGGGACAAAAGGGAGAGAGTGTTACTTATGGGGCGAGAGATTAAAAGCGAGCCTGCATTGCTACAAGAGGTCAGGAAGTACGGGCAATTTGATGTTGGAGGCTGTTATAATTGCGGCAGTTGTACAATATCCTGCCCGTTATCAGGCAATTTAACCACTTTCCCGCGAAGGGTCATGCGTTATGTTCTGTTTGGACTGAAAGACTTGTTAAACAGCAGTCTGGAGCCATGGATGTGTTATTACTGTGGTGATTGTTCGACAGCATGTCCACAGCAGGCAGAGCCCGGAGAGGCAATGATGACCCTTCGAAGATACCTTACAGCACAATATGACTGGACAGGACTTGCCTCACGTCTATACAGCTCAGCGGCATGGAGAATAGGGGCCAATTTCTTTACCGGACTATTCGTTTTTCTAATTGTTTTTTTCTATCATTTATACGACGTAAAACTCTCAGGCAGTGATTTCTTTCCTCGCTCTATGCCGCTGGAGCACATGTTCCCTACCATGATATATTTTACTCTGGCTGTTTTTGTCATACCAATAGCGCTCCTGCTGACAAATGCTGCCAGAATGCACTCGTTTATCATTGGCAGGGAAAACATTAAGGTACCTTTATCTTTATACCTGAAACAACTGGGAACATTTGTAGTCCATGCTTTTACACAAAAGCGGTTTCGTGAATGTAAGGATAAAGGCAGATGGATAAAGCACATGATTATGGTATCCGGTTTTATTGTTCCCTCCCTTCTGGTTTTATTTTTTCTTAGGTGGTTTCAAACCGATAACATCTATCCCGTTTACAATCCCCAGAGATGGCTTGGGTACCTGGCTACAATAGCTTTATTGTACGGCAGTATAGAGACTGTCATAGGAAGGATACGAAAGAAGGGACAGATGCATAGGTTTTCTTCACCTGATGACTGGGTGTTGCCGGCATTTTTGTTCCTTACAGCAGTGAGCGGAATCACTATTCATATATGCAGGTATGCCGGGTTAGCCATGGTAGCCCATTATGCATATTTTGCCCATATAATAATAGTGGTGCCTATGCTTGTTATTGAAATACCGTTTGGTAAACTTTCACATATTTTTTATCGTCCGCTGGCTATTTATTTACATTCTGTCAAACAAAGAGCTGCTATAGAACAAAACAATCTTACGGAGGCCAAAGTGGCATGAACCGAGATCAAAGCAGGAAAGTAGGTTCTGCCATGGTTGTTGGTGGCGGTATAGCAGGCATGCAGGCGGCACTTGACCTGGCAGAATCCGGTATAAAAGTCTATCTCATTGATAACAAGCCGGCCATCGGCGGGGTAATGTCCCAGCTTGACAAGACATTCCCTACAAATGACTGCGCCATGTGCATTATGGCACCCAGACTTGTCGCAATAGGAAGGCACAAGGATATTGAGGTCATTACATTGGCAGATATAGAGAAAATAGATGGAGGACCAGGGAATTTCAGAATAACATTAAACAAGAAGGCAAGGTATGTGGATGAGGCCACATGCACGGGCTGCGGAACATGCGTTTCAAACTGTCCTACAAGCAACCGGGTACAGCCGGTACAAAAGGAAAAGATAGAACTTCAGCCGGAATTTAAAGAAAAGGTTATAGAAATAGTAGAAAGTAATAAAAACAGGGATGGCCCGCTTATGCCTATTCTTCAGCAGATAAACTCAGCTTTTAATTATCTCCCGGAAAATACCCTGAACTATATCTCTCAGGAGACAGGTTATCCCCTGGCTCATATTCTGAGAATAGCAACATTCTATAGTGCATTCAGTATAGTACCAAGAGGAAAACATATTGTAAACGTATGTATGGGTACCACATGCTATGTGCGGGGGAGCGAAAGGTTAATGGAAAGGTTCAGCGATCTCTTAAAAGTCAAACCGGAAGAAACAACGCCTGACATGATGTATACGCTCAAAGGGGTAAGGTGCATAGGATGCTGCGGACTGGCCCCGGCGGTTATGGTGGGGGATACGGTATTTGGCAAGGTAACAATAAAAGATGTGCCGGATATCTTAAGTAAATATAAGAAGACGGCTTAAAAATGGCTAAACTTACAATAGATGAATTAAGAAAAAAAAGGGAAGAGGCAAGGAAGGGCATATACCTCAGACAAGGCGAATTCAAGGGAAAGATAATAGTACACATGGGTACGTGCGGGGTCGCAGCAGGTGCGAGGCAGATTGTCTCGGCTTTTATGGAAGAGATAGAGGAAAGCGGAAGAAAAGACGTCATGCTTACAACCTCGGGATGTGCAGGACTTTGTTCAAGGGAGCCGATGGCAACCGTAGAGACACTGAATACCCCGCCTGTTAAATATATAGACCTCACACCCGACAAAGTTAAAAAGATCTTCAAGACCCATATCATGGAAGGAAACATAGCTGCTGAATATGCCATTGGCATAGGCTCCGAAAGAGGGGGATAACATATGGCTGTCAGAAGGATAGATCTTATGTTGTGCACAGGGACAGGATGTGTTGCAGGCGGAGCCTTCCGGATAAAAGACACCATTGAAAATGAAATAACAAAATACGGACTTCAGAATGAAGTGTCCGTTGTAATTACGGGCTGCAACGGCTCTTGTGGTCAGGGTCCACTTATGGTAGTCCAGCCGGACGGTATTTTCTATGGATGGCTCAAACCCGAGGATATTCCTTTCCTTGTTCAGGAACATTTCTTGAAGGGGAGACCTGTAAAAAGGCTGATGTTTGTACCCCTTGAGAGGAAAGAGCCTGTTCCTCTAATGTCCAATATACCGTTTTTCCAGAAACAGATGCTCATAGTCTTGAGGAATAAAGGGATCATAGATCCTGAAAAGATCGATGAATATATAGCAAGGGACGGGTATACAGCCATAGAGAAGGTCCTTCCCTTAATGAAACCGGATGAAGTTATAGAAGAGATTATGAGATCAGGGCTCAGGGGCAGAGGTGGCGCCGGGTTTCCGACAGGCAGGAAGTGGAAGGTTTGCAGCGATGAGAGAAAATTCCCTAAGTATATAATCGGTAATTGTGATGAAGGTGATCCAGGTGCTTATATGGATAGGAGCCTATTCGAATCAGATCCCCATTCTGTTATAGAGGGTATGACGATCGCCGCTTACGCTATAGGCGCTTCCAGAGGGTATATCTATGTCAGGACCGAATATCCATTGGCCATACGCCGTATGCAGATCGCCCTTTCCCAAGCAAGGGATTATGGTTTGCTCGGTAAAAAGATCCTCGGCTCGGATTTCGATTTTGATGTAGAAATAAGAGAGGGTTCAGGAGCATTCGTTTGCGGAGAGGAAACTTCCCTTATACACTCGATCGAAGGAAAGAGTCCCGAGCCGAGGCAAAGACCGCCGTTTCCTGCCCAGATCGGTATATGGGGTTGTCCGACTGTTATAAACAATGTTGAGACACTCGCAACCGTTCCTGTAATAATCAACAGGGGTGCGGACTGGTTCTCAAAAATAGGCACCGCAACGAGCAAAGGTACAAAGATTTTCTCGCTTGTCGGAAAGATAAACAACACAGGACTGATCGAGGTACCCATGGGTATAGCCCTCAGGGAGATAATCTACGAGATTGGCGGCGGCATTCCGAAAAATAAAAAATTCAAAGCTGTCCAGACAGGCGGGCCGTCGGGCGGCTGCATACCGAATAACCTTATAGGCCTGCCGATCGACTATGAGAGCCTTACAAAATCAGGCTCTATGATGGGATCGGGCGGGATGATCGTCATGGATGAAGACACGTGCATGGTTGATGTGGCAAAATTTTTCATACAGTTTACGAATGATGAATCATGCGGCAAATGCACAGCCTGCAGGGACGGCAGCGAGGCACTGCTGGAGGTTCTGACAAGAATATCAGAAGGAGAGGGCAAGGAAGGGGACGTTGAATTCCTCGAAGAACTCGGATTGGCGATAAAGGATGCGTCCATGTGCGGCCTTGGTACTACACTCCCCAATCCTATACTTTCAACAGTCCGGTATTTTAAGGACGAGTATGAAGCCCATATAAGGGAAAAGCAGTGCCCTGCCCGGGTCTGCAAAAAATTAATAAAGTATTATGTCGACCCTGATAGATGTGTCGGGTGCTTATTATGTGTTAAAACCTGTCCCGTTAGTGCAATAAAAGGAGAGCTTAAATACATCCATATTATCGATCAATCGCTCTGTACAAAATGCGGGCAGTGTTTGGAAATCTGCCCTCCAAGAATTGCAGCGGTAACTAAACTCACAGGGAAAGAGGCACGGGAACTTCAATCGCTTCCCGGGCCGATCCCTGTGGCAGAATGGAAAAAAACAAAGAGCGCATCAAAGGGCGATTTTCGGTTTACACCATACAGAGAGGAAACCGATCGGGAACACCGAGGAGACAATGAGGTGCCTTAAGAGTACACATCCCGAAATTAATTTCGATTTAAAATATGTCAGAAATAATAACAGGGGTATTGAGACATGGTAAGGCTGACAGTAAATGAGCAAAAGGTAAGTGTGGAGAAAGGCGCCAATCTTTTAGGTGCAATAGAAAAGCTCGGCATAAAAATTCCAACCCTGTGTTATCATAAAGCACTGACACCCTACGGCGCCTGCAGACTGTGTGTCGTTGAGGTGCATGTTCCCGGAAGGGAACCAGCCCTTCAGGCATCGTGTTCATACCCTGCACTTGATGGAATAACTGTATTCACCGACACTGAAAGGGTAAAGAGGGCAAGAAAAATAGTTGCCGAACTGCTCCTTGCAAGGTGTCCTGAAGCGGAAGCCATTAAATTGATCGCATCCTCGCTCGGGGTTACGGAGCCAAGGATAAGGAAAAAGAATGATGATTGCGTATATTGCGGACTCTGCGTGAGGATGTGCGAAGAAAGAATGGGTAAGGCGGCTATTGGTTTTACAGGGCGGGGACCAAAGAAAAAGCTCGAACCGCCGTTCGGCAAACACAATCCCGTGTGCTGGACATGCGGCGCATGCAATTTCATATGTCCTGTTGGCAAAAAGATCACGGTCCTGACAACGCAAAAACCGTTTATCCCTATCCCGAATTCGTATAACATGGGTCTGGATAAAAGGTCTGCCGCCTACATACTCTACCCACAGGCAGTTCCAAACAAGGCCGTTATAGATAAGAATTACTGCCTGCATTTAAACTATAATGTGTGCGGGATCTGCAAAGAGGTGTGCGAGGCAAGGGCTATTGATTACGAACAGAAAGACAATAAGATTGAGATTGATGCAGGCGCAGTAATACTCTCACCCGGATATGAGGTTTTCGACCCCGGGCTTAAACCCGAACTCGGCTATGGAAAGTATCAGAATGTTGTAACGTCACTTGAATTCGAAAGGATCCTTTCTGCATCCGGACCATACTCAGGGGAGGCACTCAGGCCGTCGGACAAAAAGCATCTGAAGCGAATCGCCTTTCTCCAGTGTGTCGGCTCAAGAGACCATGAAAGGGACTACTGCTCATCGGTGTGCTGTATGTATGCAACAAAGGAGGCGATCATAGCGAAAGAGCATGCAGGTGAAGATTTGAAGTGCGATATTTTCTATATGGACATGCGCGCATTCAGTAAAGGCTTTGAACAGTATTATGAATCTGCAAAGAAGCAGGGTATACATTACATACGATTCCGCGTCCCCGTAATAAGAGAGCTGCCTGAAACACAAGATCTTGTTCTTGAGTATTTAAATGAAGAGGAGAAGAAGGTTTGCAGTGAATACGACCTTGTTGTTCTGTCTGTAGGCATGGTACCGCCAAAGCATATAAAAGAGTTCGCGGAGAAGACAGGCATACAACTGAATGAGTTCAATTTCTGCAGGACATCGGTCTTTGACCCCACGGGTACAGGCAGGGAGGGCGTATATGCGGCAGGTCCGTTTACAGAGCCAAAGGATATCCCGGAAACAGTTATACAGGCATCATCTGCTGCTTCCAGGGTCATTTCGCTTTTGCATGATGTAAAGGGAACGCTGATAAAACCCAGGGAATATCCGCCTGAGACAGATGTGGGGGGACAGGAACCGAGGATCGGAGTATTTGTATGCCACTGCGGGACGAATATAGCAGGTTTTGTAAATGTGCCCGAAGTAGTTGAGTATGCAAAGACCCTTTCCAATGTTGTCTATGTTGAGAATAACCTGTACACCTGCTCGAATGATACTCAGGATAGAATGAAACAAAAAATAAAAGAGCATGATCTGAACCGTGTTGTTGTGGCGTCCTGTACTCCCAGGACCCATGAACCGCTTTTCAGGAACACAATAAGGGAGGCAGGGCTCAATTCCTACCTGTTTGAGATGGCGAATATAAGAGACCAGTGTTCATGGGTGCATATGCATGAAAGGGAAGCGGCAACAAGAAAATCCGAGGACCTTGTCAGAATGGCTGTGGCAAAGGCGAGACTGCTGGAGCCGCTGCAGAAGCCTTTGATCAATATAAATAAATCCGCGCTTGTTATAGGCGGCGGACTCGCAGGTATGACATCCTCGCTAGAACTCGCAGGGCAGGGGTTCGAGGTTTATCTTCTTGAAAGAGAAAAGGAGCTTGGAGGCAATTTAAGGCGCATTCACTATGTGCTCAACGGGGAAGACCCGCAGAATGAATTAAAGTCCATTATAGAAAAGGTCAAAACGGATAAAAGGATCCATCTGTTTGTCAGCGCTAAGATACTCAGCATAGAGGGTTCAATAGGAAACTTTAAGACAAGAATCATATCAGACAGGGAGGAGACGGAATTCGAACACGGCGTGATTATTGTTGCAACCGGTGCGAGAGAATACAGACCAAAGGAATACCTCTACGGCGAAGACGAAAGGATTATAACGCAGTCTGAACTTGAAGAAATGATTGCATCGGACGCAGGGTTTGCAAAGAACGGAAGCAAGCCAAATACCATGGTCATGATACAATGTGTCGGATCCCGTGATAACGAAAGGCCGTATTGTTCGAGGATATGCTGTTCCACTGCGGTAAAAAACGCACTGAAGATAAAAGAAGTCTCTCCGGATACAAATGTCTATGTCCTTTACAGGGATATAAGAACATACGGTTTCAGGGAGCAATATTATACAAAGGCAAGACAAAAAGGTATTGTATTTATGAGGTACGATGCGGATAACAAACCTGTTGTGGCAAAAAATGGAAAGTCCTTGTCTGTGAAAGTATTCGAGCAGACATTAAAACTTCCTGTTGAAATACCGGCTGATATGGTTGTTCTGTCAGCAGGGATAATTCCTGATCAAGATAACAAGGCAGTCGCTCAGCTCATAAAGGTTCCGTTAACCCAGGAAGGTTTTTTCCTTGAGGCGCACATGAAGCTCCGTCCGGTTGACTTTGCAACAGACGGAGTATTTGTCTGCGGGCTGGCTCATTTCTCTAAATCAATAGAAGAGAGCATAATACAGGCTCAGGCGGCATCTGCCAGAGCAAACACTATCCTTTCAAAGGACAATCTCGAGCTGGAAGCGACTACATCTTTCATAATAGATGAAAACTGTGACGGATGCGCATACTGTATCGAGCCCTGCCCGTATAATGCAATCAGCCTCATTGAATACATGTGGCAGGGGGCAGTGAAGAAAATTGCAGAAGTGAATGAAAGCATGTGTAAGGGCTGCGGATGCTGTATGGCAACCTGTCCGAAGAGAGGCGCAATGGTCAGGGGATTTACCATGGACCAGATAGAGTCACAGATTGATGCAGCACTGCAGGCTGTATAAAAAAGAGGTGATAAGATGGGCGGCAGCGGGTTTGAACCATTAATAATTGCACTCTGCTGCAACTGGTGCTCCTATGCAGGTGCAGATCTCGCCGGGGTATCAAGAATCCAATACCCTCCCAATGTAAGGATAATCCGTGTGATGTGTTCCGGGATGGTTCATCCGGATTTTGTAATCAGCGCCCTGACAAGGGGAGCTGATGGCGTTATCATGTGTGGATGCCATCCCGGTGACTGTCATTATCAGGAGGGGAATTTAACGGCCCAGAAAAGGGCAGAGGGCATATACATAATGCTGGAAGATTTCGGAATAGAGAAAGGGAGATACAAACTAGAATGGGTTTCTGCATCAGAGGGCATAAGGTTTGCTCAGGTGATGAAGGATTTTGTTGAGCAGGTAAGAAAACTGGGGCCCAATCCGCTGAAAAAAGCGGTGTTGGAGGTTAATAAATGTCTATATCAATAGCGACAGAAGGTAAAAAGTTCATGTGGGACGGCATAGAATACCGGGATGAGAATGAGGCAAAAGCGACAGTGGAAAAATATACATCAGAAGGATTTGAAGCAATGATGATAAAAGAGGACAAATATCTGGAGTTTACCCGGAGCAGCTGGTACGAAAGCACGTATAAATGGGATGTCAAAGGTGAAAAATATCTGGTGTTTACACGCAGGGTAATTGTGCAGGGGGCAGTGGCAGAGCGTACCTACTGAATGTAAAATAAAAGAGGTAAAAATGGGTATAACAGTTGCAGAAGAGTGGTTCGCTATATGTGGAGGGTGTGAGGTTACGATCCTTGATCTCGGAGAGAAATTGCTCGACCTGCTGCCTAAACTCGAGTTCCTTCACATGCCGGTAATTATGGACCACAAGGTATACGGACAAAAGGGTGAGAAAAAGAAAATGGAAATTCCACAGGCAGATGTGGGGATCATTTCAGGCAGCATAAGAAACATTGAGAATAAAGAGCTTGCTCAGGAGATGCGGGAGAAATGTGGTTCGCTGATCGCCCTTGGAAGCTGCGCGTGTTACGGTGGTATCCCTGCACTGGCAAACCAGTTTAAGGTCGATGAGATCTATGAAAAAGTCTACCGCAACTCAAAATCCACAGAATCCGCACCGACACCGGATCAGGAAATTCCTCTTCTTACTGAAAGGGTTTATGCAATAGATGAAGCAGTAAAAGTGGATGTATACATACCGGGGTGCCCACCGTCTCCAGAACTGGTTGCAGATGCTCTTGCATCACTTTTACAGGGCAGGCCTTTCTCAATCCCTGAAAGGAGTGTATGCGACGATTGTCCGACAAGCAGGGAAAGAAAGGTAGATATTTCATTAAAGAGACCACTTGAGTCGATTATCCCTCTGGATAAAAAGATCGAGGAGTCCAGATGCTTTATGGAGTTGGGTTACCTCTGCCTCGGGCCTGTTACAAGATCGGGCTGTGGAGGGCATGAAAAAATCCCGAGATGTATAAAGGGTTATATGCCCTGCAGGGGATGCTTCGGTCCTATAAGAAAGGGTGCCAACCCTATGGTGGAGATGATGGGAGCACTGGCAAGCATCGGCCTTGATCTGAAGATGATCCCTGACAGGTCTGCAACATTCCAGAGATACATAGGTGCACAGGGAAGATTAAGACCTGTGCCTGTAAAACAATAAAAACTCATGGAGGGTAAAAATGGGCGAAAAAATAGTAATTCAACCTGTTACAAGGATTGAAGGACACGCAAAGATTACAATACAGCTTAATGATGCAGGGAATGTTGAGAATAGCTGGGTTAATGTTATAGAGCTTAGAGGATTTGAAAAGTTCTGCATAGGGAAGCCTGTTGAAGAGTTACCAAGGATTGTTACAAGTATCTGTGGTGTATGTCCATGGTCGCATCACCTTGCGAGTGCCAAGGCATGTGATGCGGTATTCGGTGTGGAAATACCATCTGCCGGCAAAAAATTGAGAGAACTCTGCAATTCAATAGCATATACAGAAGAGCATATCCTTCACTTCTATTTTCTGGCCGGTTCAGACTTCGTTATTGGTCCGGATGCTGATTATTCGATAAGGAATGTTATAGGTATTGCTCGTAAGATGCCCGATGTTGCAAAAAGGGTCGTCAGGTGCAGATGGCTTGGTGCTCAGATGCTGGAGATAGTGTCGGGAAAATCTATCCATCCGGTAACAGCTGTACCCGGCGGGTTCAGCAAGCCCCTGAGAAAAGATGAGGTTGAGAGATTGAAACCAATGGCACGGGAGGTTCTTGATCTCGCTCAGTTTACAATGGACTATGCAAAAAAGAACATATTCCCCCAATACCTTAATGTGGTAAAGACACTCGGTGTTATACAAACAGGCTTCCTCGCAACGGTAAAGAATGACGGTGCGCTTGAACTTTATAACGGGATTCTCAGGATGATGACGCCGGACGGGAAGTATGAGGATTTTACCTATGACAGGTACACTGATTATATAGCAGAACACGTAGAACCATGGTCGTATCTGAAATTCCCTTACATGAAAAAGGCAGGCGGGTTTTCAATGGATCTTAATAACCCTGTTGGCATATACCGCACCAATACACTTGCCAGGATCAATGTATGCGATAAGATATCAACACCTCTTGCACAGATAGAACTTGAAGAATTCAGAAAGAACTTTGGGAGACCAGCACAACTTACGCTTCTGTACCACTGGGCAAGATTGATAGAGCTGCTTCATAATGCAGAAAGGGCAGTTGAGTTGTTAAATGGTCCGGAGATAACGAGCATTGATATCAGGAAGCTTGTGGTACCCAGGGCAGCACGGGGTGTCGGCTGTGTCGAGGCCCCGCGGGGCACGCTGATCCATGACTATGAAACAGACTCAAACGGGATCGTGACAAATGTGAACCTGATCGTCGGAACCACACACAATAATGCTCCAATAAATATGTCGGTGAAAAAGGCAGCCATGCAGGTTATAAAAGACGGAGAATACGATGAAGGAATACTGAACAGGATCGAGATGGCAATACGCGCATACGACCCGTGTATGTCCTGTGCAACGCACGATATAGATGGAACACTGCCGGTGAAGATCAACATAGTAGATAAGAAAATGAATGTAATCGGCACACTAAAAAACTTTTAGCGGTCTGCATCCGGATAGTTAAAATATGGTTTTTGATAAGTTAACGCGGGATGAAAGATGGATGATGTTACATTGTCTTATTATATAAAACCTGTGCTTGTACTTGGATGCGGCAATCTGCTCTTTGGGGATGACGGCTTTGGCCCAAAGGTTGTAGAATACCTGAAAGAGAATTGCCCTGTACCGGACCATGTCGCCATAGTTGATGCCGGAACAGGTGTAAGGGATATATTGTTTGATATCGCCATAAGCGAAAGAAAGCCGAGGAAGATTATTATCATTGATGCAATGGATGCAGGAAAGGAGCCGGGAGAAATTTTTGAACTGGATGTTTCTCAGATCCCGCAGAAAAAGATAGACGATTTTTCAATGCATCAGCTGCCAACATCAAATTTGCTCAGGGAGTTAAAAGAGTTGTGCTCTATAGATGTAAAGATAATCTCTGTGCAGGTGGAGCATATCCCTGATGTGGTCTCGCCGGGTATTTCTGCATCACTTGTAGGTTCTGTCCGTGACGTATGCGAAAAAGTTCTCAAGGAGTGTGTATAAATGCATGAATTGAAGATCACAGAGGCTGTAATAGAAGAGATAATTGCCCAGGCGCATAGTCACGACTTGAAAAAAATAGAAAAGGTGGTCCTTTCGCTGGGCAGTGAAGCAGATTTTACCGAGGATGAAATAAAATTCTGTTTTGAGACACTTGTAAAAGGCACGTCTCTGGAAGAAGTGGATCTGGAGTTTAAAGAAAGGGAAGGCAGGGAAGGCTTGATAATAGAATCAATAGAAGGAGAGAGATAGCATATTTTCTATGACAGCTTTAAACATCTACATTAACGGGACTGTCCAGGGTGTAGGATTCCGTCCATTTGTCTACAGGCTTGCAAAAGAAATGGAGCTCAATGGATATGTAAGGAATACACCAAAGGGCGTTGAAATACACATAGAGGGGGAGGCATCGCCGGAACTGTTTTTGAACAGGCTACGTACAGAGGCACCGCCGAATGCAAGGATTGATAAAATAGAAACTACAAATTCAGAGGGTGATGGATTGAAAGACTTCATAATATTTACAACGCAGGAGGGAGAAGCTACCGTCTTTGCTCCCCCCGACCTGTTTATCTGTAACGATTGCCTTGAGGAACTTTTTAACCCGGATGACAGAAGATACAGGTACCCATTCATAAACTGTACAAACTGCGGGCCCAGGTACACGATTATAGAGCGCCTGCCGTACGACAGGCCCAAAACAGCCATGGGTGACTTCAAAATGTGTTCAGTATGTGAAGGTGAGTATACTGCCCCCGAAAACAGAAGGTTTCACGCAGAACCTAATGCCTGCCCTGAATGCGGGCCGCAGGTATCATTTATAGAAGACGGAATAAATAGCGGGGACTTAGCAATAGAAAGGGCAGTAAAAAGCATAAGGGAAGGGAAAATAGTTGCAGTTAAAGGGCTCGGCGGTTTCCATATAGTATGTGATCCCTTCAATCAACAAACCGTTCGAAGGCTCAGGAATATGAAAAACAGGGAAAGAAAGCCATTCGCACTCATGGCAAGGAGTGTTGAAGCTGTAAATGAAATAGCCTACTTCAATGATGCAGAAAGAGAGATGCTCATTTCCCCATCAAGGCCGGTTGTGGTGCTCAATAAGAAGATTGATATAGATAATGTCTGTCCCGGGATTAATACATACGGGATCATGCTCCCTTATACCCCTATCCATGCGCTTATCATGGAGAGAGTACCTGTTATTATAGCAACAAGTGCGAATTTCCGTGACAGCCCAATTCTAAGAGACGAAAAAGAAGGCTTACCTGAACTCTCCGACTGTATCCTCACCCATAACAGGGGAATTGTTATGAGATGCGATGACAGTGTACTCAAGATTGTGAACGGCAAAAGGATATTCCTCAGGAGGGGAAGAGGGTTTGTACCAGAGCCTGTTGAAATAAACCATAAGTGCCTTTTTAAGGTCCTTTCTCTCGGAGGTGAGCTGAAAAATACAATAACAATACTGAAAGATGGCTATTTAATAACAAGCCAGTACCTCGGAGATATGGAGGATCTGAGAAACAGGCGGTATCTGGAAGAAGTTATTGAGCATTTCAGCACCCTTTATTCATTCAGCCCTGATATAATTTCCTGTGATCTCCATCCTGATTTTACAACAACAGGAATGGCGGACAGATGGGGGAAACATGCAGTTAAAGTTCAACATCATATTGCACATATATACGCAGTACTCGCAGAATACGGCCTCAGCCCTGAAGAGCCGTTCCTTGGTGTTGCCTTTGATGGTACGGGGTATGGCGAGGACGGTAATATATGGGGAGGAGAGTTTTTTATAGGCGGAAGCGGAAGGATAAAAAGGCTTTTGCATCTTAAATATGTCCCCCAGCAGGGAGGCGATCTCTCGGTAAAGGAACCATGGAGGATGGCGTTAAGTTATTTAATCCCGGCTATCGGAGGGGTCAAAAATATCGGTTTGCTCGGAGCAGTGGAAGATAAAAAGGTAAAATACGCAATGGATGCGATAGCAAAAAAGATTAATTCGCCAATGACATCCTCGATGGGAAGATTGTTTGATGCTGTTTCTGCCATTACCGGGATTGCGCCTGTGAGGATTGATTATGAAGCAGAGCCAGCAATGAGGCTCGAAAGCACGGCCTCGGATGATAACAGAGACTCTTATCAGTTTGATATAAAAGAAGATGAAATAGATATGAAAAGGATGATTGCCGAAATTGTGAATGAAATTGAGAATAAGGAAGATGTGTCCGTAATATCCGGGAAATTCCATAATACTATTGCCGTGTTAATCGCAACGGTTGCAGCCAACGCCAAAGATAGATTCGGCATAACAAGGATTATCCTCAGCGGCGGGGTGTTTCTTAATGCTGTGCTTTTAAAAGCATGCATGTGCGTACTCAATGAAAGCGGCATGGACGTTTATGTCCCTGAGAGATTTTCACCCGGAGACGAAGCGATTTCACTTGGTCAGGCTTATTATACTGCGTTAAAATTGGGAAGGGGGTAAATAATGTGCCTTGGTGTGCCCTTAAGGTTGATTGAAACAAAAGGTGAGACAGGGACAGCGGAAATGGGAGGAATTAAAATGCGGGTAAATCTTAGCTTTGTTGAGAACCCGAAACCCGGCGACTACGCTATTGTGCATGCAGGTTTTGCTATAACTATAATGGATGAAAGGTCTGCAGAGGAAACGATGGATGTCATAAGGCGGTGTATAGATATGGGAGATGAAGGGCGTGAAAAATAACCTCAAAAAATTCATTTGAAAAGTAGTGAGGTTTGTGAGGTGAGTGAAAAACCTGCGTCAAACAAAGGTATTCTCCGAATATCGGCAAAAATGATAAGACCGGTTGTCTGCATATAAACTTACAGAGGACTTGAAGATGGGTAATATAAAAAAAATTAAGTATCTTAGGCGGATCGCAGGATTGAACGAACAAGCAAACCTCGCTATTAAACTTTTTGGAATAGCATGATCACGCTGCATACGTTACCAATGCAGGGGAAAAGAGGAGAATACGGATGGATGCCGCACTTTTGAGGGAGGAGACGAGTGTCAGAGCGCTTCTCAGAGAGGTAGAAAATGTACTTGGCAGGCTCGGAAGGGAAATAAAAATTATGGAAATATGCGGCACGCACACAATGACAGCTTACAGGAGCGGCCTGGGGAATGCTTTAAGAAAAAAGGGGCTGCACCTTATTGCAGGGCCGGGATGCCCTGTGTGCATTACTCCTGACGGTGTAGTAGGGGCAGTAGCAAGGTTTGTGCAAGAAAACCCGGGTGTCATAGTCACATCGTTCGGTGACATGCTCAGGGTACCCACAAGCAGCGGCAGCTTGTTTAACATTGTCCCTGCCAGGGATTCGATGATAAAGGTTATATACTCTCCTGAGGAAGTAGTTGATATAGCGGTATCAAATCAGAAAAAACATATCATTTTTCTCGCCGTCGGGTTTGAAACAACAATTCCTTCTATTGCGTGGGTGGTAGATGAAGCAGAAAAGAGAAGGGTTAAAAATTTATACCTTGTAACATGCCTCCGTCTTGTTCCTCCGCCGCTGAGGGCCATACTCGATGGCAGGGAAACACGACTGGATGGCTTTGTATACCCGGGTCATGTAAGTGTGATAATAGGTTCAAAGCCGTATGAATTTATACCCAAGGAATATGGTATCCCCGGTGCTATTACGGGT
>JAJYJX010000017.1 GCA_021789095.1 bacterium
TAAGTTTTTTGTTATAAAGGATGTTAAAGTCCTCTGTAAGTTTATATGCAGTCACCTTTCGCATTGTTTTACTGATATTCGAAGAATACCTTTGTTTGACGCAGGGTTATCGTTCATTACTCAAACTTCCTTATTTTGAAAACGCATTTTTCGGGATTATAATATGCAAAAAGAGGACATAATGAGATTGATGCTGTCAAAATATGATGCGCTTATAGTCGTTGATGTGCAAAAGGACTTCTGCCCGGGCGGGTCTCTTGCTGTTTCGGAAGGGGACAGGGTTGTACCGGTTTTAAACCGTTATATAGAAAAGTTCGGTTTAAACACCCTTCCTGTTTTTGCAACAAGAGACTGGCATCCGGAAAATCATATCTCGTTCAAGGCGTACGGCGGTATATGGCCCCCGCACTGCGTAAAAGAAACGGATGGAGCTAAGTTCCATCCGGGACTGAGACTTCCTGACTCAGCAGGCATAATATCAAAGGCAACAACACCGAGAAAAGAGGCTTATTCGGGATTCCAGGGAACAAAGCTGAAATCCATGCTCCAAAGGCTGAGAATCAAAAGGTTATTTATCGGAGGTCTTGCTACAGACTACTGCGTAAAGAATACGGTGCTCGATGCACTCAGGGCAGGGTTTACCACTTTTCTTCTGATGGATGCATCACGAGGCGTCGATGTTAATCCTGGGGACAGTGAAAAAGCCATTGAACAGATGCTCTCCACAGGTGCATCAGGCATAACGATCGACGAGATTATTTAAGATTTAACTTGTAATTCTCTGCTGTCTTGTCACAGGGTAGTTCATTAAATATAGAAATAAAATTGCCAGGAACTGCAGGGGCACGCCGCAGCGTGCCCCTACTTGTAGATTTATATTTACCTGCCTATAATAAACAACATCTATGAAACCGGTACATCATGAATCGGGTGCGATAAAAAAGGAATGGGGCGGAAAGCTGCCCGTGCTGCTCGTCTACCCTGATACCTACAGGGCAGGCATGAGCAACCTTGCCCTCCATACGCTTTACAGGATATTGAACGGCATGAACACTGTAGTTTGCGAGAGGTGTTTCTGGCATAAGGGGCATGCGGGCAGACCCGTATCAATAGAAAGTAACAGGCAGGCAAGCGATTTTTCCCTTGTCGCCTTTTCGATCTCTTTTGAAACGGACTATATCAATGTAGCAGACTTTCTTTCGTCCTGCGGTATAGGACTTTATGCATCCGGGCGCACCCGCGGATCCTTGATAATGGCCGGCGGTATTGCCGTGACCCTCAATCCCGAGCCCGTTGCCGATTTTATGGATGCATGCGTCATAGGAGAGGCCGAGGGTCTTGTGCAGGATATTATGCATGTCATTCAGGAAGGTATGGGCGCAGGTAAGAGCAGACGGTTCATCCTTAACAGGCTCGATCGTCTGGACGGGGTATACGTGCCGTCGTTTTACAATGTTAAATACGGTCCAGACGGAAGGATCAGAGAGATAAGCCATAAATATAAGAAGGGGAAGAAGGTAAGGCGCCATACTGCAGATTCTTTAAGTCTTGTATCATCAACTGTGATCTATACGGATGATACGGCGTTTTCCGGCATGCACCTGCAAGAAGTTTCAAGAGGATGCAGTTACCGGTGCAGGTTCTGTATCTCCGGATACGCCTACCTGCCTCCAAGGCACAGGCAGATTAATGATTTGAAGGAGGATCTGCATTACTTGCCTCCCGGGGTAAAGAAAGTGGGCGTTGTCAGTCCGATGGTTACGGATTATCCGTATCTAAAGGAACTGCTTGATTATATTCACTCGCTTGGTCTTAAGGCAACCCTGTCATCAATGCGAGCCGGCAGTCTCGCCTTACTTGATATGAACAGTATAGAGATGTCAACAGACCAGTTTTCCGCTGCAATAGCACCTGAGGCCGGCACATACAGGCTCAGGAGGATCCTGAACAAGCAATTGACGGATGAGCAGATACTTCAGGCGGTTGAATTCCTTAACGAACATAATATTCATACGTTAAAGCTATACTTCTTGATAGGGATACCGGGTGAAACAGATGACGATGTCGCCGCTATTCCTGATCTGTCATTAAAGATCAAGAAGCAGTTTAGATCCGGAAGGGGCAGGGTGCATATAAGTATTAATCCGCTCATACCAAAGCCGTTTACACCGTTCCAGTGGATCAGGGTAATAAACCCGACAGATGCAAGGCACAGGCTGGATATAATAATGGGGAAATTAAAAGGCGCAGGCATAAATGTTGAATGGGAGAAGCACTACATGCTTCAGGCCGTTCTTTCAAGGGGTGACAGACGACTTTCTGATTTTCTTGTATATATGTCAAAAACGGATAAATCCATGAGCCGGGCCATACATGACAGCGGCATTGATATTATACACTATGGATTCAGGGAGCGCGGTCAGGATGAAGTATTGCCGTGGGATTTTATAGATTATGGTTTTAAAAAATCTTTTCTTTTCAAGGAGTATAAACTCGGCATGAAGGGTATTATAACCCCGGCGTGCAGGCCCGATACATGCACCATGTGTGGAATATGCATCAAAAAGTAACACCCCCGATTTGAGTTGTGTAAAAATGTAAAATCTGATAATTCCACAAGTGATGAAAATGCAACACGTAAGGAAAGCAAAGAACCGCAAGTCAAAAAGATCAATTAGACCGCATAATAAATCAGCAGTGCCTGACAGACCTCGGCGTACTGCCCGGGGAACAAAAGGATTCCTGGATTTGACGGATGACCTGTTTAAGGTGCTTACAGAGTCTTTGCAGGTCGGTGTTTATATTGTTCAGGAAGAGGTTATAAAATACGTAAATCCTGCGGCATTAAAGCTATTCGGTTATTCTGCTGAAGAAGTAATCGGCAGAATGGGTGTGAAAGACTTTGTAGTGCCTGAAGAGGCAGAGCTTGCAGCAAGGAACATACAGAGGCGCATGTCCGGTGAGGTACAATTATACCCTAACGTATATAGGGCAATGACAAAAGACAAAAGAATTATTTATTTTGAGACATCCGGTTCCCGTACTATATACAAAGGCAAACCGGCAGTCTTTGGCAGTGTAATGGATATTACCGAACGTAAAAAAGCAGAGCAGCAGCTTGTTGAATCGGAAGAAAAGTTCAGGACACTTGCAGAGGCATCCGTTGTAGGCGTTTATATTTTTCAGGACTGGATATATAAATATGTAAATCCTAAGGCCGCTGAAATAATGGGTTATTCCGTTGAAGAGACGGCAGGAAAGTTGAGCCCGAAGGATATAGTCGTACCGGAAGATATGCCGTTTTTGGAAGTTGAGATACAAAAACGTCTTTCCGGTGAAGTACCATCAATGCATTATGAAGTGAGAGCCATCAGGAAGGATAAAAAAATCATTCATTGCGAGGTATATGATTCAAGAATAATATATCAGGGAAGAACGGCAATTATGGGAAGTTTTGCAGATATTACGGGAAGAAAAGAGGCAGAAGAAAAGCTCAGGGAATCGGAAGAAAAATTCAAGATTCTTGCAGAAGCATCACTGATCGGTGTTTACCTCATACAGGACAAGGTATTTCGATATATAAACCCTGTATTCGCAAAAATGAGTGGTTACACTAGAGAAGAAGTGATTGATAAAATGAGTCCGGAGGATGTTGTTTTTCCCGGGGATGAACCGCTTATAAAAGACAGCCGGAGAAGGCTTTTATCAGGAGAAGCGGAATCAACCAACTACAAGTTCAGGTTGATAAAGAAGAACAAAGAGGTTATCGATGTTGAGGTTTACAGCTCATTTTTAATGTATAAAGGCAAGCCGGCAATTGTGGGTAGCATGCTGGATATAACGGATCGCAACAGGGCGGTCAAGGAAAAAGAGGACATGCAGGCTAAGCTTTTCCAATTGCAGAAGATGGAAGCTCTCGGACTCCTGGCAGGCGGTGTTGCGCATGATCTTAACAGCCTGTTGACCGTAATCCAGGGATATGCAGAACTCGGATTAATGAGAAAAGAAATTGACAAAACAATACCCCTTAATATGGAAGAGATTGTCAATGCCGCCGCAAAAGGTACTGCTATTACCCAGCAGTTGCTTATGTTCGGCCGTAAGCATCCAATGCAGCCTATACCTCTTAATATTAATACAATTATTAATGATTTTCAGGATATGTTTAGCCGGTTAATAGGAGACAATATCAAGATTAAAACAGATCTTGAACAAGGGCTATGGACGGTTGTTGCCGATAAAGTAAGTATTGAACGGATAATAATGAACCTTGTGGTTAATGCCAGAGACGCAATACTGAAAGAAGGTACAATAACTTTAGAAACCAGGAACATAGACCTCGATCAAATAAAAAATATAAATTTCCCGGAAGTACATTCAGGCAGTTTTATATGCCTTACGGTTACTGATACCGGTACCGGTATGGACGATGAAACCGTTCAACATATGTTTGAACCATTTTTTACCACAAAGGAAAAGGGAACAGGGCTTGGGTTATCCGTTGTACACGGGATTATTAAACAGCATGGCGGCTGGATGAGTGTACACAGCAAACCGGGTTATGGTACAATATTTAAGTCGTATCTTCCTGCCGTTCCAACAAAGCATGAGGAGGCAGCTGAAGAAGCTATATCTTTAAAGGAACTCGCAGGTAATGGAGAGCGGCTGCTTGTTGTTGAGGATGAAGCATTGATAATGGACTTTATAGGTATTGCACTTGGTGAAAACGGGTATAAGGTTTTCCCTGCAGCAAATGCAGAAGATGCAATAAAGCTTTTTAAACAGGAATACGGGAAGTTCGATCTTGTTTTCAGCGATGTTATGCTGCCGGGCAAAAGCGGAATAGAACTTGTTGAGTACCTTGTATCGGAAAAACCGGACCTTAAATTCATCCTTACGAGCGGGTATATTCGTTATGAATCAAATTGGTCTTTTATACAGGAACGCAGCTATCCGTTTATACAGAAGCCATATGCTTTGCAGGTACTGTTAAAAACTATCAAGGATGTCCTTTCAGATAAAAAAGAGCATTAAATATCCATTATCGTTTTTCAAATGCCTTTTCCGGCAGCAATAATCTTTTTACAACCCTGTTGTTTACAATGTGCTCATTTATGATCTCTTCAATGTCACTCATCTTGATCCCGCAATACCATACATCTTCAGGGTATATTACCATGTTAGGTCCGTACCGGCATGGTCCAAGGCAGCTTGTGGTATTGACCTTTATTTTTCCGCGCAGTCCGCAGGATTCAAGCTCGTCCTTGAATTTTTTAGCAATTCCTGTGCTGCCCTTGTCAGCACAGCATCCCTTGGGATCTTCAGGCGGTCTGCGGTTTACACAAATAAAAATATGTTTTTCAGGTTTTCGCATACTGTATCATTTTATAATCACAAAAAATAAATTTATCAAATTTATCCGTGTACTTGCGCTCCCCCCGGTTTCTGACAGGGCTCTTAGTTGTCATTGCGGATTGACGCCCTGGCGTCATAACAAAGCCGGTTCAATTACACTCTTCCAGTTATACACAAAAAATGCAATAAGGAAGTTTGCTCATTCGCTCAAACTTCCTTCTTATCAAATGCATTGTTTGAGTTACAGGATGCTGTTCCTGTAGGTAAATCCAGCGGGTACGGGCAGATGCAGATCGCCTTTGTACTGAAGCAGGACCTTGAATATATCACCCATTGCATCGGGCATAATCAGGAACTTCGATGCCGACGTAAGCCTGTAATAATCAACCGGATCGTTTACGGTATTCTTGATCCGTGAAAGCAGGTCATCGTACCCAAGGGAAAATATGAAATCCCTCTGTCTTACATAACCGACCGTGCTTAACAAGAGTTCTCTGCCCCATTTCCCAAGACTGGTGAAATCAACATGGCTTGTTATGTCTTTTTCTCCTGCGAGTTCATAGGGGTTTTTGTCCACAGTATGGCTGTGATAACAGGCAAGTGTCCCATTGCCCCTGTACGGGGAATAATACTCTTCACTGCTATAGCCGTAATCTATTGTAAGGATGTATCCATGGTTTAACGCGGCTGTCATCGCTTCAAGGAGGTGCCGCGCCCTGAGGTTGATCTCGGTACGCATGCCCTCGGAGAGTTTTACGCCGATTGAATCAAGATGGCCCAGAAGTTCGTCCGGCGCAGGCATACGTACCTCTTCGAAACGGCCGTCTTTAAGGGTGACATAAACTTCGTAAAGCCTGTGATCCATAACAACGATATGAACGGGCAGTGCGTCGAAAAGTTCGTTTGATATTATACAGCCTGTAAACGGCTTAATGTCTGAGAGGGCCTCATGTATTCCGATCTTATCAGGACGTTCAACGGTCAGGCCTTTTTGCTTTTCCACAATAGCGTACCTCGCGGCGTCATAAACATCTTTATGCCATCTGGACATTGATTCCATGATATCGTTTGCCATCCTGCCAGTGCCGCCACCGACCTCTACAATATAAAAAGGATCCGGCTGTCCCAGCAGATCGAAAAACTGAGCAATCTGCCTTGCGAGGATCATGCTCATTACCGACGATGCATATGGCGCCGTGTAATAATCGCCGTGAACGCCGATCCTGTGCCTGCCTGATGTATAATAGCCCAATGACGGGTAATACAGACAGAACTCCATAAACTGCTCAAACGTGATCGGCCCCGTCTGGTTTATCGTATCTTTTATAATCTGCTCCAGCCTGTTAACCGCCATTTTTCTGTCCTGTTCTGGTTTTTACCAGCCTCATCTTTTTAATAATGTCTGTTGCAATGAAGTCAAGCCAGCACGGATAACGGAACCGGATTCCGCATCGTGTGCGGAATGACAGGATTGAACCGGACTCCTGTTTTGAATTATTTCTTTTTTTCCATCTCTTCCATCTGTTGCATGAGTTCGATCTTGTTGAGCTCGAGTTCATAAAAACCATGCCACAGTTCGTAGTCAGGACCCTGCATAAACGCACCGAATCTTGCCCTTCTGCCCTCATGGTGCCAGTATTCGAAGAATTTAAACTGTACAGGCGTTGAGAACGGTGTTTTTGCCCATTTGCCTTCAGACACTAGCTTTTGTTTCATATCAAACACTGGTTTGTAATATCTGTTTTCGTAAACTTCTAAAGTTGTATCTGCCTGTTTGAAATAGTTTTGTGTCCAGATCGTTGAATGGCAGTGGTAACATACCTCCTGCATTTTTTCCTGTTTTGCCTGCCAGTCAGTATAATGATAGGTAAGTGGTGCCTGAAGCGTCCATGACAGATTGGAGCTCAAGTTATGGGTTGTCTTCATATCGGGCAGTCCTGCATCCATATGGCATGTAACACATACAGGTGCTACACCTGTTTTTAATATGTTCCATTTACCCGCGGGTGCCTTCCAGTCCCAGTTTGCACCTCTTGTAGCATAGATATTGCCATGCTTTGATTCCATATAAATTTCATACTGAGGATGATCAGGACCGATATGACAGTTACCGCATACCTCGGGTTTTCTCGCCTCTTCAATAGAAAATCTGTGCCGTGTATGGCATGTTGTACAACTGCCGAAGCTTCCGTCGGGGTTTATCCTGCCTATTCCCTGATTGGGCCAGGTTTCAGGCGATGGTGTGCCGTCTTTATTTATCTTCACAACTGTGCCGTGACATGCCTGACATCCCCTTATCGTTATTTTATCACCCATTGTTGCAAAAAGCGTGTTTTCTCTGGTGACTTCAAGTCCCGGCATGCCTGCTATAAACTGTCTTGCAACTGCATGCCTGCTTTCTTCAAATTCTTTTGTTTCCGACTGATGACATGCGGAGCAGTCTTTCGGAGATACAACCACGTGGATTATAAAGCCGTTGTGTTCAAATGCACCCGGTGCCCCTTTATCATTGCTCTTGTGGCATTCATAACATCCGATGTTTTCCTTCGCATGCCAGCTCTGCTGCCAGTCAGAAACGATGCCCGGTGTTATGCCTGTATGGCACTGTATGCACTCCTTGCTCTGGTCGCTCAATGCTTTGAACGTCCTTTGCTTTGCAGGAGGATACAAGCTGAGCTTTACAGGGTCGATCTTCTGATCTGCTCTTGCGCGGGATACCGTGGAGAAACTTATCACAAAAATAAGTCCCGTTAGAAAATACAGGGTTTTAACCGTCGGGCTAAATATAATTTTTTTCATAACCGTCTCCTTGGATATATAGTAGTATATAATACCGGTTATTAAGTTTCTACCGCCTACGTTGTCAAGATTGTCATAGAAATTTGCACTTTAATAGCTTGTCTATAAGAAATTTATGTTACATAATATATTATTATGTATAAGAGGCCTTATTTATACCGGATAAGCTATTTTCTTGCACCCTTTGCGATGCTCCTGTTTTTTTCTGGTACCGCTATAGCTGCCTCCGTTTCCGGCATTGTGACCGACGGTTATACAAACTTGCCAATGAAGGATGCAGAGGTTTACGTAAAGTCAGGCAGTACAACTGTAAAAAAAACAGTCTCCGGCAGCAACGGCGGATACTCAATCGAGGATATTCCCGCAGGGACTTTTATGCTAGATGTGGAGCATCCGGATTATGAACCGGTGCAGAAAGATATTACACTTACCGGTAATGAAGCACTTAAACTGGATATGCAGCTCGTTCCTGTTGCTGTGATCAAGGGCAGGGAATTTGTCGTTACCTCCAGCAGGATCAAACAGAAGTACATGAACAAGGTCGAGCTGAGCAAGCCGTCTACAGAGTATGTGATAGGCGGGCAGGAGGCAAAGCGGATTGCGGCAGGCCTGGAAAACCCGGTCCAGGCCATTGTAACGTTGCCGGGCGTATCCGATGCCGGAGAACTTTCATCGTATATGTACGTGCTTGGCGGAGATGCGGGTGAGAACGCCTATTACCTTGACGGTATACCGCTGTTCGATCCTACGCACCTCGGCGGTACAACGAGCGTTTACAACGACGACATGGTTGATGTGATGCAGTTCTACCCCGGAGGTTACCCGTCATCGTACGGCTATGCGTTGAGGGGCATCCTCAATGTCAATTACAGGAACGGCAACATGGATAAATATACCGGCAAAGTCAACCTGAGCCTTATAGATGCGTCCCTGCTGGCAGAGGGACCGATAAAGAAGGACAAAGCCTCTTTCATCATTACGGCCAGGCGAACATATTATGACTGGCTCATAAAAGCGCTGAACCTTGCCAACGGGGTCGTGATACCGAGCTTCTATGATGTCCAGGTAAAGCTTTCCTACATACCGGAGGACAATCTGAAGATCTTTGCCGATTATATCCTTGCAGGCGATAATGTGTCCGGCTATTTGAAGCAGTCGGACCAGTACAACCAGCCGGGATACGGGAACATCTACTGGCTGCACCTGCAGAATATACTCGGCATCGGGCTCGAATACACGCCGGAAAAGTTCCTCAGGTATAAGCAGGTCATCTACGGCGTCATGGACCGGAACAACGCCTCATTGATCGGGTCAAGCTCGAACATAGCGACCACGCTTATCCAGCAGGCAGGTACAAGAGGCACGCTGGATATATATCCGTCATCATGGGACGACCTGTTTCTCGGATACGAGGTGGAATATGCGCCTATAGCGGCGTCCGCGTCCCTTATGAGCGCGCTCATTGTCGGCTCCGCGCAGAACCAGACGACAAACTATAATTCGAGGAACAAGGGGCAGGCAAACCTGGCATTCCATGATATATTCAGGATATACAGCGGGTTTCTCGGCAACAGGTTTACCATAGCAAAGAAGTTTTTTCTTACGCCGTCGTTGCGCTACGATTACTTCCAGCTGAACGGGCAGACAACGTACAGCCCGAGGCTGGAACTGGGCTACCAGATTAACAAGGAACAGACGATCAAGTTTGTGACCGGCGAATACCACCAGATCCCGCTCGCACAGATTGCGATGACAACCAACCAGTCGCTGCTCCCGGAAAGATCCACGCATTTCATACTCACGTACGAGGTCAACAGCAGTGACTATTACGCCAGGGCCGATGCCTTTTACCTGCTCGACAACGATCTTGTCTATACGTACATAAACCCGGCTGATATAACCTTTATAACCCCGTGCGAGCCTGTCGTTAAGATAAGCTCTGTCAATTCGGGACGGAGAATGGTCTACGGGGGTGACATCATGATACAGAAGTACGTGACAGGCCGGTGGGATGGATGGATAAGCTATACATACCTGTTTATACAACAGCAGGATCAGGCGGGCGGCCCGTGGTATTTTCCGCAGCAGGATCAAAGGCATACGGTAAATCTCGTGGCGGACTACAGGCCGTTTACAAACTGGGAATTCTCGTGGAGGCTGAGCATGCATTCGGGCAACCCGTACACTCCCATCACCGGGACGACGACGATACCGAACCCCCTGGCACAGTGTCCTGATCAGCCCCAGACAGTTGTTGTGCCGCTGCAGGGATATCCGGATTCATCGCGGTTTCCATTTTATAACCGTCTTGACTTCAGGGTGCAGAGGAGCTTTATGTACGGTGCTTCAACACTCAAAGTATACCTCAACGTTATTAACATACTGTATGATCAAAACGTGGTCGGATATTTTTATAACAACGATTATACGCAGAGGAAGACCGTACGTTCGCTGCCGATCATTCCCTATGTCGGCGTAGAGTACGATTTCTGATGATGCAGGCAAGGCCCGGCGGCGGCATAGATAAAAGATTCAAATACTTCCTGACCGTTTCCTTTCTTATCCATGCGCTTTTTTTGTCCTACATATTCGTTTACCAGAGGCTTGGGCCGCAGGCCCCTGTATCAATAATAACCATTAACCTCGGCATGCCGGGTGGCGGCACAAAGAATGAAACCGTTAAAAGGGCGCCGCTGATTGTACATAAGGAAGAAAGCAAAATGGTAATACCGGAAAAAACTATTGAGCAAAAAAAGCCGGCAGAAAAGCAGGAGCAGGCTAGCAGCGCTACTGCAACCACACAGGAAAGTAGTGTATCGGGAGGCGGATCCGGCGGAGGGCATGGAACAGGCGAGGGCGCTGTACAGTCAAACGAACTCGACAATCAGCCTTCACTGGTCAATTTCAGCAACCCTGTTTACCCTGTAGAAGCAAGAAAAGAAGGCATCGAAGGCGTAGTGCTGCTAAAAGCACTTATAGCGCCTGACGGCAGGATAAAGGATGTAAAGGTCTTAAAATCGATATCCGTGCTTGATTCGTCTGCAGTAAATGCTGTGAAGCAGTGGCGTTTTACTGCAATCACGTCGCACGGCAAACCGGTTTACGTGTGGATGATCATACCGATAAGATTCCAGCTTAAGTAAGATTTATCCCATTTTCATTTTGTATATCTCTTGACAAATCGAAACTAATAATTTTAGGGTTATAATAATTGCTGTATAGTCATTCCATGATCACGGCAAAAATGGGAACGGACATAATAAAGATTCAGGTAATGAGCAGTAGTCATGATATAGTTTGTTGATTGAGCGTACAAGCTCAACAATAAACTGACAGGAGAATATTTGAGCATTCTCATGAGGAACGGAATTATTAAGAAGGCCGTTGATAAACTTTTTGAACTTTTCCTGATAAAGGAACTTGTTGATATCAAAGGGCTGAAGCGTTTCTGGATAAAGTGGACGAGGATATTTGCAATAACAACAAGGGAATTTTTTAAGAATAGAATAAGCCTCAGGGCATCATCATTAACCTATGTTTCATTGGTTTCCATTGTTCCTGTTCTTGCCTTTGCATTTTCAATAGGCAAAGGGCTTGGATTTAATGATAAATTAAGGGACTTCTTAATAAACAAGGTTGCATCAAGTACAGCTTTGAATGCTGGCAACGAGGTTAGCGGGGTTTCATTTGCGCTTGAAAAGGTTTTTAACTACATAGAAAAAACAAACTTCGAGACACTCGGGTTAATAGGCATTGTAATGCTTGTTTACCTTGTGATCAAATTGCTGGGGAGCATTGAAAACACCTTTAATGATATCTGGGGTGTTTCAGTGCAAAGGAGTCTGAGAAGAAAATTCAGCGACTATATCAGCGTAGTGGTAATATTCCCCTTTTTTGTACTTATTGCCGCCACATTTACCGCTGCACTTGCAAGCCATAAGTTTACGTACATGCTTTATAACAAAGGCAGCATCGGAATGTTGCTCAAAGTGATCATTGGCTATTCCTCTTACATCTTCTTATGGATAGCATTTATTGCTTTATACATGTTCATGCCGAATACAAAGGTGAAGTTTTCGTCTGCCCTGATAGGCGGAATTATAGGCGGTACATCGTGGGAGATTATCCAATGGGCATATTTTCACTTTCAGGTCGGGATTTCAAAATACAATGTAATATATTCGACACTGGCTGCACTCCCTGTTTTTCTCATATGGCTGTATATGTCATGGATGATATTGCTGTTCGGAGCCGAACTCACCTTTGCCCATCAGGTGGTCGGCACTTACAGGTTTTTTGACAAAGGCAAAAGTCTGCAGAAAAAGGCCGCAGAGATTTTCGCTTTATCGATAATTCTGCTAATAGCAAGGAATTTTTTAGAAGGTAAAAAGCCTTTCGGTATAAAACATCTGTCAGACGCGCTCGGAGTCAGGCCCGAGACTATCAGGCCTGTTATTGATAACCTGCGGGATAAGGAGATACTGTTTGATGCAACAGGTTCAAACAATACGTATCTTTTTTCCGTTCCACCTGATAAGCTTTCGACATTCCAGGTTATAGATGCCGTTTCAGGCAATATAGGGCCGGATATAAATATAAGCCGCATTGATCCCGGGTTGTACAGATTTTATACGGAAATGGATGAAGATATACGCAAGAAATATCAGGATCACACTATAGCGGATCTTTTGCCCCGTTAGAGTAAGCGGTCTTGCTGCAGCGAGGGTCACTCGAAAATCACGAACCTTTTTGCCTTTTCAAGTCTTTTACCTTTTATACCGAGGTTTTCAAAGCCGTTTATTCTCCCGGATCCCCTCGCCGTCAGGATTATTTCTACTGTTTTTGGACCCAGTCCAGGAACCCTTAACAATGCCTCTTTTTCAGCCCTGTTTATCCTGACAGGATAGAATTCAGGATGCCTTTCCGCCCATATCTCCTTCGGGTCTTTATCAAGCCTTAAATTGCCGGAATTGTCCAGGAGGATGTCATTATTGTTGAAACCATACCTGCGGATAAGAAAATCTACCTGATACAGGCGGTGTTCACGCACAAAGATTTCTTCAGCATCCTGTGCAGGCTTCCGTTCCCCGGGGATCTCCTGAACTCCGAGACCTTTTTGATAGGCGGAAAAATACACTCTCTGGAAGTCCAGCCGGTTATATAAACCGAACATGTAATCTATAATTTCAGAGTCCGTTTCATCAGACGCTCCGACAATAAACTGGGTTGTGCACTTTACCCTTGAAAACCTGCTTCCTGAGGAAGTGAGTCTGCTCATAAGTTTTATAGGACGTATGATGTCGTTCATATAGTCTTTCTTTTCAGAAAGGATTTCAAAGTGTTTCTTGCCCGGTGTCTCTATATTCAGGGATACTGCACTTGCAAGAGAGACGGAGTCTTCAACAGCGGCATCCGAAGCGCCGGGTATGATCTTCAGGTGGATGTATCCTTTAAAATGATGTTTGTACCTGAGGATACGGGCAACGGCATTGATCCTGTCCATTGTATAATCCGGGTTGCTGATGATACCGGAACTCAAAAACAAACCGAATACCTTTTTCTGTCTTGCGTACTCCATGAATATATCGGCTGCCTCTTCAGAGCGTAAAGTACAACGCCTGACATTTGTATCAGATCTCAGGGGGCAGTATTTGCAGTCGTTAGAGCAGGCATTGGAAAGGAGTGTTTTCAAAAGTATGGAGTAACCGCCGTTGGGAAGTGTTACAGGATAAAGCCATTTTCCCTCAATGCCCCTTTTCCTGTGCTCGTCCTTGCCGGTAGCACATGCACACGCAAGATCGTGCCTGGCATCTTCTGAGAGGATCTTAAGTTTTTCAATAGTGTCCATAGGCATTATCCAAACAATATCAGCAAAGTCCTATAATGGTCGGGGCGGGCGGATTTGGACCGCCGACCTTTCGGTCCCGAACCGAACGCTCTACCAGGCTGAGCCACGCCCCGTATTACCGCTTTTAACCATGTGCTGGACCGCTTCCAGAGGTATGTTCACCCCGTTAGAAAGCCCCGCAGTAACGCATATCTGTTGAAGCATAAGATATACTTCGGCACGCAGGCACATCCTTTCTAACGGGGTGAACAAATTATTAATACATGAGTATGTGTCATCGGTCAACTCAAATAATATGCCGGGACGATTGGCAACTTTCCGGTGGTACCATTGAAAAGTATTATCAAACATTACTATTGACAAATGCTCTTTCATGGCATATCACCCCTGTAAATATACTACTTTAAGGAGGTAAAGATAAATGAAGAAGTTGATGGTATTAGCGATTGTTTTGGTTTTTGCTGCAGGTATGACCAGCTGCCACAAAGAAGAGGCAACAGAACAGGCTGCTCCGGCTGTATCAACCCCGACTTCAACAACAGCTGCACCGGCTTCCCCGACAACTGCTGCGCCGGCTTCACCAACGACAGCTGCACCGGCAAAGTAAAAAAAACTGTTGCATGAAGAGGGAGGGAGCTTCTGCTCCCTCTTTTTTTACCCCGTTAGAAATCCTTTCAATTTCTTTGTCTGCAGAAATGATGATTTTTACCAATAACAAATGAGCTTGGAATTCGAACCTGCAGTAGGATTTCTAACGGGGGTTATTTCAATATCTTCTCAAGAAAGCTCTTGTCCTGCATGAGCTGTTTCAGTATTTTGTAAGGGCTGATGGACGGGTTCTTTAATTTTGATATGTAATCGCCCATTGTTGATCCGTTGATCGCATCTTCTATGTTCGTACTCAGCTGTTCGGACGCAATCTGTTTTAATTCATGAAGCCTTTTGCGCAAAAAAAGCTCTGTATCTGTATGGCTGTTTAAGAAATCAATATGTCTGAGGATGGTCCGGAACAGTTCATCCGTACCTGTACCGTCGAGTCCGTTTGTGAGTACTACGGGTATCTGCCACATGTCCTGTACAGCATTGGAAGTCTCGATCAGGAACTTCAGTGAGTTTAACATCTGTTTTGAGCCTTCTCGGTCGGCCTTGTTAACGACGAAGATGTTTGCAATCTCCATAAGCCCAGCCTTCATAGTCTGTACAAAATCACCCGATTCAGGCACCAGTACCACGGCCACGGTATCCGCTATATTCATGATATCGAGCTCTGTCTGTCCCACACCGACGGTTTCCAGGATGATAAATTTATATCCTGCTGCCTGCATAAGGTATGAAGCGTCCCTTGTGATCCTTGATATGCCGCCTTTTGCACCCCTTGAGCCGAGGCTTCTTATAAACACCTGCTGGTCAAGAAAGTGGTGCTGCATCCTGATCCTGTCACCGAGTATTGCTCCGCCTGTGAAAGGACTCGAAGGGTCTGTCGCCAGTACACCGACCATTTCATTCGAATTCCTCATGTGCTTTATAAGCCAGTCTATAAGCGAGCTTTTTCCTGCGCCTGGAGGTCCTGTGAAACCTATCCTGTATGATTTACCCTTGCCGTTGATCAGGTCTTCGATAGAGGATATGTCCAGTTCGCCTTCCTCAATAAGTGTTATTGACCTTGCAAGGGCAGAGACATCGCCCTGTTTTAGTTTATCTATAAGTTTTTTTGTCCGGTCGTCTATTCCCATGTTATTTTTACCTTATCCCCGATGTTTACACCCAGCTTCCCGTGGGCGCTCCCGGAGCTTACCGCAATTTCAAGCAGGTTTAAACTGTTTATAAGCGCACACGGTTTATTCCAGGCGCACTGCTCGTACATGTCCTTTATGCCTTTTATCTTAAACCTTTTTACCACTATATCCGGTTTTTTGTCAGCAGGAATCATATCGGAATGTACGTTTGTTATAATGTTGCCGAAATGGTCTATATGTATGACCTCGCCCGTGATGCAGCTCGCACCGGCACGGGGCTTATGTATGTCAAGCACGACCGGTCTTTTTATCTGTGCTCCCAGCAGGGAACTGTCCCATCCCAGGGACATTCTTGCTGCTGCAGGTGCAAATACGTCCCTGCCGTGGAAGGTCGCGGATGGCTCACTTGATAGACCCTGCCTTGTATTGATCTCATAGCACTGTGCAGGATTGTCCATCAAAACGTAACTGAACACGCCGTTGTCAGGGCCTACGAATACATGGTCTTTTGTTTTTACAACTATACCCAGCCTGGGACCGCCGACCCCCGGGTCAACAACCGCAATATGCACTGTGCCTTTTGGAAAGTATCTGTAATAGCCGTTAAGGACAAATGCTGCGAAAGGAATATTATGGGGTGGTATGTCATGGGTTGCATCTATTATGCTGACCGAAGGATTTATACCGAGGATCACGCCTTTCATGCTTGCAGCATAACTGTCGCTGGTACCGAAATCCGTGCAAAGTGTTATGATGGACATAATGCTCCGATCTTAACCTGAAAAATGTAATAAGAAAGTTTGTTCATTATTTTCAAATGCGTTCTTTTGCTCAACGCTCATTCGCTATGTGCTTCAGGTGCCTTCTCAAATAAATTATAAAGAGTATAATACCCGTTATAAGTATAAGGTAATCGAATCTGTGGAAATAAGGCCCCAGTGTGTCCCACTGCTCGCCGAGCTTGAATCCTATCCATGCGATAAAAAGGCTCCAGAGGAATGAGCCGGCGAGCGTATAGAAAATAAACTGCACGAAGTTCATCCTTGCAATGCCAGCAGGCAGGGATATGAATGTTCTGATGATCGGAAGAAGCCTGCCCGTAAAAACAGTGATGCTGCCGTGCCTGCTGAACCATCGGTCCGCAATATCAAGATCGTGCCTGCTGATGAGTATATATTTGCCGTATTTCTCTATGAGCGGCCTTCCGCCGTATGCACCGGCCGCATAAGCTATTACAGAGCCGATTACACATCCAACAGCTCCGGCGATCGCAACATACAGCAGCTGGAACTTCTTGATAAATACAAGGTATCCTGCGAACGGCAGTATGATCTCCGAGGGCAGGGGGATGCAGGCGCTCTCTATTGCCATTAAGATCACGACACCCCCGTAGCCAAGGAGGTTTATGGTTGCTATGATAAATCCAGCTACAATCCCGAATAAGCGCGATACCATATTATTTGGCACAGTGTGCGGGCTGTTTGCCCTGCAGCAGTCCCTGTTTCCCTATTATCGGCGACAGCTCGAATATATTTACGGATTGAACCGGGTTGGCAGGGTCGATGAGTTCCGTGTTGTTGATGAGCAGGGCAAACCCTGCTTTCCCTATGCCCAGTTCGGATGCAGCGGAATTGTTTTGTGCTATTCTTTCTTTTACCGTCGTTTCTTTGAACGGCCCTGAATGGTAGGCGCTGTTGAATTCCTTCAATGAATTGCTCCTGGAGAGTTTGTCCAGCACCTTCATGAGGTTATTCGTGGATTTCTCTCTTCCTATTATAGCCGCAGTTTTCAGCGTTTCATTGCCTATAGTGCTGCCGATCACGTTTATTACAGGAGTGTACCGGAGCTGTTTATACGCCAGAAGCAGTTTCAGTACGGATATGCACGCATTCAGTGCAGGCTTGCTTGAGACGTCCAGGAACATTACCATTTTATTGTCTTCAGCAGGCCTGTTGGTAAGGTGCCTGTACCCGAGATCGTCCATGCTGTCCATATACGCCCCGTTTACGTCCCTTAATCTTGCCTTGATTGTATTGTAATTCGTGGTCATTGTTACATTTTTGCTGAAGAGCAGTGCGGGTATTTCTGAAATCCCGAATTTCTTTGAAAGTTCTTTCCCTTGATTGCTGTTTATGTCCGTCATGTTAATGGTTGATTTGTAAAAAAAGTCAGAGAGGTTTTCCTTTATAATCTCGGGGCGGTACACATTCTCCCATCCCCCTGTAAGGATTGTCACGTTCACATCGACCGGTGGTTTTAGTGTCTTGCAATAAGCAAGCCCGGGTATAGCAGCGCATACAGCCCGTAGTATATGCTCCGGCTGCATTGGATCGCTGTACTTCGAGTCATTTATGTAGAGGGTGGGGCTTGCAAGTATGTGGAGTTTTTCTGTTTCATTGTAATCGGCATCGAGTATTTTTTCAGCTTTCCCGGATTTTACGAATGCATCTATTTCAGCTTTATCTATATTGTTGTCCTTAAGACACCTGTCCCTGTCCATGGTACTGTTGTAGCACAGCAGGTAGGTGTAGAACCTGCCGCTGTGAAGCTCCTGTATGGCTATCTGGTGCAGGTCTTCATCAAGCTCCGGAGGGCCGTGAAGGCTCGTAAAATTATTATCTTCCTTCCCTACTATGTAACGGATATGGAGTGCGAGTCCGTTGTCAAAATGAGCCATTACGCCGATTATGGTGTCCTCGGCCCTTATGCCGAACGGGCAGTGGCTCATTACATACAGGTTTAGTACCGGTTTCGTATCATTCTTCGTTGTGCATGATATTGCTGTTATGCATATCACCGATAAAACTATTATCAAATTTCTCGGGATTCTGAACATTTCAACTCTCCATTGCGTGGTTTTTTTTTCTCTCTTGTATATTGCTACCTCGAAATTAAGTACATCTACCACATAGTGGTAGTCATCTATATAAACCTCGTACATCTGCGGCATTTCCATGTGGTATTCTTCGCCCTTGCTGAATGCATTTTCTTCTACAAGATAATCCAGGAGTTTTCGTATCTCTGCAAAGCTTATGTCCTGATCGGTTATGATATTGAATATTAAATTTTTATGCGTAATCGGATATATATCCATTATGATTTTCCTTGTAGAAGAGCATTTTAACGCTGTCAAGACAAAAGCATTGCAAATATATTTTTTATGGTATAATAACACACACAACAGCAACTGTGCGGTCCTATCGTCTAGAGGCCTAGGACGTTGCCCTCTCAAGGCAAAAACGAGAGTTCAAATCTCTCTAGGACCATTTTATCCCGTTAGAAATCCTATCGATTTTCTTATCTACATAAAGGATAAATTCTCGCACAAACAGATAATCATGGAATCAAACCCATGATAGGATTTCTAACGGAATTACTGTAATAGATCCTGCCAAGCTGTGGTATCTGTCATGATGTCCGCTGTCCATTGGGAAAAGTATGCACCGTTGATCTGCGTTGAATAGTATGTAGGAAGTTCAAGGATCGTGTGAGAGCTTCCGTTTATGAAGTAGCGCTTGAAATGGCCGGGATGAGCGTTGTGGATCTCGTTTGTCACACTGAGCAGCAGGTTTTTGAAATCCGTGCCGTTCATCTGCAGGAACACTCCGCCGATAATGGCATCGGTATAATAAGAGAAGAAGCCGAAGTTTTCGTTCGGGTCCCTGTTCAGCGCCCAGTCCGCAAGGTATGTCATCTGCTGATCGCACTTAGGGCAGTCGGGCGGTATGATCTCCTTGATATTCCATACCTGCAGTATTGTCTGGAACAGCTGGGCTTGCTTTGGATTGAACAGCCCGACCCCGGAGTCATTTATGACCTGAAGTGTTGTGAAAGGGTATTGTGTCCGTGTTACAAAATAACCCATAAATGTTCCGTAACCTCCTGCACTGCTTCCGGATACGAGTATCTTGTCCGGGTTTATGAAGTTTTGTTTCATCAGGGTAATGGCTGCGGACAGGTTGGCAAGGCCGTGGAAGTAGGTCGTTGCGGTTGTGCCTGTAGCTGTATCTGTAAAGGTTACATCATTATCACCCGACCATACACTGCCGTCGCAGTAGGATGCGTACACGATGCTATAATCAGAGAACGGGTTACCGGCATTTGTTGTATCGAGAAAGCCTCCGGGGTGGGCAGGATTGGCATAATTTTTTGCAAGGGACGCATTATAACAGGTATTATAGTCCCAGCATGCGCCGCCGCCTTCGAGGTACAGCATGACCTTTTTCGGATCACCCCTGTGGATGGAGACCATGTACTGGTTGCCGTTAAAGCATCTCGCGGGTGAGGCCGGATCATAATAATATACTTCCCATGTGCTGTTGTTTATTATTGTCTGTGTAGTTCCCGGGGTGGGCTCTAAACCTATGTATTTATCAATGCCCATTGAGTACAGCGTGTCAATATAGCTTGAATAGACGGTGTCTGTTTTTGTACTGGAACCGCAGCCGGACAACAAGACCAGCAAAGGGACGAAGAGAACGATCAACGGGTACGGGACAGCAACAACATTGGACTTTTTCATGACAGCCTCCTTAGCAATTTCTATTAACATACAATGTTGTGATTGCCAAATGGATTTACCCCAAAAAATGCATTTGAAAATAAGGAAGTTTGAGCGAATGAGCAAATTCCCTTATTGCATTTTTCGGGTTTATATGAAGATTATTACGTTGAAATTCCCGGGCTAATGGCGTAATATAAAAACAAACCGTTTGCGCCCGTAGCTCAGTGGATAGAGCGTCGGACTTCGAATCCGCAGGTCGTGGGTTCAAATCCCACCGGGCGCTTTTGTTTTTCAAGCACTTAGACGTTTCATTGTTTCCGCCAGCACTGCCTATGGCTGTTTTTGACCTTTAGCACACAAATCAATTCTCTCCGATATTGACAATACCGTTATGAGGTTATAAACAAGGCAAAG
>JAJYJX010000018.1 GCA_021789095.1 bacterium
ATACTTAACCCCGGCACTGTGGTGAATGGTATAGTAGATATCATTTCACCCGGCATATTGAAAATGAAATGAGGAGATGCATGAAGATAAGAATCGTATTATCTTGTTTGTTAATCATTACAGCGGCTTTACCGTATAAAGCAACTGCCTGCGAGACATTAAATCTTGATGAAGCAGTCAGACTTGCGATAAATAATAATAAGGATATAAAGCAGGTACAGGAAGAAAAAAATGCGGCACATGCCCGCCTTATCCAGGCACGGGCGGGATTCATGCCGAGCGTTACAGCCTCAGGAATTTATACCTTCACCCATCAGGTACCCATGATTCCCATACCTGCCGGCTCGTTTGGGTCCAACTTACCGCCTACTACACTGAATGTGAGGCTTGATACTACATTTGAATACATTGCAGGGTTCAATGCGGTATGGCCGTTATTTTCGGGAGGCATGGTATGGCATAACTATTCGGCTTCAAGATACCTTTACGAATCTGCGTCCGAGGCGGAACAGGCGGAAAAACAGAATATCATATACCAGGTTAAAAAGGCTTACTACAACCTGCTGCTCGCATCAGAATCCGTTGATGTCTTAAAACACTCGATGGACCTGGCATCGGAGCATTTCAGGGTCACCAGGGACAGGTACAATGCAGGTGAGGCATCGGAGCTCGATATGTTGAATGCCAATGTCAGCCTTTCAAACCTGGAGCCGCAGTTTATAGCGGCCGGGAACAATGTAAAAATAGCAGCACTTGCATTAAAGAACCTGCTCGGCGTTGATTTTACCGGGGATGTGTGTGCAAACCCGGATGTAATGATACCGCAATTTTCCAACGATCTTGGTTATTATCAGACACAGGCAGAGCAGGATAATTACCAGTTGAAAATCCTGGATAAGCAGATTTCTGCAACGAATGATTACAAAAAACTGTCTATCGGCAGGTTTTCTCCGACCCTTGCACTCGCAGGCAATTACAACTGGCTGACCAATAGTTTTTCAGGTGCCTGGCAGGATATATACCAGGCTGAGTTGGTCCTTGCGATACCGCTGTTCAACGGCGGAGCCGATGTAGGAAGGGTAAAAGAAGCGTCTTCAAATTATTACAAACTCGTGTTTGCCAAATCAGAGGCAGAAGACAATATAAGGATCTCTACGGAAGCGGCGTACTCAAATGCATCGGTGTCCGAGAAAGAGATTCAATCCGCTAAAAATGCACTGGACACGGCACAGAAGGCGGAAAACATTGCAGAAGAGCAGTACAGGATAGGCATGGCTACAAACCTTGACGTGCTCAATGCAAACCTTGGTCTTAAAGAAGCACAGATGAACTACATAAAGGCCAAGTATAATTATCTTCTCGCCATTGCCGAACTGGAAATGATTATAGGTTCGGCTTCTGCCGAGTAGCCGGGATACGAAAAAACAATTCTTAAATAAGAAGAAAGGAACCCAAACATGGAAGAAACGATAAAACCGCATACGGGCAAAAGCAAGAAAAAACTCCTGCGTCAGCCAAGGGTGTTCATCCCTTTAATCCTGATAATCCTCGGACTCATCTTTGGCCTTGTATGGTGGAGATACTGGGCAAATTTTGTTTATACGGAGGACGCACAGGTGGACGCACATTTGATCATACTAAGCTCTCCCCTGCCCGCCTATATCTCGCAGCTCAATGTGGACGAAGGGAATACCGTCGTCAAGCAACAGCCGCTCGCAGTCGTTACCTTATCCAGCATAATAACCGACAAGGACCTCAAATCGGCCCGGGCCGAGGCACACATTCAATATCAACGGGCGCAAAACGCTGTTGACGTGTTGAATGCCCAATTGCTCGATGACAGGAAAAACATGGAAAGACTTGAACGCATATACAAAAAGGGCGGTACAAGCGAACAGAATCTGCTGGACGCTAAAACCAGGTACGAGGTAACAAAGGCGCAGTACGAATCCGCCCAGATCACGTTAGGGCTTGCCAGTAATATATTGGATGCCACCTACAACAGGCTCGAAGGCATTGTGCTGAAAAGCCCGATCAACGGAAGGGTTTCCCAGAGATATGCAAACCTTGGGCAGAATATGTCCCCGGGAGAACCGATCTTTGGACTTGTAGACCTCAATGATGTGTGGATAGAGGCAAACATAAAAGAAACCCATGTAGGTTCTGTAAGACCCGGGCAAAGGGTTGATATAGATGTCGATACCTATCCTGGTGTCCCGTTTACAGGAACAGTCCTGCACGTGGAGTCTGCCACGGTAGGCGCTTACTCGGTCATACCTTCAGAAAACCCTTCAGGCACATTCATCAAGATCGTCCAGCGTGTACCCATAAAAATAGCGGTTGACACAAGGGGCTATACCCTCAGGCCCGGCATGTCGGTAGAAGTGAAGATCCATGCAAGAAAATTTTCATGGCTGTAAACGGCAACACTCCCGACATCAACGGTAACAACAAGTCATACAAGTGGTGGGTCCTTGCCATTGTCATGATAGGCAGCTTCATGGGGGTGCTGGATAATTCCGTTGTCAATGTCGCCCTTCCCCACTTCATGGTCGCATTCGGTGCAAACACGGAGCAGGTGGAATGGATCGTCACGGCGTACATGCTCGCATTTGCCATCCTTATGCCGCTGGCAGTATGGTTGAGGAACCTTCTTGGTCTGAAGGTGGCATTCCTGTTTGAGCTTGCATTGTTTGTTATAGGTTCTTTTTTGTGCAGTCTTTCCTGGAGCCTTGAGTCACTCATCGTATTCAGGCTCGTACAGGCAATTGGCGCCGGTGATATCATGCCCACAGGCATGACGCTGATCTCAGAGGTCTTCCCGAAGGAGGAAAGGGGGTTTGCCCTCGGCATGTGGGGTATGGGTATAACGGTTGCACCTGCTATAGGACCAACACTTGGCGGGTATCTTCTGGATCATGTAAGCTGGCACGCACTTTTTTACATCAACATCCCGATAGGAGTAATTGCATTCTTCTGGGGACTGAGTATTTTAAAACCCGCAAAAGGCGATATGAATGTTTTAAAGAGCTTTGATTTCATAGGCTTTATAACCTTTGGCTTATTCCTCGGCACCTTGCTGGTGGCACTTACAAAAGGAGAAGAAAAGGGCTGGTCGTCCGGTTATATACTGAACCTGTTTGCAGTATCATATTTTTCCTTCTTCCTTTTTATCATTACGGAGTTTTCGGTCAAGAAACCGATCATAGACCTGTCCATATTCAGGAACTATAATTTTGTTCTCCTCAATATCCTCGGGATCATGAGGTCCATAGCCCTTTTCGGCACCGTTTTCCTGCTTCCGCTGTTTTTCCAGAACCTTATGGGATATTCGGCGACGATGACCGGCATGCTTTTGATTCCTCAGGCCGTCATGGTATCGTTCGGCATGCCTCTGGCAGGTAAGATCGTGGATAAGATGGGTCCGAAATTTCCTCTTATATTCGGGATACTGCTGACGTCCTTTTCTCTCTATTACTTTTACTCGCTTTCCCTGCTTTCCGATTATACGTTTATCGCAGTCGGGTTGATGATGCGCGGATTCGGCATAAGCTTTATCATGGCGCCTGTTACAAGCGCGGCCATCAATTCTCTGAAACCCGAGGAGATTAACCTCGGATCGGGCATGCTGAATGTTATCATGCAGACAGGCGGCACATTCGGAATAGCAATGCTCGGCACTATCCTTGATATGAGAACAGACTTTCATATGGCAACGTATGCAGGTCATTTCTACCCATCTTCACCGCTGACCCAGACATTTCTCCACAGGATTTCAGAATATGCTGTACTCAAAGGCGCCAGCTTCTACAATGCTGCAATAGCAGGAAAGGGAGGTTTCCTGATGTACCTGCATCAATGGGCAATGGTGAATGCATTTGATGATGCATTTCTGGTTACGGGCATCATAGTGTTTATAGGCATAATTCCGGCCTTAATGTTCAGGAACATTGTTTTCAGAAAGAAAAAACCTTCCAAAGAAGATATAGAGCTAATGGAGATGTAAGATGTACAGCACCCATACCCTTATTATGCTATGAGCGTAAGTTTGATTGACACATAAGTGCTGAGCATATATTTTTCAGAAATCATGGAGGTAGATATGAAAAAGTTAAGCTTGTTTTTAATGGTACCGCTTGTGATCCTACTTGTTAATGCATCCGCACCTTTAACCGGCAACGAGGTGCTTAAAAAGATAGACGACCAGCAATTGACAAAGGACAAGATTAGCGTGGCACAGATGAAACTGATAGACAGCAGCGGTACAACCACTGAACGGACATTAAAGATGTATACAAAGGGTTCCGACGACCACCTTATAAGGTTTCTTTCGCCTGAGGATATCAAGGGAACCGGGTTCCTGTCGCGCAGCAGTGACAACATGTGGCTGTATCTGCCGTCCCTCGGCAAGGTCAGGAGAATAGCGGGCCATGTATCACACGGCAACTTCATGGGCTCTGATTTCAGCTACAAGGATTTAAGCTCGACAGGCCTGGAAAAGGATTTTACGGCAACAGTTGAAAGCTACAAGAATGGAGAATATCAACTGCTGCTTAAGCCCAGGTCAAGCGATTCCTCGTACAGCATGATAAAGCTTTGGGTGAAAGACGACACCTTCGTACCATTGAAAATGGAGTTCTATGACCCTTCAGGGAAGCTTCTCAAGATACTTGTAAACACGGAGTTTAAGGAGATCGGCGGAAAATGGTTCCCGATGTCCATGGATATGCATAATGTTCAGGAAAATCATAAAACAGAAATTGTTGTAAAAGAACTGAAGATCGACACAGGACTGAAAGACAGCATGTTCACCGAGAGAACGCTGAAAGAACAGTAAACCCCATTACAAAGTCAGCCTTAATAAAACGGAGGCTTAATACATTCTGCGCGGGATTGGCATGCCAATCCCGCGCACTTCCCGGTGGATCTATAAATGACTTCATTAATGTTTTAACATAACATTTTTGTAATATAGTGTAATCTCTTCTAAAAAACATCTGTATACCCCGAAAACCCGCATCAAAAGCCTATCCTGACTATTTCTGCACATACTGGCATGTACTGTGCTTTTGCAAGCTTTAGGAGGTGACTATGAAACAGATAAAGCTTGCGGGGTTTATGATACTGGCATTGATTTTGGGAGCGGCGACCAAGGCGTTTGCAACACCTTCAACCACATATTGGACACCGGATATAATGGATATTCAGACATACGGTGTTCCCCATCTTGGCATAGACAACTATTATACGATTGATAACAGGGCAAATGGAGGCAGTGCGTTCCCCACGGATCTGGGACTTACCATAGGGGTACTGCCGTTTGATAAGGTTCAGATGGAGGTCGGCGTTGACGCAATGGAACCGTCCAAATACCCCTACATGTTCAATGCAAAGATCGGTAAACCGGAAGGATTGCTGTTCAACGGTTCGCCGGGATGGGGCATCGGCATATTCGACGTGGGTACGGAACCGCAGGTCACGGGGTATGACATAGGCTACGTGCTCATCGGTAAAACAATACCCTATTTCGGCAGGTTTACCCTCTCTTACTATTACGGCAATCACGGTACACTTGTGAACAGTGACGGTAATCCTGAGAATCAGGGCTGGATGATAGCCTGCGACAGAACGATTATCAATATCAACAAAGACTGGATGGATTCCATCGCGCTTGCAGCAGACTATGCATCAGGAAAGAACTACATAGGCGGCGGAGGATTCGGGTTGTATTTCAATTTCACAAAGAACATGGATGTCCTCACAGGTCCGGTATGGTTCAACGATGTCAAAATGAACGGCGACTGGAAGTGGACCACACAGCTGGACATAAACTTTTAAAAGGAGCCACTTATGAATCAGGAAAAAACAAACACACAGGTTAAATCGACACTTGGTTTGACAGGTGTAACGGTAAATGCGATGGCACTGATCGCACCGGGCGCGTTCTTGTGGATCACGTATCAGATGCAGGCCGCTGCCACGGCACCGAGCGGCGCATCGGTGGCGTCCGATATATGGTCGGGCATAGTCTTTGCGCTTATATTGGCGTTCCTTACAGCGCTCTCCTATGCAGAGCTTGCAAGGATATATCCCGAGGCGGGGTTCGGCAGTTCCTACTATTTCGCGGAAAAAGCGTTTCTTGACCGTGAGAACACGCAACATCACAGATGGGCACGGCTTGCCAAGCTGGTCACCGGATGGGCTGCACACCTCTTCTACTGGGTATATCCCGGTGTGATGGTCGCCATGATGGCGATACTGATAGGATACATATTTACGGCGTTCACAGGGTATACCATGACAAACACGGAGCTTACCGTCATAGCCGTGGCTTTTGCCGCTGTTGCAGGATACATAGCATACCGCGGTGTTACGGGATCGACACTCACGGCCTTTATCATTAATGTAGTCCAGTTGATCTCGTTGATCGGCTTCAGCATTGCGGCGATCATCTACAGACTGCACAACCCGGCACACGCCGCAACATGGGCGTTCAGCAGTGCATGGGACGTGGTCAAGATACACTCTATACAGGGCGTACTGATACAGTCCACGATTGCGATCCTCATACTTGTCGGATTCGAAAGCTCTACTGCGTTCGCGGCAGAGGCAAAGAACCCGAAACGCGACATCCCGAGGGCCGTGATCATCTCGCTCATTATCCAGGGACTGTTTGCATACCTCTTCGAATATTTTGCGGCAGGCTACATGGTAAACGAAAAGCTGATCAACACGGCTGTCAACGGCGCTGTCAGCACGACCGTAACAGGCCTGGCTGCGGCCGGGGCATCGAGTGCGCCAATGGGCGATATGTCCATACTTTTGGGGAACACCCTGCTCCGGGGCATAGGGTTCGGTTTGATGATCACCATAGCTATTACGGTGGCACTTGCAATCCTCGGAACAACACTTAGTTGTATGAATACGGCTGTTCGTGTAAGTTATGCTATGGCACAGGACAAAGAAATGCCCAATATATTGAACGCCTTGCACGGACGCTTTGCAACACCCCATAGGGCTATATGGGTGCTCGTTATCGTGTCCTCGCTTATCGCGGCTATCGGCGTACGCTCTGTTGTCGGATTGACAGGCATAACCCTTGCATCGAACTTCGGTACCTTTGTGCTGTACGGACTGACATGCCTTTGGACCATCGTTGCATTTGCAGAGCATAAGCAATTCAATACAATAAAGCATATAGTGATTCCGGTACTCGGGCTTATAGCCAATCTGGCGATGCTGGGCGCAATCCTGTACCTGTACATTATAGGTAACAGCGATGCCAAACACGAGGCTTATATCTGCTTTGCTATAGCGGGTATATGGGCGATTGCAAGCGCAGTGTACGTGCTGGTCAGCAGCAGGAAGGCCGGCCGGCCGATTATAGGTCTCCAGTATAAAGGACAGTGAATCCGCTCTTGCCGAAATTCGATTTCTTCGAGCTGACGGACAAGGGACCGGTCAGGGAAAACAACGAGGACGCAATAAAGTTCTGGCAGTACGAAGACGGAGTCCTGATGATCGTGGCAGACGGACTGGGTGCCCACAATGCAGGCGAGGTTGCGAGCACCCTTGCCGTTGAGGTAATTGAAAGAGAGATGTCAGGAGCATCAGGTGCCGGGTTGTCAATGAAAAACCTGAAGCATGCGGTACAGCAGGCAAACCTTGAAATCTATCAAAAAGCCATAACAGTGCCGGAGCTGTATCGTATGGGAGCTGCGACAACGGTCAGCATGCTCACCGGCAGTATGCTATTCACGGCCAATATCGGTGATTGCAGGTTATACATGCTGCGCAATGGAACATTGACCCAGCTTACAAAAGATCACACATGGGTAGGTGAGCGTGTTCTGTTCGGAATTATTACACCTGAAGAGGCGCGCACGCACCCAAACCGCCACCTCCTTACCCGCTATCTGGGATATGAGCTGCTTGCTGCAATAGACTTTTTAAAAATAGATGTTCAGGCAGGTGATGTGATTTTTCAGTGCAGCGATGGTGCTTATGAAGTACTTCTTGACTCAGAACTGTCTGAACTGCTGCAGACGCACAAACCTGAGGATGCCTGTAAAGCCATTGTTCAACAGGCAAGGGATGCCGGAGCCTCTGATAATATAAGCATACAGGTACTCTCGATCATTTCATGCGGAGCTCAGGCGGAACAGCCGGTATGGTGGCGGTTCTGGCGGTGAGGGATGTACTGTAATAATTTGACAACCCGTTATCTTTTCGTTAGGTAAAGCCTCATATGAGTGAACTCGCTCCAGGACAAACGCTTGACCGGTATCAGCTTCTGGACATCATAGCCCACGGAGGCATGGCAACAATATTCCGCGCCCGTGATACAGAGAACAACCGGATAGTGGCGCTGAAAGTGCCGCACCTGCAGTATGCAAGCGATATCGTCTTCCACCAGCGGTTCCTGCGGGAAGAGCAGATCGGCCTCATGCTTGATCATCCCCGCATTATCAAGATACTGCCTGCAAAAGAAAAGAGCCGCCTCTACCTCGTCATGGAGTACGTGGAAGGTGAACTGCTCAGCAAAATGCTTGGGCGTGAACACCGGCTGCCCGTCTCAACCGCCGTTGATTTTGCGATCCAGCTTGCCGATATTCTCATCTACCTGCACGACCGTAACATCGTGCACAGGGATCTGAAACCCGACAACATCATGATCATGCCGGGCAATAAGATAAAGCTGATAGACTTCGGCATTGCATTTGATGCCGCACTGCGCAAGATCACGTGGTCCGGACTATCCCAGCCCGTAGGTACACCCGATTATATGGCACCTGAGCAAATAAAAGGACAGCGCGGAAGCGTGCGTGCGGATATCTACAGCCTTGGCATTATCCTGTATGAAATGCTGACGGGCGAGATGCCGTTTCAAGGTCATAACATCTACACGGCAATGCAGGCGAAGATGTTGGAAAACCCGATGCCTCCGAGTAAATTCCGGCATGATATATCCCCGCAGCTCGAGGAGATCATACTGCATGCGATTGAACGAAACCCTCACGAACGGTTCGGCAAAGTTCAGGAATTCCGCGATGCACTGCTTCATCAGGATAAGGTGGTTGTAACAAACCGTGCTACTCGTCAGTTCCCAAGATCAAAAATAGCATTCTGGTTATGGAAACTGCGCGCATTTGCAATGGGTATACCGTCCTCAGAAAAATAAAGATGCCTAAGGGATGCAAAATAACATAAAAGATTATATAACATTATTGTTATATTTATTCATTATTGTCCCATCATACAACTTATTTCCGAGGGAGGAACAGTTGGCACAGATTGTGCGTCATTGTATCAATGGATTTTTCGGTCCGGGAAGAAGAACATAAAAGGAGAAAAAAATGAAGATGATAGTAGCCATCATCAAACCGTTCACCCTTGACAAGGTGAAGACGGCACTTTCAGAAGCAGGCATAGCAGGTTTGACGGTCTCGGAGGTAAAGGGTTTTGGAAGACAAAAAGGTCATACGGAATTCTACAGGGGTGCCGAGTATAAAACGGATTTTATTCCCAAGCTCAAGCTCGAGATTGCGGTCCCTGACGATCAAGCGCAGAAAATCGTCGATACCATCACCAATGCGGCAAAAACAGGGAGCATAGGTGACGGGAAGATCTTTGTGATGTCTCTTGAAGAGGCCCTGAGGATACGGACGGGTGAAACCGGGGACGACGCGGTGTAGGGAGCCCTGCACTAAGGAAGTTTGTGTAATGAGTGTAACACAGGTTTTTATGCGCCGAACTTCTTGAGCCGCATGCCGTGTGCAAGCATCAAGGGCAGAATATCCGTTGCGTGAAAGATCCCGAGCTCTCCCTTCAGGCATTCACGCTCTGTAAAGAACGCTGACGTTTTGCCGAACACATACCTGCTCTTCAGAAGCACCGGCACGGGATGCCAGCTGTGTCCTTTTATCAACGCCGGGGTTGAATGATCCCCTGTGACAACAAGTACATCAGGATTCAACGACAGGATGCCTGGCAGGTTAGCATCAAATTCCTCTATAACCCTGCACTTGCCGTCGAAGTTGCCGTCCTCCCCGTTTGAATCGGTCTTCTTTATATGGACATAAAAGAAATCATATTTACCGTAATTATCCTTTAATGCCTGGACCTCCTGGACAATGCCTCCTTCGGGCTTGATTGTGTCCATGCCCAGCAGCTTCGCGACGCCGAGGTACATGGGATACGTTGCGATTGCAAGGGCCTTTACCCCGTACACGTCGTTAAACTTCGGTATCTTTGGCACGGATGAAAAACCCCTCAAGAGTATGTAGTTTGCCTTGTCCTGATCCCGCAGTAGTTTAGCCGCCTTATCGACAAACTGAAGGGCGATATCGGCAACATGTTTTGCCTGTTTGCCCGACGGCGAAGGTGTTATCGGCTCAAGCCCTTCTTTCTGGGGATCCGTATCTTCAATAAGATCGGCGCCTTTTTTCAGTGCATTCTTAAACCTGAGAACGAGTGCGAACCTGTGTTCCATGCCCGGCAACAGTATTACCTGCGCGTCTTCTATCCGCTTGATCTTTTCCTGGAGCATTCCAGTGATCTTTTTACTCTGGTCGGTTGGAATCCTGCCTGCCCTTCTGTCCTTTACAATAATCTTTGTGTCTTCATGAACCGTTGTTGCATAGTTGCACCTTATTGCTATGTCATTTTCGGTAAGGTGTATTCCAAGGCCCAGTGCCTCAAGCACCCCCCTTCCTATCTCGTGTTCAAAGGGGTTGTAGCCAAATATTCCGAGGTGTCCCGGCCCGCTGCCGGGTGTAATACCGTATGCAACGGGTACCTGCAACCCGCATGCAGAACCGTTGGCAAGAAGGGACAGATTGGGGGCATCTGCCTTCTCAAGCTCGCTTACCCCGTCAACCGGCAGACCGCCCAAACCATCCAGCACAACAAGTATGAGTTTTGTAATGTTAGGCTCTATAAGTGGTTTCAGTAGTTCATGGTTATTCATAACAGCTCCTTTGCGGTTAATCATTTTCCCTTTTATCAATCAATGCATTGTTTGGCAATGCATTTTTTGGATTGAATTAACCTAAAACCAGCCATACAGAGTTTTGTACAGTGTAACAAGTATTCTTGACCTGTGAAGAAAGAAATACCGCTTAAACCACCTTATGTTGGACCTGTAAACCTTGAACCGCTTTATCCTGTACGGATCCCCGCCTTTGACATTCGCACCCTTGTCGGTTGTTATTGCGCCATTGTATCCGAGTTTTTTTAATATCTGTAGAAGCGTTTTGTTGTACTGTCCCCAGGGGAAGCAAAAAAAAGCAGGGTTGGCACCGGTGTGTTCTGTAATTAATCTTTTGCTTTTTTCTATATCCTCTCTGCACCGGTTTCTATAGCCGTCCTCAGATTCATAGATAAATTTCACAGGATTCCGTGTCCTGTAATTCCTGTATGCCTTTTTCAGCATGTCCATTGTTTTGGGATCGGAAGGATCAAGATTACTGCTTTTAACTATATTCGTAAGGTAATCGTTAAGCTTATAATCACCCGTGAAATTTCTGTGCGTAAGATAAGAGCCCGTTTTATACCTTACGGTGCCGGAACGCTTGTCGCCCCATACAGGCCAGTCAAGCTCAACACCGGTGTTAAAACCTTCAATGCGGTCACTTATATATATACTGTCGTGGAACAGGCTGTGATCTTCTACCTGCACAAGCCCCGATTCTGTCATAAGTTTTAACTCGTTCCATGCTGCAAATCTCCCGGATGCATTATTGTTTGTGCCCATCCTTGAGGGGTAGCCCCTGGCGTCTTCCCTGTAACCGGGAGATGATATCTGCCTCCTGACACCTGAAACAACAAACACCGTTGCTTTAAGATTATATTTTTTCAGAATCGGCAGAAGGTAATGATAATTGCAGTAAAACCCGTCATCAAAAGTAAGCACGAAGCTTTTTCTCGGGACAGTTCCCCTGCCTGATATGAATTCATACAGCAGGCTTAATGATATTGAATTATACCCTTTTGACAACAGGTATTTCATCTGCGCCTCAAAAACCTCGGGTGTTATAGGATCGGCCGGTTCGACATGATGGTAGTAGAGAACGGGTATCGAGTATGCCTTGAATTCCAGGTACCATGTCATGACAGCGAGTAACGCTATAAGAAGAGCAAGATATATCATAAGAGAATGCTGAAAAGGTCCTGTGTTTTTTTTGCCACAACCTGAACCGAAAAGTTTTGCTCAATTGTTTTGCGCGCCTGTATGCCGAGCGCATGCGCATGCTGCATATTGCCGAGGAGGCCGCACACGGCGTCCGCTATGGCTTTGTCAGAGCCGGGCTGCACAAACATGCCGTTCTCATTGTGGGTAATGACATCGAGCATACCCCCTGTCCTGCTCACAACAACAGGCCTTTGCATTGACATGGCCTCAAGCAGGGAAGTGCCAAGCCCTTCCACGATGGACGGAAACACGAACACGTCCATTGCCTTGAGGTACGGCCTGACATCCTGCTGAAACCCTGCGAACAGGATCTTTTCCCTTATACCAAGCCTGTCTGCGAGTTCAACAAGCTCCCGGTCATTCTCATTGATCCCAACATCCACAAAAAATGCATCAGGGTATTTCTTCAGTATCACAGGCATGGCTGCTATAAAATACTGGTGCCCTTTTTGCCGGTTTGCGTTGCCGACAGTCCCGATGACCGGTTTTTTGCCGCGGAGTCCCGGCACAGGAGCAACAGATGCAGGGTTATAATATTCAACATCAATCGCATCCGGGATTACGGCAATATGCTTTTCCTGAACGCCTGTTCTGACAAGGCTCTGCTTTACGTCATTCGATATGGCTATCACGCGGTCCACAAACCACTCATATTTTATCTTTGCGGAGATCCTTGACGGAATGCCGTAAGGCACCCTTCTTGTCACAACAAACCTGGCATGGGACGACAGCATATTCGCGATCATTGCAATGGTATGGGCTGTGGGCCTGTGCACATTGATAACATCAAACCTGTTCCTTTTCAGGAAGCCCGCCATACCGATCATGGTAAAGATGTCAGCCTCTTTGTTCATTCTGAAAAAATGCGTATCAACACCCTCTGCGCCAAGCCTTTTGCCGAGCTCGCTGTTGTGCGACGTTATGACCGATACGGCATTGCCCCTGTCCTTCAGGCCCTTTGCAAGCAGGTAAACCTGGTGCTGCCCCCCGCTCCATCCTGTTGACGATGTTGCAAGAAGGATCTTCATGTTGGTCTTTGAATAAATAAGAAGGTTTGTGTAGTGAGCGAAAAACCTGCGTCAATTATGGTCTTCTTCGAATACAAGCAGAACAAGAAAAACCAAGTGCCTGCATATAAGCTTACAGAAGCATTGAACATTGATTGTATCAAAAATGCCCGGTATCTCAGGTGGATCGCAGGGTTGAGCGGACGAGCAAACCTTCTTATTACATTTTTGGGGTTATGGATCATATGCCGGGCTTATGGGACTGTTTGATCTGTTTCAGCAGTCCCGGTTTTTTTACCAGCGTGTATCCTGCCAAAGCAAGGGATGTCGCACCTTCTGCGATACCCTCATCAGCCGAAGCGGACACAGCAAGCTGCCTGAAATCACGCGTATGAATATGTGCACCTGTCCCAACCGGAGTGTACGCATGCAGGGTTGGGAGAATGTATGACAGTTCTCCGATATCGGATGAACCAATGCCGTGATACGGACTCACATCCGTCTGCTTCAATTTAAGCGCTGAAAGCACATCAGAGTACATGCTCATAAGGGATTCATTAACATAGAAGGGATACTGCGTGTAACCTTCCTCTACAATCTCTGCCCTTGTTTCCGTGGCTACGGCAGCACCATGAACAGCCTTCTTTACCATGCCTGCCAGTTCATCGAGTTCCCTGAGGTTTATTGCTCTTACAAAGTAATACGCTTCAGCAAAATCCGGTATGATATTCGGTGCGGCACCCCCGTTTGTTATTATGCCGTTTGCCCTCATGTAGGGCCTGAATAAATAACGTATGCTGTTGATATTGTTGATAGCAAGTACAAGTGCTGAAAGTGCGTCCCTTCCTTCCTCCGGGTACGACGCAGCGTGTGCAGACCTGCCCTTGAACCTTATTCTTATCTTCTTCAACGCAAGCATGTACCTGTAGACCAATCTCTTTGTTGATGCATGGCTCATCATAGCAACATCGTATGCCTTGAATACACCGTGCCTTATCATTGCAGGCTTTCCGTATCCTGTTTCCTCCGCCGGTGTACCGATAACAGCTATACGCGCCTCTTGGGGATCAATAATCTTTGACAGTGCAATACCCGCTCCTATACTCATTGCGCCGTTCACATTATGGCCGCATGCATGACCTATATCCGGCAGTGCATCCATCTCTGCTATGTAAGAGATCGAAGGATGTCCTGCACTCCCGTAAGTTGCGGCAAACGACGTCTTTATGCCTCCAACACCTTTTTTTATATTAAAACCATGCGCACTGAGGAATTCACACATAACGTCCCTTGTCCTGTATTCCTCAAGTGCTACCTCAGGGTGTGACGAGATATCATGGGAAAGTTCGATAAGGGACTGCCTGAGTGTTTTAATGATCTTTATCAGCCTGTCTTCCAAAAGATACCTCTCTTGCATCAAATACAGGTCCTTCCTTGCAGACCCTTTTCGTATTGCCTTCCACATCGAAGATCGTACACCCGAGGCATACTCCGAACCCGCATGCCATCCTTGCCTCCAGGGACAGATAACATTTTATGCCGTGCCGTACTGCTATGTCCTTAACCGATTTCAGCATCGGCATAGGACCGCATGCAACTATGGTGCTGTTGTTTTTGATCCTTGTCTTTAAAAGACCCGTAAGCCTGCCATGATAACCCCTTGAGCCGTCATCCGTAGATATCAAAGGATTGTACTGCTTCATGAGTTCAGGCAAAATCAGTTCCCCGGATGTCCTTGCGCCGTAGAGCAGTTCGTAAGCAATGCCCTTGCTGTGCAGCTGCTGTACAAACGCAAAAACAGACGCAATACCAGCTCCTCCGGCAGCAATGACAGGATGGGGTGTTACAATGGCGGGAAACCCGTTGCCGTACGGGCCGGTAACAAGGATCCTCCTTCCATTCCTGAAATCTGCTATTGCCTGTGTGCCACGGCCCACGACCTTTATCAGGAATTCGTATACTCTATTATGTTCCCTGAAAATACTGAACGGCCTGAGGAGAAGCGGATCGTAGGAATTAGGGGCATCGGAAATCTGTATCATCATAAACTGTCCCGGATTGAATACAGGGGGATCATCAATCCTCACGGAAAGCAGTATATAATCCCGCTTGATCCTTTCTATTGATGTAACAATACCGTTATGTGTTAGCTTCATGTTCACCTAAAATCACAAAATTTTACATAGTGAAATTCAATCAAATTCGCGAACGCCCATTCTTTTCTCCGTCATTCCGCACCCTCCGATCGGAGTCGCGGGCAGGCTTGATGCGGAATCCAGTTTCTTGCTTTCTCTGGATTCCCGTTTGCACGGGAATGACAAAAAAAGAATACATCATTCTCACTCACTCTACAAACTCTACTATTTTCAAATGAACTTTTTGGGTTCAAGCCATCTTGTCATGAGCAGTGCATCCTCTTTATTGTCAGAATAGTATTCCCTGCGAACGCCTGTTACCCTGAACCCGTGCTTTATGTAAAGCGTTAGTGCCTGAATGTTCGACCTCCTGACTTCGAGATAGGCTTTTGCGGCACCCTTCCTGATCGAAGTTTCCATGGACGCCTCCAGAAGTCTTGTACCTATACCATACCGCCTGTATGAAGGCAAAACAGCGATATTCAGTATGTGCAGCTCGTCCATGAGCAGCAGGTTCAATATGAACCCGGCGATCCTCTGGTCTGTCTGGTTCACGGCAACAAAATTAAATGACTTCGGGTTATCGAGGCTGCTCCTCAGCATGTTCCTTGTCCATGGATGTTCGTACGACAGATTTTCTACCTCCTGAAGGGCATTTAAATCGTCGGCAACAGCCTGCCTTATGCTTACGGAAATTATATTTTTAAAAATTATTTTTTCTATTACCATCTGACCAATGCAGACGCCCATGTAAAACCGGCGCCGAATGCCGCTATGCATATAAGGGCACCGGGCTTTAATCTGCCGTCCTCAAGTGCATCATACAGGCAGAGTGGTATTGTAGCCGCTGTTGTATTGCCGTATTTCTGGATGTTATGAACCACCTTTTCCGGCGGTATTTCAAGCGCACTGCTTACGAATTCATTTATTCTCATATTAGCCTGATGCGGTACCAGGAGGTCCAGATCCGACACCTTATACCCATTAGCATTAAGCGCTTCCATGATCGCTTCTGGCATGCGCGTAACAGCATGTTTAAACACGTTTTTCCCTGTCATTTTTGGATAATGCCTGCCCTGATCAAGCGACTCATGTGTCATCCTCGGGTGATAAACACTTGCAGGTATCTCGACCCATAGATCTTTGGCATACTTGCCCTCTGAATGAAGATGGGTCGAAAGTATGCCTCTTTTATCATCATCACTCTCTCCAATGACAACCGCACCTGCACCGTCTCCGAAAAGCACCGCAACGTCCCTGCCTCTGGTCGTGAAGTCCAGGCCTGTTGAGTGGACTTCCGCGCCTATGACGAGTACGTGTTTATACACGCCTGTTTTTATAAACTGATCAGCCACTGACATGCCGTATATAAACCCTGTACACTGGTTCCGTATGTCGAGCGCACCTATTGTATCGACACCCAGCATGTCCTGTACAAGCACACCCGAGCCTGGAAAATTGAAATCAGGACTCAACGTTGCAAGGATGATAAAATCTATGTCCTGGTTCTTCAAACCGGCATTCTTTATGGCTTCTTCCGCCGCCCTAGCCCCCATAAGCGCAACACCCTCGCCTTCGGCTGCAAAACGCCTCTGTTCTATACCGGTACGCTGCCTTATCCATTCATCGGTGGTATCCATGAGTTTTTCAAGATCGAAGTTCGTTACGACCTTCTCCGGCAAATATCTCCCCACACCAAGTATGCGCGACCTCTTCATCACTCAATCCTCCTTTTCTATTATAGACAAAGATGCATCGGGTAAGGCACTGACTGCACCTTTAAATGAACTTACAATATCCATCTGGGATATATTGTCCCACATCAATCCTAATTTGTATTCATATTGAGCTGCGGATGTAAATTTCAAGATACTGTATGCGACACTCTCCAATAAACCGTGTATGTCTTCGTTTATCCCGTACAGCACAGGTATTGCATGCACAAAGCTGCGGATCGAGAGCTTGGAAAGAGTATTCATAAGATCCTCTGTCAGCAATGACATTTTTCTGGGGGTAAGAGTATGCTTCCTGCCCATACCGTATACGAGTACCTTTCTTTCCGGCATGCATGATAATCTGAGATACAACAGCATCTTTGCCTTTTCTTTACTTACAAACCTTTTTCCTGCAATCATTCTGGACAGTTCCCCGCACAGCTCCCAGTCAATCATGCCAGCACAGCCGTGCAATGGCATCTTTTCTTCAAAAAGACAGAGGGCAACCGGCTGGGCATAAGATTTATCCAGAGAAGTGTCAAGATTTATAACAAGGCTCACGGAGTCCTGCCGATCTCTTTTGCAGTTGCATCAAGTACTGCATTTATGAAAGTAAATGAGTCCTTTGTCCCATATTTTTTGGCTATCTCCACCGCCTCATTTATAACGACCTTCATGGGTGTATGTGTCTCATACACAAGCTCATATATGGCGAGCCTGAGGATGTTCCGGTCAATTGTGGCTATCCTTGAGAGTGTCCAGTTTTTCAGGTATTTCGATATATAGTGATCTATTATACCCAGTTTTGACACAACCGCCAGAACCTTGCTCAGTGTTACAGCATCCCATTTGTTCCTTACTGAAAACTGCCGTACAGACTCTTCTTTATAATCATCAAAAATGTCTACACTGTACAATGCTCTCAGGAGCGTTTCACGTTCTTCCCTCTTGCCCATTGCCTGTTAATCTCTCTGTCCATTTCACTTCTAAGATTGGCGAGTTCAACTGCACTCATGGCAGCCTCGTACCCTTTGTTCCCCTGTTTTGTACCTGCCCGCTCTATGGCTTCTTCTATGGTTTCCGTTGTCAGTATCCCAAAGACAATAGGGAATCCGAGCTCAAGGGATGAGCTTGCAATGCCCTTGGTCACCTCCGCTGCAATGTACTCATAATGCGATGTCCCGCCTTTGATAATGGCGCTTAATGCAATCACTGCATCAAAACCTTTCTTTGCCATCTCCTTTGCGAATACCGGAACCTCAAAAGCACCCGGTACCTTTACCAATGTTACATCATCTTCCTTTACACCCAGTCTTTGCAGGGCATCCATGGCCCCGTCAACAAGCCTGTCTGTTATGAAATGATTAAACCTGCTGGTAACTATGCCTATTTTTAATCCTTCTCCTTTTAATTTACCCTCTATTACCTTCATCTTCCCTCCTTCATTTCTATTTTATATGAAGAATATGTCCCATCTTTTCCTGTTTTGTTTTCAGATATTTCTTATTTATATCGTTGGGGGTTATCTCTATAGGGACCCTTTCAACAACCTCAAGACCGTAGCCTGCAAGCGCATGAAGTTTTTTGGGATTGTTCGTCATAAGCCTCATCTTTTTTATGCCGATGTCAGCAAGGATCTGTGCACCTATGCCGTAATCCCTGAGATCGGCTGGAAGCCCCAGTGCATTATTTGCCTCAACGGTGTCGAGTCCCTGGTCCTGCAACGTATATGTTATTATCTTGTTCGCTAGGCCTATGCCCCTGCCTTCCTGCCTCAAATACAGAATAATACCCCTGCCTTCCTGCTCTATCATCTTCATAGCCGCATGGAGCTGATTGCCGCAGTCGCATCTCATTGACCCGAATACGTCACCCGTAACACACTCGGAGTGAACTCTCACGAGGACAGGTTCGTCTTTGCTAACATTACCTTTTACCATTACAAGATGCTGGTTGGCATCGAGGTCGTTTTCATAAACCATGGCTTTAAAATTTCCGCCGTACCTGGTTTGAACGTCTGCTTCTGCTACCTTCCTCACAAGCCTTTCCTGCTTCATCCTGTACTGGATAATATCAGCTATGGTTACTATCCCTATGCCGTATTTCTTAGAGAATTCCTCAAGATCGGGCATCCTTGCCATTGTGCCGTCATTGTTCATAATCTCACAGATAACCGCTGCGGGTTTTAGTCCTGCCAGTTTCGCCAGATCCACGGAACCTTCTGTCTGTCCTGCCCTTGCAAGGACACCGCCTTTCTTGTATCTCAGGGGAAAGATATGACCGGGTCTTACAAGGTCCCATGGCTTTGTGGCCTCGTCTATCGAGGCCTGTATTGTCTTTGCCCTGTCATAGGCCGATATACCTGTTGAGATCCCTTCCCTTGCATCAATGGACACCGTAAAAGCTGTGCCGAATCTCGATGTATTCTCATTGACCATCAATGACAGCTGAAGCTCATTCAGCCTTTCTTCGGTGAGCGAGAGGCATATAAGCCCTCTCCCGTAAGTTGCCATGAAGTTTACAGCATCCGGTGTTACCTTTTCTGCTGCTATTGCGAGATCACCTTCGTTTTCCCTGTTCTCGTCATCAACAAGGATTACCATCTTCCCATCTTTTATATCCTCTATTGCTTTTGCTATGCTTATGATCGGCATTATGCGAAACCTCTCTGTTTTAAGAATTCTTCTGTAATAATACTGCCTTTGTTCTTATTCAACATGCTTTCAACATATTTTGCAATTATATCAAACTCTATATTCACTGCATTCCCGGTTTTCTTTGTGTTAAGGTTGGTGCGCTCATACGTGTAAGGTATTATTGCCACTGTAAATAACCTGCCTTTAACATCATAAGGCGTCACACTTATTCCGTCAATTGCTATAAAGCCCTTTTCTACAAGATAATGCGTGCTCTGAGATAATTCAAATGTAAACAGGTGATACTTGCCGGATGCTTTTATATCCGTGATAACTGCGGTTGAATCTATATGTCCGTTCACTATATGACCATGCAGTCTGTCGGAAACCCGGCTGGGGAGCTCTATATTGACTATATCGCCGCGGCCTGTCCGCAAAAAGTTGGTCTTCTGTATTGTCTCCGGAGATATGTCAAAGACGTATACATCGTGATTCATCGATGTAAGGGTAAGGCATGCACCGTTAACAGAAACGCTGTCACCCGTATCCACGCCTGTCAGGGAATGTACCTTCAGTGTAATGGATGCGCCTGCATCCTTCTTATCAATGCGTTCAACAGCACCCGTGTATTGTATTAATCCGGTAAACATGTCCTACCATTCCGGATAGCCTTCTATAAGGCAATCTCCGTTGTGCTTTGATATCGTAACTTCTTTCAGTCCAATAGCGTTTTTCATGGTTTTCCGTAAAACACCTTTAAAGGGATAAAGTCCGTCTTCTCCTATAATATTCGGTGCGATAAAAATATGCAACTAATCCACTTG
>JAJYJX010000174.1 GCA_021789095.1 bacterium
CTTCTGGAGCATGGTACCCATTGCTCCGTCCATGATCAAGATATCGTTTTTTATGTAATCTCTGAAATTCTTCATGTTTAAATTAATATAAGCACATCCGGCAGGGGTTTGACCAATAACCCGACTGCTCCGCGGATATATCGTGTGACATTATTACACCTTTTAAAGTGCCATATCAAGCGCTTGCTGACATAAAACCCCGTTCATTGCGTTGATCTTTTTGCGATAATATTGTAATGCCAGTTTAAAAGGAGGTTGTCATGGAGTTGAGGTGCTGTATTTTTAACAATATGAACTCCGGCAAGAACAGACGCTACAAATATAACAAGGATAAATTCCGCTCCATGGTACCGGGCAAATACAGAATAATTGATGCTTACTCACTTTCAGACCTTCCTGCGACGGTCCATCTTATAAAAGAAGAGGGGATAAACCTGCTTATGGTTAACGGCGGCGACGGAACGATACAGAAGCTGGTAACCGCACTGGTCAATAAGCTGCCGGAGAAAAGCCTGCCCATAATCCTGCCTTTGAGGGGCGGCACAACCAATACGATAGCCAGCAACATAGGTGTAAGGAAAAACCCTCTTGATACGATAGAGATACTCAGGGATTACCTCGAATCGTACGATCGCGGCGAAGAAACGCTCGCTACACTCCCGCTCAGGCCTTTGAAGATAACCGACAGGGAGCACGGCCTAAAATACGGTTTCATATTTACCAACGGCCTTATATACAAAGTGCAGCAGTTGTTCTACAAGCAGGACAATCCGACGTTCAGCACCGTTGTCAACCTGATTACAACAATGATCGGCGGCTATACAATAGGCAGTCAGGGCGTAAGAAAATACTTCAGCAAGACCCATGAGAATATCCACATAGACGGCAGGAAGTATCCCGAAGACAAATACCTGCTTATCATTGCGTCCTCGTTCCAGAAGCTTTTATTGTGGTTCAGGCCTTTTTATAATGCGGACGCAAAAGGGGTTGACAGGTTTTATTTCATTGCAACCGCCGCTGACCCGTGGCTCATCATAAGGAATTTGAGGACATTTACAACCGGCAAGCAGGTTCCCCCTCGATCGTTCAATGACACAGCGGCGCACGTTAATATCAAGGCCGAATGCGGGTACGGGCTCGACGGAGAGATGGTGAACGATGGACATACCGATGTCACCATTGAACAGGGGCCGGTGATGAGGTTCCTTATCGTACCCGAAGTAATAAGCACGTCTTACGGCATCACCTACAGGAAATACATCAATCATTCACTTGTATCCACACACAGGCGCAGCAGTGTTTCAGCAGTGGATACCTAAGGGGACTGCTCTTTCATCTTTTCCCGTCTCTTCATGAACATACTTGAGAGGAGTATGCCCACCTCGTAGAGCACAATCAGGGGAACTGCGACAAGGGTCTGGTTGAACACGTCGGGGCTGGGACTCAGTACGGCCCCGAGTATGAAAGCCCCTACTACTGCGTATCTTCTATTCTCGGCAAGTCCCTTCGGGGAAACAATTCCTATTGCTGAAAGTATAAGCAGGACGAACGGCAGTTCAAAGACGAGCCCGAATGACAGTATGAACTGCAGGCAGAAATCCACATACTGCTCGACGCTCAGCATGGGCACGAGTTCGCTTGTACCGTAACTTAACAGGAACTTCATTGCAAACGGCAGTATTATGAAGAAGCTGAATAAACCTCCTATTACAAAAAATATGCCTGCCGCAGCAACAAACAACCTCACATATTTTCTTTCAGCAGGGAATAGCCCGGGCTTTATAAACAGCCATATTTCATAGAGTACAAGCGGCAAGGCTATAATAAGGCCTGCTATCAGGCCGAGTTTAAGATATGTCCATATAGCTTCAATGGGTTTGAGAAAGACAAGCTTTATAGGGCTGCTTGAGGTTATTAGTTTAATATACGGGTTGTGGAGGGATATTTGGAATCTTGAGCGCAATGGAAATTCCATAATATTCAGCAGTTCCTCTGAGAAATAAAAGCCCGCGGACGCGCCTACAGCTATAAATATTATGGATATGATGAGGCGCTTCCTTAATTCCTCTATATGATCCCAAAAGGTATTTTTATTTTCCATATGATTACGCTCTCAGATTGAACCTGTATTTAAAAAAACGAGCCGATACCCCTTGCCGTGCATATTATTTGTTATTTTCTCCAATGTTATATTTTTTTATCTTATTGTAAAGTGTTGTCCTGTCTATACCGAGTATCTGTGCCGATGCACTTATATTCCAGTTGTTGTTTTTCAGCACTGCTGCTATGTGATTTTTTTCCATACTGTCAAGGGACATGTTCTTAGCCTTGTTTGTTTCTCCTGTGTTCCTGTTTATGGTTGAACCTATTTCATTGAGGGTTATTATATCGTTTTTTGCAAGTACTATGCTTCTCTCTATAACATTTTTCAATTCCCTTATATTGCCAGGCCACCTGTACTGCATAAGCGCTGCCATGGCGTCCTCGTCCACCTTTTTAATTGATTTGCCTGTTTCCATGTTGAATTTTTCGATCATCTGCTCTACCAGCAGCACAATGTCCTCGGGCTTTTCCCTGAGCGGCGGTATGTCAATTGTTATAACATTCAGCCGGTAGTAAAGATCCTCTCTGAATGTTCCGTTGTCGATCGCCTTGTCCAGGTCCCTGTTGGTTGCCGCAATAACACGTACGTCAACCGGTATCGGGACCGTGCTGCCTATGCGTACGATCTCCCTTGTTTCAAGGACCCTCAGCAGGTCCATCTGCAGTTTTTGACTTATATCGCCGATCTCGTCCAGTAAGATCGTCCCTTTATCGGCAACCTCAAACATGCCTTTAACGGTATTTGTTGCCCCGGTGAAGGATCCCTTTTCATGACCGAAGAGTTCGCTCTCCAGCAGCGTTTCTGTCAGTGATGCGCATGATACGACAATAAACGGTCTGTCTTTTCTCAGGCTTTCCGCATGTATGGCCCTCGCTATGAGTTCTTTTCCCGTCCCTGTTTCGCCGTGGATCAGTACAGTGACATCGGTTTTTGCAATAGTCTTAATGAGCTCAAAGATCTCCTGCATTTTTTTGTTCTTGCTGTACAGCTGATGGAACTGGAACTGCTTTGCAAGCTCTTTTCTAAGATAGATATTTTCCTGCTCCAGCCTCTGCTGTTTTATAATCTTTTTGATCGTTATGGAGATCTCCTCGGGATCAAATGGCTTCATAAGGTAATCGTATGCGCCTTCTTTTATGGCTTTTACGGCCGTATCTACTGTGGCATAGGCGGTCATTATTATAACCGGGAGATCCGGCAGTTCCTTTTTTACCTCCTTCATCAGCTGCAGTCCATCCATTTCTGGCATCTTCAGGTCAACGAGCATTAAATCGTAGTCCCTTTTCTTCAGCTCCTCGAGTGCGTGTTTACCGCTGTCTAAAGCAAAGACCTCGTAGTCGTCCTCGAGCAGCCAGCTGGTAAGGGATGTTCTGACAATCTCTTCATCATCAACTATCATTATGCATGGTTTACTTTTCATTGGGTATCTCCAATTCTTCCAGTTTTTTTGTCAGCTGCTCCCTGTGCTCTTCGCAAAAATTTGCAGTTTTCCTGTCAATGCCTGCTACATTGTTTGACAGGTGCATAACACAGGATCCAAGTTCACAGTGTGTAAGTCCGAATGTATGCCCGAGTTCATGCATTACTTCCTTGAACAATCTCTCTACAAGCAATTCCCTGTCAGGTCCCAGTCCGTAATATTCCTGCTTAAGTCTTGCCGCAGAAACAAGGGCAGCCCTGCCGTCAAGCTGCGCCTCTCCGAATACGTAGGTAAGTATCGGGATAAATATGTCAACATTTACAATACCTATCGTTCTGAGCGCGGCATTATTATGATTGTTAACGATGTACCTGAGTATCTTTGTTGAATAGTACTGCCTCCTGTCGGGGTCAAAAGCATACACGGGGTTCTCTATCGGAGACAGTAATTTTACAGGTATATTCATTGTTTTCATAAGCTTTTGTGCTATTCCATTCATTATATCATTTTCACAACCGTCATACGGCTCTATGTAAATGTTTGTCATCGTTCTTTCAACCGCTGTTTTTCAGTGGAATCGTCAGCTTAAATGTTGTACCTTCTCCTTTCTT
>JAJYJX010000175.1 GCA_021789095.1 bacterium
TGCTGCGGTTACGAGATCCACATCCACACCGAGCGACTTTGCTATTGAATGGTAATCCCTTTTTTCCAGATCGTTCAGGTGGTCTGAAAGGATGCCGTTTATCACCGTGCCTTCCAGGCCAAGGTGACTTACCTGGATCATAAGGCATTCTTTCAAATCCCTCGCACCGATACCGGACGGATCAAAATCCTGGATCTTCTTCAGTACGCTTTCCACGTCTCCGGCGCTTGAGCCCGTGAATACAGCGATGTCTTCAACGGACGATGAGAGGTATCCGTCGTCATTTATATTGCCTATAATGGCCTCTCCTATCTGGATCTCATTCTCTGTATTTACGGAAAGCCCCAGCTGCCACAGCAGGTAATCGTGCAGTCCCATTTCCCTGTGGGCAGTGTTCTCTATGGGATCCTCCCCCCTTTTTTCTATGGCCTTATGGTCCCTGGGTGCAGGCGTGCTGTCGTAAACAGCGGTGTCAGGTGCGGGCTCGATAAGTTCCTCTTCAGACTGTTCCTCTTCAAGGAATGGGTTTATCTCCAGCTCTGTTTTAAGCTCCTGTTCGAGTTCAAGCCTTGTTAACTGGAGCAGACGGAGGGCCTGTATAAGCTGGGGGGTCAGCTCAAGCTGCTGCCTTAAAGTTACCTCGTGTTTTATTTCCATCATAATTTAAAATCCTCGCCAAGATAGATGCGTCTTGCTTTTTCGCTCAAGGCTATTTGTTTCGGGTCTCCCTCTTCAATGATTCTTCCATTATTTATAATATAAGCTTTGTCGCAAACATTCAAGGTTTCTCTGACATTGTGATCCGATATTATTATGCCGAGCCCCCTTTCCCTCAGCGAGAAGAGTATTTCCCTCAGCTCATTCACTGCGATGGGATCAATGCCTGCAAACGGTTCGTCAAGCAGCATGAAGTCGGGTTTCGCTGCAAGGGCCCTTGAGATCTCCACACGCCTTCTTTCGCCGCCCGAGAGGGAATAACCCAAGCTTTTTCTCAGGTGCAGTATGTTCATGCTGCCCATGATCTCCTCGGTGTCTTCCAGAACCGCCTCGTTTCCCATGTCCATGGACTCAAAAACGATCTTTATGTTGTCCTCGACGGACAGCTTCCTGAATATTGACGGCTCCTGGGGAAGGTACGTAATGCCCTTCCTTGCCCTTATAAACATCTGATCCCTCGTTATATCCTCGTCATTCAGGATGATCCTGCCCTTGTCGGGCTTGTGTATGCCGACTATCATATAGAATGTCGTTGACTTGCCCGCGCCGTTCGGGCCCAAGAGGCCGATGATCTCGCTGCTGTTTACCGAGAAGCTTACGTCGGAAAGAACTTTTTTCCTGCCGAATGATTTTATGAGCCCTACTATTTCAAGGTGTTTGTTCATTTGGTATTCCTTCAGTTGCAGGATTGTAAAGTGACTTTGCACCTTCAACAAATATCCGGTCGGTGCCGAGAAAAAAGATGATCCTTGTGCCTTCAATAATGTTCTTTCCCTCCCACATCCTTGGAGAGCCCGTGAGGGTAAGCATTTTACTGACGTTGTCAAACGTTGCTTCATTGCCGGTCGCTATCATATCTTTCCTTATGATCTTGACGTCACCCGTAGCAACAATTTTTGTTATGTTCTTGTCCTTTTCATCATAATAGGCTGTCAGTTTGCTGCAGTACATGACCACATCACCCTGTTTTGCGACAACATTTCCGGTAAAAATCACTATGTGCGATTTAAGGTTTGCCTCGAGCTGGCTCGAGGTTATATCTATGGGCTTTAACGCAGTGCCGGGTTTCTTGATTTCGTTCAAAAACGTGTCGGCCTTTGCCGTGAAGGCAAAAACGGACAGCGCAAGTGCCAGTATGCATGGTATCGTCTTCATTTTAAGCTCATATTGTATATCTTTGCGTTTATGTCTCCCTGCATGGTCAACACGTTGTCCTCAAGGTCTATACTACCCTTATTTGCATGCAGCTGTAAATCCCTGCCCGTTACTGTCACCGGTTCACTTGCAACAATCAGTTTTTTTTCAATCATGTAGTCGAGAGTGGTTGTCGTCATCTGATATTCATCGCCGATGCTTGCATGTATGTTATCCGTAAGTGTTATCAGCCGGTTATTGTCGTGATAGTACGCCCTGTCCGACGAAACAGAAAACCCGTTGCCGTTGGACAGTATGCCCTTTATTTCCGGGCTCATGATTATTCCGAGATGCTCGTTGTCATAGTATTCGGCTGACAGCGCATTGCCGTCGTAAATGGTCTTGTCTGCTTTTAGCTCTGTATAGACAGGATTAACAAGCCTTATCTTGGGGGTGTTTTTGCCTTTACCGTTTTCCGCCCGGACACGGCTTCCGGAGCATGATGCAGTGGTTGCAAGCACCGCAATCAAGCATATGGATATAATCAGCCTTATCTTTTTCATATAGCTATTCTATCACAACTTTTGAGGATGGGTTAGATTTTTTTAATGATCCTCTGCAGTTGGAGGCCTTTTTGCCCATCTCGAGTGCATCCATACCCAGTCATGAGGGTACCTTCTTATGTGCCGTTCGATCTCGTCTGTCATGCTCTGTGTAAGCGCTGTAACGTCTTTTTCATGATCGGGTGTCCTGTGTATTTCGATTGGCCCGTGCAGCGTAATGACATGATGGAGACTGTCTGTCCTTGTTATGAAACCGGCAACAACGCTTGCGCCTGCCTTTAATGCAAGGTCTGCAGCTCCCCTGGGTGTGAATGCCCTGTCACCGAAGAAATCAACAAAAACCCCCTGGACGTCTGTGTCCTGGTCTATAAGCATCCCGAGTATTGCATTCGACCTCAGCGCCCTGAGTATTGCCTTGCCTGCGCCGTCACTGCCCCTCAGGATCGGGCGGACGTTGTACCGCTCCCTGATGGTGTTAAGAACCCTGTTCATCCTGGGGTCATAAAGCTCTTTTGCAACAACGTACACATCGTATCCTTTTTGTGCAAAGTATACAGGCATAAGCTCCCAGTTGCCTATGTGCCCTGTAATCCATAGAATGCCCCTGCCGTTTGAAAATGCCTTTTCAAACGCACCGAAGTTCTCGACCTTTATGTAATCATCGATGTGTTTTACTATGGTGTCGAGCTTTATCAGCTCCATGATGCTCCTGCCAAAACTCTCAAAGCCCTGTTTCAACCGGGAATGCGCCCAGGCTTGATCTTTTTCCGGAAAGGCCTTCAGGATATTTTGAATGGCTTTGCCGCTTTCCCGGGGGAGCATGTAATATGCGGCCCTTCCGAGCCATACGCCGAGCCATGTATCGAACCTTAAGGGGAACAGGCTGAAAAAGAACAGGATAGCCTTTGTGCCGTAGTAAACGAATGCCCTTGCAACCCTCTGCCTGATCTTCATGGTTAGGACATCGGTATGCCTTTTGCCTGCGTGATGAGCTCAACGACCTCCCTTACGGCCCCGTTTCCACCGCTTTTCTTGGTAACATAAACCGAGGCGTTTTTTACCGCATCGACTGCATTGCTCACCGCTATAGGCATTCCCGCCTGCCTCAGCACCGGCAGATCAGGTATGTCATCGCCTATATACGCGATCTCTCCGTCGGTGAGTTTAAACCTGCGTTTTACGGCATTGTAGGCTGTCAGCTTGTTGTCCACGTTTTGATACAGCACGTCCATACCAAGGTCTTTTGACCTTGTTTCAACGATATCGGACATCTTTGCCGTTATAATGCCGGTCCTTATGCCTGCTTTCTTGAGCCGCACAAGCCCGTACCCGTCCTTGACATCGAACATCTTCAGCTCGATGCCGTTATTGTTGTATACGAGCTTGCCGTCCGTAAGCACGCCGTCAACATCGAGCAGCAGCATCTTTATACCCTTTAACTTATTTTTCAATGTATTCTTACTATATTTCTTCCGCATAGTTATCCTTCAAATTTATATATGCTCTTCACCATATCGCACTATAGGAAAGATCAATCCTGCCTTCCCAGATTCCATGAGAGCCCTTAATCTTTTTAGTTTGTAAAGATGGATGGTGGAAATCCTGAGTAAGCAAATGTAGCTGTTTGTCCACTTTCTTTTGAATATTTCCAGGCAGATCTTCATAGCACTTCTTAAAACGTTTGTACGCTTTGATTTTCAAGATTTAATGGCTTTCAGC
>JAJYJX010000176.1 GCA_021789095.1 bacterium
GCTTGGTTGTAATCAGAAATCCCCCGCCGACACCGAAAAAACCTGCCATCCCGCCGACAATAAAGCCAAAGAGAAGCATCCATAAGAGATTAACGTGTACATTGGCAATGGGCAGGTACAGGCTAAACACGTTCAATGTCCCCCATTATGCAGTTTCAGGACCTTCTCCAAAAACATGATACTATAGGTTATCAGCGCACCAATTATTGCGGGAACAAAAACTGTGCAAATAACATAAAGCCACTGTGCATGGAATCCTTTACCAGGGGTGGTACTTTGAGATATGTGCATTATCCAGTTTAAAATATCCATCGCTAGCAGCCTTTTCCCTTCTTTATAAAAGAGAGCATGCGGCGATGCACGATCTACGCAACGCTCTTTACTTCTGTTTTCCCGGATTCGACATCCTCTGCTGGTTCACGCATACCCGCATATTTGGCATAGACGATTGCAACAAACCGATAGATGAGATGCGCAAACTTTGAATAAGGAAAGTACCCGATAAGGAAAAAAACAAATGTTAAATGGATGAAGTATGACCAATAAGAAGCAGCGGCGTACCCGGACAACCTGAGGATCTCCGTCAGCAGTCCTGTTATACCGAGGAAAAACAATACGCTGAGGAAAAGCCAGTCATAGTAGGAGCTTTCACCGGCTTTATCTTTTCTGCCGATTCGGTTATAAAATGCAATGGAACAACCGGCAATAAGCGCAATGGCCCCAAGGTTTGCAAGTATTTTTACCGGGTTAGTCTGATGCAGGGGAAGTAACATGTGAAAAACGCGATCCCCTATAAATACAATTGCCGTAACGATAAACAATGCCAGAAATCCGTAAAATATTCCAAGATGACCAGTATATCTTATATTGTTGGCATCACATTTTTTGAAGTTTTTGTGCGTCAACACCTCTTCAACCGCCAGTATGATGCTTTTATATATACCCGCACTTCCATACGCAGCACTGTGGACGTTGTTTCGATCCATGTTTTTCCAAAACGCTGAAATTCCTTTGGCCAGAGCAGCAACGACCAGCACACTTACGGCAATAAAAATCACATCAACGTAGTTATCGAACCGGGTAAAGGCAATGGGGCCGTCAGGCGGAGACGAAAGTGATCCGAGGGATTGCAGTACCAGCAGAAACAGTATCACCGGCAGTGCAAAGAGAAGCGGGAGGTATTTCGGACTGCTCAATGCACTGCCCATAAATTTCGGGAATGCATAATTCTTGAAGCTGTAGTTCCGTATGGCCGCCATAACTTCAGCAGGCTTTGCACCTCTTGGACAATATGCAGAACAATCCCCGCATTGATAGCATCTCCACACATCGGGATCCGAAACAAGCCTGTCTTTTAAACCCCATTGTGCCCATATCATTTCTTTCCTTGGGAATGGCCGGTCATCCGATGACAGGTTGCATACAACAGAGCAGGTTGCACATTGGAAACATTTCTTCAATGAGCCGCCGCCGAGTTTTGTTATGTCCTTTACAAAATCAATATCGCTTTCTATTACATTATTCGCCATGGTTACCTCTCTAAAAACTCTTATACGGGTTTGGCCCGAGTTCGGTGACCTTTGCCATAAAATCATTCATAATATCCGGCAGCTTGTTGTAATCGGAGATCTCAAGCTGCATGACCCTGACCCGTTCAGGTTCAAGCACGAGCCTTTGAAGCACCTCTTTCAGATTTTCCATCCTTCTATTGGCGATCTCGCTCCCTTTGATAAAATGGCATTGGTAATCTTCACCAAACTTGCAGCCCATAAGCATGATCCCGTCTATGCCCCTTGACAAAGCATCTGCTATCCACACGATGTTCACGGACCCAAGACACCGGACAGGAATTATCCTTATATTCGGATTGAGTATCGTGCGGTTTATACCGGCCATGTCAAATGCAGGATACGCGTCGTTCTCGCATGCAAACGCGAGGATCCGGAGTTTTTCTTCTTCTTCTCCGGGGACCTCTATGGATTTTAACATCGAAGATATTATATCCACCGAGTAGTTCTCAAAGGAAACGATCCTTTCAGGGCATGCTCCCATACAAACACCGCACCTTCTGCATCTGTTTGGATTCGGAAGCGGTGAGCCCTTTGCGTCCTCATCGATCGCCCCAAACGGACACTCCTCGGTGCATCGTTTACACTGTGTACATTTTTGCATAAAGAATATCGGATACGAAAGATCCCCTGCCCTCGGATGAACGGCAGAACCGACGGATTCAAGCTCGAGTGCCTGAATAGCTTTTAAGGCAGCTCCTGCGGCGTCATCCCTGCATGTCTTGCTCTCTGCCGGCTGTCTGACACAGCCTGCAGCATAGATGGCTGTCCTCTGGGTCTCGTAAGGAAAGCAGATAAAATTAGAATCCGGAAACCCATATTTCAGCATCGGCAATTCCTTGCCCTGTCTGTACTGGAGGTTCAATATGCCCGAATCGGTAGCTGGCACCATACCTGTTGCGAGTACCACCATATCGGCCTTGATACTTATATCGTCGCCAATCAACGTATTCTTAATAGTCACCGTGAGAGATTTATCCGGGTTCTCTGTTATGCCAGACACATCCCCCTTGGTCAGGAACACGCCGTTATCTGCCTGTCTTTCTTTATAAAAATTTTCATATTGCCCCGGGGTGCGCATATCTTTATACACGATGTAAACCTTTGCATCCGGATTGCTGCTTCTAACGTAATCGGCCTGTTTCAACGAGGTCAGGCAACATACGGAAGAACAGTAAGGAAGATGATTTTTATCCCTTGAACCGGCACACTGAACAAAGACGACGGATTTTGCCTCTTTATTGTCAGACGGACGTTTAATCTTACCCTTTCCTTCAACCGCAAGGTCTTCCATCATGACATTGTTAACGACATTGGCATACTTTCCAAACCCGAGCCCATCCACCTTGCCTGCGTCATAAGGTTTCCAGCCTGTTGATACAACAATGGCACCGGCTTTCTCTGCTATGGTTTTGCCGTCCTGTTTTATGGATACCTGAAACATGCCCGGCTGTCCGGATATATTCTCAACTTCCGCAGAGGTGTACAGTTTGATATCCGGATTTTTCTTTACTTCATTGATCGTCTTTTCTATATCTGCATCCTGCAGTTCTTTATAGGGAGGCCTTTGCGGAATCTGCTTGTACCATCTCCGCATCCAGCCGCCGAGTACGGGGGCCTTTTCCACCAGTATGACCTGATAGCCTGCCTTCGCAGCTTCAAGAGCCGATGTCATACCGGTAATGCCGCCGCCGATAACAAGTACGATCTTATTGATATTTTCTATATACGGTTTGGGTGCATTCGCCTTTTTTGCCCGTATGATACCCATTCTGACATAGTCCTCTGCCATCATTTGCGTATCTTCTTCCCGGGGAACATGCGACCATGCAACATGTTCCCTGAGGTTCACCCGTTCTACGTATATCGACGGATCAAAAGAAAATGTATCAAAATGAACCCGGGGAGAACAGGCAGCAACGACAACCGAGTTAACACCCTGATCCTTGATATCCTTCCTTATAAGTTCAACACCTTCCGCACCGCACAGATTTGCATGTTTCAAACAGACCGGTATTTTTTGTTCTCCCTGAGCAACGGCGAGAAGTTTATCGACATCGACTGCGTCCCCGATATCACAACCCGAACAGATATATACACCTAATTTTTTATCCACGCTTTATACCTCCCAAATGCCTGACCCGATCCTAAACAAATATTTGAATGGCCTTCAGTGCTGTGCCGGTTGCGTCCTGAATGCAGCTTGCTACATCCGCAGGTTTCTTTGCACAGCCGGTTGTATAGATTCCGGGTGACTGAAGATCGGGAACAATAAAACCGAATTCATCATAAACAATATCAGCCGGCATCTCCGCCTTTATACCGTTCGGAACCATACCCGATGCCAGCACAACCATATTTACCGTTTTATGAATCTTCTGTCCCGAAAGGATATCTTCCGCTACTACCGTAAGGTCCTTGGTAGCGGCGTCTTCGGTAATTTTTGCGACCTTACCCTTTATAAATGATATTTTCGTGTCTGTTTGGACCTTTGCGTAAAAATCCTCAAACCTGCCCGTTGCCCGTATATCAATATAAA
>JAJYJX010000019.1 GCA_021789095.1 bacterium
GTATGTACGGACCTCTTATCCCAGCTTTTACAAGCAATTCCCGAAGCTCTTTTACGACCTCCTGGGCTGTTCTCGGTTTTGGTCCTGGATCACTCCAGCCATACCCTGCCCTGTCGTAAGAACATACCGTTGTCGTCTTTGAAATCTCCGGCTGGACAAGGCTCCAGTCAAGGGAATAGCCTGCAAGGCCTGCTTCAAGGATCACAACAGGATTTCCCCTGCCTGTGCAATCAATGTGCATTTTGTGGCCGTCTACGTCTATGAGCTTCCCCGGGGGCGGGTATTTGTAATGTTCATCAGCATAGGTTTTATTGGCAAGAATACCTGCACATACCAGGGGAAACCCTGCTATCAAAATCCATGTCTTCAATCTTCCCATTTTCATCCTCCTTGCTTGCAGACACTTAAAATAAATCAGAACGTTATATTGTAATTTTAAAACAGTATGCTCAAACCGTCTGTCGAGTCAAATAATGACCGCATGTTTGTGCATCTCTTGTCTTTTCAAAAAAGAAGCGTTATGATATTACATAAATAAATATTCATGGAGGAACGGATGAAACCTAAAACCATTAAGAGCTGGTGGATATTGTTGCTTATTGTCGCGGTAACATCAGCTTTTGCAGCTACGGTTGTAACGACCAAAGATCACGCGAAAAATGTGGAAAACAGATATGAAGAACTTGGCCTGTTTACATCTGTTCTGAACAAGGTACAAAAGGATTACGTTGAACCTGTCGGTACACAGAAACTCATATACGGTGCATTGAAGGGTATGGTCAGTTCACTTGACCCGCACTCGAGCTTTATGACACCCGATGAGTACAAAGACATGCAAATAAGCACGCAGGGTCAATTTGGCGGTGTCGGCATGACCATAACGCTCAAGGACGGGATCCTTACGGTTATAGCCCCCATAGAAGATACCCCTGCTGCAAAGGCAGGCATAAAGGCGGGTGATAAGATCATCCTCATAGACAACAAACCGACAAGGGACCTCACACTCGAGCAGGACTTAAACATGATCCGCGGACCAAGCGGCACAAAGGTCAAGATAACGGTCATACGTGAAGGCTTGAAAGAGCCTAAAACGTTTGTGCTTACAAGAGAAATCATAAAAATCAAGAGTGTAAGGTACAACGTTATCGACGGACATTATGGATACGTGAGAATCATACAGTTCCAGGAAACAACAAACAGCGAACTGCAAAAAGCCCTGGACGATATTCACAAAAAAACAGGCAACAATATTTATGGGTTGATCATCGATCTCAGGAATAACCCCGGGGGACTGCTGAATCAGGCAGTCGACGTCGCTTCACATTTTATAAAGAGCGGCATGATAGTCTATACAAAGGGCAGGCTCCCGGATCAGCAGCTTAAGTTTCTCTCGGACGGCAAACGTGTAGAACCTGATTATCCCATAGTAGCGCTCATCAACGGAGGTACTGCAAGTGCTTCCGAGATCGTTGCAGGCGCACTGCAGGACCATAAAAGGGCAATAATAATCGGTACGCCCAGTTTCGGGAAAGGCTCCGTTCAGACAATCATCCCGCTTGATGACGGCTCTGCACTGCGTCTTACAACCGCACTGTACTATACACCGAACGGCAGGTCCATCCAGGCTGAGGGCATACAGCCGAATATCACCATGCATGAGGAAAAGGTTGTAGAAGAGGAATCCCAGAATATATTCGGGGTAAAGGAAAAAGATCTTGAGGGGCATTTCCCGGCGCAGAACAACATAAAACAGGACAAAACAAAGGAAAGCTCTGCAACCGAGGAGTTACTGAGAGACAACGAGATAAAGCGTGCCCTTGATATACTCAAGGGAATATACATGTACTCAAATGTCAATGGAGGAGCTACCGTTAAAAACTGATGAAATGGTTTAATAAATCCTTATTGATATTGATCGTAGCACTCTGTTTATACGCTGTATTTTCACACGGCGGATTATATGACTTGTGGCAGTTGAAAACCAATATTTCACAAACAGAGGCAAAGAAAAATCAGTTAATACAGGAACGCGATAATTTCGCAGAACAGATAAGTTTATTGCAGACCAGCAATTTTTACGCCGAAAAGATAGCACGAGAGGAGCTGGGCATGGCAAGAAAAAACGAGATTGTAGTATATTTCAAAAAGGACAACAGCAAGGCTCCAGGCGGTCCCGCAGCAGATTCTAAAGAAAAATAGACCAACATAAAATGACCGTAAGATGTTAAATCTGAAAAACAAGCAGATAGCCGTTATTGCACTATTTATTATATTGCTTGCGACTGCTTCCGGCGGCTATGTGCTCGGGGTAGGTATAAGCAGCGATTACACCAGCATACTCTTCCTGTCATTGATAGCCGTATTGTTTATCATGTCAGTTATGATCTACCTGTTAATGCAGATACCGCAGAGCATTAAAAATATCCTGCTCTCCCTTCTGATTGTAGCATCTTACATAATAATGCTCGACTATATTGAGAATACCTTCAAATTCAACGCCAACTCTTCCATCTACCTTGTATTCAGCCTTATCACCATGATTTTTGGTTTAACGGAAGGCTTGACCTCCGTTATCTATGGCGCTGTACTGTTTTTTCTGAAAGCCTATACATATTCCAGGCCATTTGAGCGGTACATATTCTACATCATGGTTTCCTTTTTTGCAGTCATAACCATAGGACTTATCATGGCTTACGAGAAAAAGATCCTGCAAAGACTGCGCAACAAAATTTCAACCCTGCAGGAAGCACCTATAGAATTCAGCATAAAACCCGGCAGCGGGAATGAGTCAATACAGTATTCTGAAATCATATCCGATGATGGATTAAAAAAAGAGAAAAACAGGCTTATGACAATGCTGAATGAAAGGCTTTACGGTATAGTTGAAACCATCCGATCAACAATACATCCTTTCACTGTAATACTTTATCTTATGGACAATAATATGAACTTAAAAGGCAGGGAGATACTGTCAAACAGCGAATGGATAGATATGGACAGGCCTCTGAAAGCAGATGATACCTACATAGGCTGGATACTAAAAAACAAGAAGAGCCTTTTACTGAACGAAATAAAGGACGAGATCAAGGACATACCGTACTATACGCGCAATGAAGGCATAAAATCCTTCATGGCCGTCCCTGCCCTAAAGGACAATGATATAATCGGCGTAATCTGCGTAGACAGCCTTGAAGTCCAGGCATTCACGGATGAGCATGTCAAACTTCTGTCCGTTATAACCAACCAGATTATAGACCTTCTGGATAATATAGAACTGCAGTACAAGCTGCGCTACGATATGCATGAAAAAGGTGCGATGTACACCTTTGTGAGGACCCTGTCGCACTTTATAAATGCATCGGAGATAGGAGAAACGGCCCTGAGGGAAATAATAAGAATAACAGGCGCAAATGCAGGCATCTTTGCAATCAAGAACGAAAGCAGGACCTTTGATGTAGTTACAACGTACAATATAAACCGGGATCTCTCCGGCAAAAGCTTTTTCCTGGATACCGCACCCATACATGACGGTATACTGGAAAGCCAATTCTCGTCCGCAAACCAGGTCTCAACATCGCAGATAAAATTGCTTTATCCCGCATTGCACAACCTTTATGAACCAGACAAAGCACTGAAATACACCGCTATAATATCACTGCGTGGAAAGACCGAAGAAGTGGGTATGGTGGTTTTGTTCATGGATAACACACTCAATAAAAGAATCAGCATAATCCTGGATACTCTCATAAACCAGGTTTCCATTTCATTGTACAACTCTATCCTGTTCAACAAACTTGGCAAACTGGCCACGACCGACGGCCTTACGGGCCTGCACAACCACAGGCATTTCCAGGAATACATAGACGTTGAGGTAAAGGAAGCGCTCAGATACAGGAAACCGCTTACGTTGTTCATGATTGATATAGATCATTTTAAAATATTAAACGACACCTACGGGCATCCAAAAGGCGACAGGGTCTTAAAGAAGCTTTCGGACGTCATCATGCAGTCAATGAGGGACGTTGACTACGCGGCAAGATACGGCGGAGAGGAATTCAGTATAGTTTTACCAAGTACCGACGTAAAAGGCGCATACAAAATAGCAGAGCGATTGAGAAAGAAAGTCGAGGCAGTATCAATAGATAACGGTAGTTCAGCGATAAAATTCACCATCAGCATAGGTATATCGGGCATACCTGAAGACGCCGGAAACAAGCAGGATCTCATATCGCACGCTGATGAAGCGCTTTATCTGTCCAAAGAAAATGGTAGGAATCAGACTACAATTTATGGTAATATCCGGTCAAAGGAGTAATCCATTATGAAGAAACTGGGTGTAAATGTAGATCACATAGCTACCGTAAGGCAGGCCAGGAAAACAAACGAGCCTGATCCTGTAAGTGCGATAAGCCTGATAGAGCTTGCAGGTGCCGACAGCATAGTAATGCATCTGAGAGAAGACAGGAGGCACACTCAAGACAGGGACATCGAGCTTGCGAGAAAGATCGTCAGAACAAAACTGAACATGGAAATGGCGCCTACCCAGGAGATGATAAAGACGGCACTTGATATAAAGCCGGATATAGTAACGCTTGTTCCCGAGCGCAGGGAAGAACTTACGACCGAAGGCGGACTGGAGGTTGCACTGAACCTGGAATCGTTCAAGAAATACGCACGATTGTTCCATGATGCGGATATCATAGTAAGTCTCTTCATAGATCCGGATCTTGACCAGGTAAAGGCTGCTCACAGGGCCGGCGCTGATGTGATCGAGATAAGCACTGCACGGTACAGTGAATCAAAAACGAGGCAGGAACTGGAAACAAACATCCAGCAGATAGTAAATGCCGTCATAACCGCTGAAAAATTAAAGCTTGGTGTAGCAGCAGGACACGGCCTTACGTACATAAACATAGAACCTCTAACCAGGATAGACTCCATAACGGAATATAACATAGGACATTCCATCATAGCCCGGGCTGTTTTTACAGGCATTGAGCGGGCCGTAAGGGAGATGAAGGAAAAGATCAATGTAAGGTAATGGGACCTGATATATGGCAGGAAAACCTCGAAACACGAAAGCTTTAATAAGCCTTCTCAAGAAATATTTCAGCGCGCGCAAAGACATTGCAATGAGTTTTATTTTTGGTTCGGCAGCTGCGGGAAGGCTCAGGGAAGATTCGGATATAGATATAGGCGTATACTTCAGGCCGAAAACAGGCAGGATAGAAATAGAGGAGGCCGGTATAAAATATGAGACTGACGGTCTTTGGCTCGATCTCGAAAGGATCGCCGGGCGGGAGGTCGATCTCATAGTCTTGAACAGGGCACCGGCAACAATTGCAGAAAGTGCAATCAGTGGATTGCCTGTTTTAATAAAAGACAGAAGACTATTTATTGAATTCATGCTCCGTACAACTGCTATTGCAGAAGATTTCAGGAGTTTTATAGAAGATTATTGGGCATTGAAAAATGAGATGGAAAACAGGATATGAGGATCGAAAGAGCAGACAAAGAGAGACTGATAAAACTTACAGATTTTCTGGAAAGAGAACTCGTGGATTTTCCGAAATTTAAAAACCTTTCATGGAATGAATATCAAAACGACAACGATAAGAGAAGGAACGTCGAGAGATGGGTCGAGAACATTGTCAATTCGTCGATAGATATAGCGAAGATCATCCTTGCAACAGACAGGGTCAAGATACCGCAAACGTACAGGGACATCCTTCACAATCTGGGAGCAACACATTATTTCAAAGGGGGCCTTGCAAAAAAGCTTTCTGGCTGGGCAAAGCTGAGAAACATAGTTACCCACGAATATCTTGATATCAGATGGGACAGTATCAAAGAATTCATCGAAGAGTCCGAACCCGTGTACCTTGGGTTTGTAAAGATAATAAAGAAAGATATTTTAAAGTAAACGATTAACTACAGTCCCATCTGCTTGCCTATGATCTCCTTCATGATCTCCGTGGTACCGGCAAATATGGTCTGGACGCGCGCATCAAGGTACGCCTGTGCAATGGGGTATTCCATCATGTACCCGTAACCGCCGAAGAACTGCAGGCACTGATCGATTGTTCTCTTGAGCATTTCCGTGACCCACCATTTGGACATGCATGTTTCTTTTATAATGTTGACACCCGCAATATGCTCCTGGATCAGCCTGTCAACAAATGTCCTTCCAATCTCTATTTCCGTTGCCATCTCAACCAGCCTGAAACGCGTATTCTGGAACTTTGATATGGGCTTACCGAAAGCAGTCCTTGTCTTGGTATACTCAATTGTTCCTTCAAGTGCCTTTTCAGCTCCCGCCTGCGCTGCTATAGCACTCACGAGCCTTTCCTGCTGCAGCTTCTGCATAAGCTGGAAAAATCCCTCACCCTCCCCACCAAGCAGGTTCTTTACCGGCACTTTACAGTCAGAGAAATACATCTCTGATGTGTCTTGTGATTTCATGCCTATCTTTTCAAGTTTTTTTCCTTTTTCAAATCCTGGTGTTTTATCTTCCACCACAATGAGGCTCATGCCCGTGTAAGGGGGATCCGCTTGGGGGTTAGTCTTGCATGCGACAACAACAAGGTCGCAGACCTGCCCGTTCGATATAAAAGTCTTCTGTCCGTTTACTATATAGTAATCGCCGTCTCTTACAGCGGTGGTCTTTATTGCCTGGAGGTCGCTGCCGGTACCCGGTTCTGTCATTGCTACTGCCGTTACTATGTCACCGCTCACACAACCTGGCAGCCACCTCTGTTTTTGCTCTTCATTTCCGAATGTAGCAATGTAAGGAACAACAATATCGCTGTGAAGGTTAATGGCAAAGCCTGATTCCATGATATTTGCTAACTCCTCCATAATGACTGCCGAGTACAGAAAATTCACGCCTGAACCTCCGTATTTCTCTTCAACCCACGGGCACAGGTACCCTGCACTGCCTGCCTTCTTCCACACATCTCTTGAAACAATGCCGTTCTTTTTCCATTCCGCTTGGTGCGGAACAACCTCGCGCTCAAGAAACTTTTTGAAGCCCTGCCTGAAGATTTCGTGCTCCTCGCTGAAAATCTTTCTCTCCATTGTGTATGCCTCCCTTTTTGACAAATATATCAAATTTCGGCCAATAAGGAAACAATATCAAAATAAAAGTTCATGCCGTTTTCAAACCGGGTTCACCGGCTCGACCATGTATGAAAGCTGGGACACAATGCGCCTCAGGATACTGACGATTTCTATGTGCAGTGCGCTTGTCTCGATGGACTCCCTGTATCCCTTGTTCAACCTTTCAAGGTGGTGTTTCAACAGAAGCAGTTCCGTCTGTGAAAGCTGCTTCTTTCTCTCTGCAAAACTTTCGCTGTCGGTCTTCTCGCTCTCTATCGCGGATATAACGTCCTGATAGAATTTCATAACATCCTGAAAGTATTTTTTGATCTCCTGCCATCCCTCTTCCGAGAGCCTGTACTGTCCCGTGGTTTTCTTTACGATCTCCGAAGACAGGTTTTGGTTTATTATGTCGGATACGACTTCAAGGTTCTTGAGATATGTTACGAGCCCGAACTGCTGTGCCGCATTATCCTCCGAGAGGGTTTTTGATGCGGATGCATGTGCGAGGTACAGTTTTATATGAGAGGCAAGCCTCTCTACGGCAATGTTTTTTGCGTTCAGCTCATTGATGTTCCACAGGTCGTTATGGGACAGGGACGTGTACGAAATCTCGAGCATCCCATAGATATATTCTGCGAGCCTTATAATCTCTTTCAATGCATAGTGAAAGGCAATGGACGGCGTTGACAGGGCAGATTCGTCAAGGTACAGCGGCGTGTCCGGCAACTGGAATTCCCTGCCAATCCTTATATAACGTATCAACAATTTTGACAGAGGGGATGCGAGCGGTGCAAGCACGAATGTAATGAGAACGTTGAACAACGTATGGGCGTTCGCGATCTGGTGAGAGACATTGTGCGACGTCGACTCTGCAAGCAGCATGAACGGCTTATAGAACAGAAGCACTATGATTACCCCTGCTATCTTGAACAGCAGGTGGATCGCGGCCACCCGCTTTCCGTTGGAATCGGCTTTATACATGGCAAAGAGTGCTGTAGAACAGGTCCCGATGTTGGCCCCCAGAATGATAGGTATTGCGTGGTCAAGGCCCAGGATACCGGTATTGGCGAATGAAATGGCAAGCCCAATGGTTGCAGCGCTGCTTTGTATGATCGACGTGAGCACAAGAGATGAGAGAAAAGCCGCGTACGGGTTATTCAGTATCAGCCTGCTTACATCAAGCTGCCCGGGACTGGCAATGTCCATAACCGTTGTAAAGAATTGCATGCTGAACAGGATAAAGCCCAGTCCTGTGAAAAAGCTTGATGCGGCCTTTGCCCTCTGGTCCTTGATAAGGATGTTGATTAAAAAGCCCGCCGCTATAAGGAAAAGTCCAAGGTCATACAGGTTGAACGATATGAGCTGGACCGTCAATGTCGACCCTATATCAGCGCCCAGGATGATGCCCATCGCACCTTTCAGGTCTATCAGTCTGGATGTCGCAAAACCCATGAGCATGACCACGGGCGTATTGCTGTTCTGGATCAAAATAGTGACGACACCGCCAATGAGGATAGCCCACAGCACGCTCCTGGAGGCAAGGTGCAGGAACCTTTTTATCTGCTCACTGAATAATTTGCTCAGACCTGCATTTATGAGATCAATGCCGTAGAGGAAAAGCGCAAGGCCTGCTACTGCCGTAATGAGGAACATTATCTCCCGGCACTCCGGGCCGTCTCCTGCGCTATGACCTTGAGCGCAACATCGGGGTAATTGGTAAAGAAGCCGTCAACACCTGTATCCGTAAGCGTTTTTAAAAGTTCTTCATCGTTGACCGTATAGACGTTCAACCTCAGACCGCTGTCGTGCACTTTCGAAATCACGGCACTGTCTGCAAGCAGATAGGACATATTTATTGTGTCAGCGCTAAGCCCTTTCGCCGTCTCAATATAAAAAGACAGCGTGTGTAATCCCTTACTAAAGGGTGGGGAAGAGACTTCAAATCCCCCCTCTCCCCCCTTTACTAAAGGGGGCGGGGTACCCAAGCGGGGCTTGGGTCGGGGATTAACCAGCGAGTCCGCCCTGTCATGCCCGTAAACCGGGATCTCCGGGGAAAGTTCGTCGACGAGCAGGGCAACCTTTACATCATTTGACAGATTCCTCATCTGCTTTACTGCATCGATATTGAAGGAAGAAACAATGACTTCTTTCATTAAGCTATGCTTTTTGATGAGCCTAAATACCTCTTCGCAAAGTCTGTACAGAACAGACGGGTCGGGCGACTGCGACTTTAATTCTATATTCATCGCAATTTTATGGCCTATGACAGCCAGCAGTTCTTCCAGGATCGGGATGTTCACAGGCTTTCCGTCAGCAGTGTCATGAAATGTGTATTGTCTTATTTCGTCCATTTTAAGCGCAGACACGCTTTTATCTGTATTGAACAGCCTGCCGAGCGTAAAATCATGGAATACCACAACCCCGCCGTCAGAGGTAAGCTGGACATCGAACTCGACAGCGTCTGCTTTCATCTTTATCGCGAGCTGGAATGACGGGATTGTGTTTTCAATTGCATAGCCTGATGCCCCCCTGTGAGCATAAACAACAGGCCTTTTCATCTGAATAAATCCTCTGTAAACTTATCCCTGTCAAACGGCATAAAATCATCCAGTCCCTCACCTGTCCCGATTGCGGCAACCGGCAGTTTGAGTTCATCGCATATCGTGAATAGTATACCGCCTTTTGCAGTGCCATCAAGTTTCGTAATAATAATGCCGTCAATTCCTATGTTCATGTTGAACTGTCTTGCCTGCTGAAAAGAGTTCTTGCCGATTGTCGCATCTATGATGAGGTAGGTCGCAAGCCTGTCACCGGTAAGTGCCTTCGTCATGACAGACTTGACTTTCTTGAGCTCGTTCATGAGGTTTACATTTGTGTGCAGCCTGCCCGCAGTATCAGCTATGACAACATCCCTGCTTCTGTTCTTATAAGCCGCAACAGCATCGTGTATAACGGAAGCGGGGTCAACGCCGGGCTTTGCCTTGACAATATCCATGCCTGTCCTGCCTGCAAGTATCGAAAGCTGTTCTATTGCTGCTGCCCTGTATGTATCCCCTGCACCCGCAATCACGCTGTATCCCTTATCCCTGTACCATTTGCCGAGTTTCGCTATGGTCGTGGTCTTGCCCGAGCCGTTGATGCCGATCATAAGAATGCCGCATTTCGGTTCACACATCCGTCCGGAAAGCAGTATCTGCTTCATGGTGTCCTTCAGGGCTTCTACCGGGGGCTTACCGGATGATCCTATTCCGTGGATCAGTTTTTCTGCAACATTGAAGCTCATATCCATTGACAGGAGCTCTTCGGTATACTTTTCAATGTCGATCGTTGTTATGCTACTCTTATCTGAGAATTTTGAAAAAACGGAGGACAATCTGGAAAATAATCCATGCATCGATGTTTAAAGCGAGCCTTTTATAAAATCGATCAGTTCGCGCAGCCTGAATCTGTTTATTATCACGTGATAGGACGATACATAAAGGACCAGCAAAAAATATTCCTTCGTAATCCTGTACATGCCGAGGACGTACGGTTCCATCGTAATGAGCATAGAGTGGGGTTGTTCGTCAAAACCGTTGATCTGGTTGAAAAACACACTAAAATGAGCCCCTATTACCTTAAGATCATAGTCCGACACGGTCCCGGCAAAATCAACGGCTTCTCCCTCGGAGTCCATAAATACAACTCCGTTCACACCCTTTGCGATGTTTATAAAATTCTGCATGACGTCTCTGTACATTCAGACAGCCTCTTTTTGCAGTTTGACAGATATGATCCTTGATACCCCGGGTTCCTCCATCGTTATGCCGTATATTACATCAGCTATCTCTATTGTCTTCTTGTTGTGTGTTATGAGTATAAATTGACTGTTTGCAGCAAGCTCTTTGATCAGCCCGTTCAGCTTCGCGACACTTGAATCATCCAATGGTGCATCGATTTCGTCAAGAAGCGCAAACGGGCTGGGCCTTACCATGAATACCGACATGAGCAGTGCAACCGCAGAAAGGGCCTTTTCCCCGCCTGAAAGAAGGCTTATATTCTGCAGCCTCTTCCCGGGAGGCTGGATGACTATCTCCATGCCGCTTTCCAGAAGGTCCTGCTCATCTGTAAGGATAAGTTCCCCTTTGCCGCCGTCAAAAAGTTTTGGTATAACTTTCTTGAAATTTTCATTTATCCTGTCAAATGTCTCCCTGAACAGCTTTCTTGACTCCCTGTTTATAGAGTTGATTACTTTCTTGAGATTATCAATGGCGTCCTCGAGATCCTGCTTGTGCTTCTCATAAAAATCGACCCTTTTCTGCAGCTCTTCGTATTCTGTTATAGCCCCCACATTCACGTCACCCATTTTTGTTATCTTTTCCGACAGTGAAACCAGCCTGTCCCTGCTCCCGGGTATTGCGTCTTCTTTTATCAGCTGCGCTTCATACTGTTCAAGGTCTATCCCATACTTGTCTTTTGCCGCAGTGTTGCTGTAGTTCGATTTCATGGTGAGTTCTGAAACTTCAATGGCAAGGGCTGATTCATTGCCTTTGATTGTGCCGATCTCTTTTTCAAGCTGTTTTATCTCCTGTTCCATATCGGTGTGCTCTTTGGCCTCACGGTCATAAAATGCCTTTGCATCAACAATGGAATCCTGCAAAATCCTGATGTTTTCATTTATACCCGCAAGTTTTCCTCCGGCAGATACGATGTCCTGGCCGCTCGTTTCGAGCCTGTTATTGTTATTTCCTGCTTCCTGCTTTAACGAAGCCAGCTTCCTGCTTATATCTTCATACTCACCGTGCATTCTCTTTATATCGGAGGATCTTGCATTTACTCTCTCCTTAAATGCCGCTGTGACTGCATTGCTATCGGATATTGATTCCTTCTTAGCATCAAGCTGCGATTCAAGTTCTGTTAACGAATCCCTGAGCCTTTCTATAAGGCTGGTATTTGCACCTTTATCTTCCTCGTATATCGCCTTCTTCTGCTTAAGGTCACTGACTTCTTCGTAAAGAACCGATGCATTCTTCCTTATTTCTTCCTCCTCCATCTGCAGCATCAGCAGCGATCCTTCGTAACCGTTCAGTTGTTCCACTATCCCCAGGACCTTTGCTGCGACGTTTAACTGCTGTTTTTCCAATTCCTGCCTTATGTTTCCGCTGTTTGACAGCTCAGAACTGCAGGCGTTGATCCTGTCTGCCAGTTCTGCTTTTTTCTGCTCATGCCGCTTGAGATTGTCCGATGCGGCATCGATCTCCAGCTTGAGCTTTTCCATCTCGCTGCGCCTGTCAAGAAGTCCGCCCTTTATGGCGCCCTCGGAACCTCCATGCACGATGCCCGGCCTTAAAACATCGCCCTGGCGCGTGACAGATGTTGCACCGCCTTCAGCAAGAACTGCAGCTTCTTTCAGTGAAGAAACTATATAAACATTTCCAAGCAGTGACTGGAACACCGCAAGCATTTCATCATCTTTTACATCGATGACATCAAGGATCGGCACCGCGCCTTCCCTGGGTTCTGTGCGTAAAGGGTTGAAGCCGGATTTAACCAGGAAGATTGCCCTGCCTTTATCCTGCTGCCTCAGTACCTCGATTATCGATTCCGCTTTATCATAACCGGAAACGATCATGGCCTGAACAACGTCGCCCAGTACAGCCTGGACCGCGAGTTCATAGCCCGGCTTTACATTTATGTAATCGGCCATGACTTTCCCTATATTGAACTGCTCCGACTGTTTAATAACAAACCTTGCGCCGTCGGAATAACCGTCGAGATTTTTTCTTAGATCCTCCAGTGTAAGGTACCTCGAACGCATACTCTCGTATGTATTTTTGGCCTGATCTATAATGTTCGACTGCGCTTCAAATTCACCGGAAAGTTCTTTTAACTGTCCGTTGAGCCCCGCTATACTCCCTTCGGCACTCTTTAATTTGACAGCATTTTCCACTTCCTGTTTTCCCAGGTTTTCCTTTTCCTCTTTTAATATCCCGACCTTCTGCTCTATGGCTTCCCTGTCATGCCGTATTCTTTCCTCCCTGTGCGTGATGTTTTCCATGTCATGCTCTGCCGCTATTATCTGATTATCGATTCCCGTTATCTTCTTGACCCTGCTGAATTCGTTGTTCCTTTCTTCTTCTATTTTATCCTTTACAAGGTTTATCTGCTCAATGAGCGCGTTCTTTTCCTTCTCGTACAGCTTTAACGTTTCATTCAGGGAATTCAGCTCTTTCTTTTCCTCTTCCAGTTTCTTCTCCTCCGTGCGGAGCTGCTCCGTTAAGAGCACGCCCGTTTTATCAAGTTCATCTATGCCGGCGCTGATCCTTTCATTGTCCTTCTCAAGGGCTTCCTTCAGTTTTTTTGCTGATTCAATTTTCTCCTGCAGTACCATTGCCTCTGCCGTCAGGCCGTTAACCCTACCCTGCTTGTCGGATATATCAGCCGCCTGTTTATCGAGCCTGTCTTTAACACGCTGGTGATCCGAGTATCTTGCCGAAACGCGCGATGTTAACTTCGCCAGTTCAAATCTTGTCTGTTCGAGCAGAGCTTTCTTCCCGTTCAGCATGTTTATAAACTGAAGGTATTCTGTTTTTAAAAGATTGAGTTCCAGTGCCCTGTACTCGCCCTTGAGAGACTTGTATTCCTGTGCCACCTTTACCTGCTTGTTAACCTGGTTCAGCTGGCGCTTTATCTCTGACAGCAGATCGGATATCCTGGCGATATTACCCCTGGTAAGTTCAATCTTGTCGAGCGCGATCTTCTTTCTGCTCTTGTACTTCAGTATGCCGGCTGCATCCTCAATCACGTATCTCCTCATGTCCGGCTTAGCGTCTATGATCTCCCCGATCTGTCCCTGCTCTATTATGGAGAAAGCCTTGGAGCTTATGCCTATATCCATAAGGAATTCCAGGATATCCTTCAATCTCCTTGCATCCTTATTGAGGTAGTATTCGCTCTCCTGTCCCCTGTACATCCTCCTGGTAACAACAATCTCCGAGAAAGACGCATATGATGATGGAACGCCTGTGTTGTTGTTAGAGAAGATCAGGGAGACATCGGCCATTCCCACAGACTTCCTGTGTTCCGATCCGTTGAATATAAGATCAGACATCTGGTTAGCCCTGAGCTGCTTTGTGCTCTGCTCGCCCATGCACCACTTTACCGCATCGACGATGTTGCTCTTGCCGCTTCCGTTAGGACCAACTATTGCCACTATAGAGCGTTCGAAATTAAAGCTTACGGGCTCCACGAAAGTTTTAAAGCCCTGTATCTCAAGTCTTTTTAACTGCATTTCACCATCCTACATCAAGCTCCTTAATTTATTCCTTGCCGTACCCTCCATATCACTTGGAAGGCCCAGGTTAATAGCCTTTGAAAGTGCTGCCTTCGCCTCATTCTGCTCATTCAAATTGGCCAGCATCATGCCTATTTTAAAATACGCACTGGCGGGATTCTTACTGTACTTAGCTGCGTATCTGTACTCTGTCAACGCCTTTTCATACATACCGTTGTACTCGTAGACTGTGCCCAGGGCATAATATGCATCTCCCTCATCAGGGCTGAGCTGCACGGCCTTTTCATAGTACTGCTGTGCCCTCTGGATATCTCCATTCTGATAATATATATTGCCGAGTCCGATCATCGCCTCTGAATAATGCGGAGAAAGACCGAGGGCCGCGGAAAACTCCTTTTTGGCATCTTCTGACTTGCCGATATAGTTGTAAGCAACGCCGAGCTTATAATGCAGCTCAGGGCTTTTTGGCGATATATTCAACGCCTTGTTCAGATAATCTATCGCTGAATATGTCTCCTTGTTGTTGTAATAATAATCAGCGAGCGCCAGCATATAATCGGGATTATCGGGTGCATATTTCATAGCGTTCTTTAAATCATTGATTGCCGATAGATCATTGCGGCCCGAGATATTCATGATCCCCCTCTGGTAATATGCATCAGCCATTGTGCTGTTCATGTTTATGGCCCTGGTATACTCACCAATGGCAAGCTGGATATTGCCCATGTCCCTGTACACATTGCCCAGTGTATAATGATACACTGCGTTCGATGGGTCTATCCTGATAGCGTCATCCAGTGACGATGCAGCGCTTGTAAAGGCTTTGCCGGCAACGTATGCCTTTGCCAGTTTATACATGACGCCGGCCGAGTAAGGCTGGAGTGAAATAGCGGTGTTGTACGCATGAACGGCATCATGGAGTCTGTGTTCATTCATATAAATATCTCCCAATACTTCGTGCGCATAGGGAAAGTTTTTGTTGTATGACAGGGCTTTTAACGCATATTTTTCTGCTTCTGCATACTTCGACGTATTATTCAGCATATCTGCCATGTAAGCGCTGTTTTCCGGTGTATCCGGTGATATGCCCATTGCCGTTGTCAACTGCTTGATCGCATTTTTATAATCACCTTCTTTACCAAGTACGACACCATACTCGGTATGAAGAGGCGCATAGTCCGGGAACCTGTCTACCGCCTTTGAGAGGAGAATATCCGCATCCTTATAATTACCCTTTTCTCTCAGCAGCCTGCCGTTCAAAACAATGAACTCCGGTACATCCTCGGAAAGTTTGACTGCACTTTCGATGACGTTAAGGGCTGAATCCAGTTCGCCGTTCTTTTCTCTTGCAAGCGCCAGCCCGTAGAGCGCATCAGGATCGTCCTTCTTAAGCTTGAGCCCGGCTGTATAATTGGAAATAGCCAGAACATACTTGTGATCAAGATAGTATGCCCCGGCCAGTTTGAAATCAGCCTCGGCATCTGTATTATCTGCCGATATCGCCATCTGGTACTGTTTTTCGGCATCATTCAGATTCCCTTTCTTCATATACGCATCGCCGAGGGCAACCAAGGTCTTTGCCGATGCGCTGCTGGAAAGAGAATTCTTAAACGCGGCTATTGCAGCGACATAATCGTTGCCGAGCAAATTCAGCATGCCTATGGTGTAGTACAATCTGGCTTTATCATAATCATCAATCTCTTTTCCGCCATTACTGAGGATATCGCTGAGTCTGGAGATTGATTGTGCCGTACCACTGATTGAGACTGCCTGAATATCCGCTTCAAGTATTGCCGCTGATGCGTTGTACGGATATCGGCCGAGTATATTATCCAGAACTTCTACGGCCATGGCAGGTTCCTGCTGCCTCTGATACACCCTCGCAAGGAGCAGCTGCGCCTTTATCATATCAGGGCTGAGTTTTATCGTCTGCTGTAAAACTGATGCCGTATCTGTAAGCGGCTTACCCTGTATAAAATCCATATAAGCCCTGTAGTACATTGCCTCGGGGAACTGCGGCGATTTTTGCAGCGCCGTGTTTATTTCATCAGATGCGAGCGAATCATTGTTGTTGGCAAGTGCTATCATGCCGTTAACAAGGTTATACCGTGCATCGTTTTTCAGCAGCACTTTCAGCCTTGAAAGAAATTTGGCGCTGTTCTTCAGCTGTTCTTTTGTATTATTCCGGTCGATCAACACCGCATAATCCCTGGCTATACCGACGTACGCACCCGTGAGATGGTGATCAAACGTAAGTGCCTGTTCATACAGTTTTAAAGATTCCCGGTAATCCTGTATGGTGTCCTTCATGTAGGAGCTGTCGGCTTCGGAAAGAAGCTGCTGCGCCTGGTTCTTTGCCCTGGCAGAAACCGGGAAAACACTATAGGTCATATATGCCAGCTTGCTAAAATCGGGGTTCCTGGCATTATATTCCACGAGATAATAATAGACGCCTACGAGAGCAGCCAGGACTAAAACGATACCAAGGGCCGATATGATTATAAGTCTTACCAGATGCTTTTGATAAGCAGGTGAAGCTTGCCTTTCAATCTGCCCTGCGGCAGCCGCAGCCTCTTGTATACTGATGCTTTCCTCGCTCAGCAGTGACTCTTCAGCCTCTGTTTTTACTCCGGCTTCTGTCCCTGTTCCGGCAATACCCTCTGATACTTCAGGAACTGCTTCCTCCATTGGTATTGTCTCTTCTGACAGTTCACTTGTGCCAGCGGGACTTTCTGCGTGCGCATGTTCTTCAATCTTTGTAGATTCCAGCCAGCTTGTGTCCGTTACGGTTTCTTTTTCATGTGAAGTCTCTTCCGCCTGACCACTGTCTTGGAGATCTTCCATGGTGAACTCCTCAAATCCCTCTATTATTTCTTCATCCTTGTCCGGTGGCTTTTCTTCGGGTGGTGAAACAAATTCCTCTGCGGTCTTTGAAGCGGATCCACTCCCTGAGTCTGTTACTGCCCCGGCCTTATCTTCAGGAGAAGAAGGCTGCTCAATTGTTTTTGAAGAATCAAAGGAGGCAAAAATATCTTCAAGCTCAGTTTTTTCTTTACCCTGTTCTGATTTTAACGGTTTCTGTGGTTTCTGTTCCGGTTGTTCTGCTGATGTCTCCTCTTTAACCGGTTCTTCAAAAAAATGTTTCGGTAGATTTTCAGGAATATTTTCCGGAATTTTTTCCGCAGGTGTTTCCTGCTGCGGGGAAGATTCCGGAAGATGTGATTCAGGCCCTACCGGCTGTTCATGCTGCTCTTGTGAGCCGGCCTCGGACGGCAGTGCAACAATATTTTCATGCCCGCATTTCTTGCATGCAAACCTATACCCCTGGCTTTTAAGCTGGCCTTCCGTAAACATGTACATAGTCTGGCAATTTTCACATCTGAGGATCATAACCCCTCCTTTTGAATAATTTTCCCTGAATTTGCAAGCATCTTCTTGAAATCCTTTTCTTCCAGGCCGGCTCCCCTTACAATCTTTAATGCAAAACTGTAGTCCATCAGATCGCGGTCTGCATGAGCGTCCGAATCAAATACAAGTCCTGCACCTGTTTTCTTTGCAACCATTGCAACGTAGCCGTTCGAGAAGCTGTGGCCGCCTCTCCCGCTTATCTCAAGGTACACATTATTCTTTGCAGCAAGTTCTGCCTCGTTCATACTTATAAACCCGGGGTGGGCGATTATATCCGCCCTGCCATTTATACCTGCAAGGTTGGTTTTCTTCTCAACCGGCTCAACAATCGTTTCACCGTGTATAACTACAACCCCTGCGCCTGTTTTTCTTGACAGCTCAATGAGCCTTGGAATGTCCCTTGGCGGCACATGTGTAATTTCAACCCCAGCAATGACCTTAATATCGTCTTGTTTGCGGGACAGCTCCTCTGCAGCAGCCATTATGTGCTTTATCACAAACGCATAATTCGAGAAATCTACATGATCGGTAATTGCAATGGCCTTTACTCCGATTACCTTTGCCCTTCTTACAAGCTCTGATGGCAGCAATTCGCCATCGCTGAACAATGAATGTGTGTGCAGGTCTATCATATACTTATTACCTTTCTTAAAAGTGTCGGTATAATATTTATGCTGTCTTTTGATCCCTCTCCCAGAACAAATATAGGCTCATCGTTTCCGGCTGACAACAATCTCCTCAATGCCGGTATGGTCTTGCCGTTTGATCTCGGTTTATCAGGCATCGAGAAAACATAAGCTACGGGCATGTTCTTTGCTCTCCTGAACCTTTTTACGGCTGTCAGGAACGGGCCAAGAATATCTTTAGAACCTTTATCAAAAAGGACTATTGCCCCTACAGCACTGCTTGACAATGCAACCCATAAAGGCCCGTACTCCAGCAAAGGAGGTACAGAGAGTATCTCTATGCTTAAAAGCTCGGTAAGGGACAACGTGCCGATTTCTCCGAAGACGTCATCATCATGGTTTGACACGGCAAACGAACTGTTCAATGTAAACTTCGGCATATTGTTTATGCTGTTGATAAATGTTTTAAGAGAAACATAATTAGCTGACAATACTATAATCCTTCCCCTGTGTGATTCCAATTTTGCATGCTTGTTGACCGATACGATTTCCAGAAGTTTGAATATCTCCTCATTTGCAAGCAGGCTGCCGGTCTGATTGCTTACCTTTGGCGGTGCCTGCTGAACAATCTCTATAATGCCCTTTTCAAGCAGTACCATGAGTACACGCAGCACATCGTAATCCGGAAAAGTACAGTTATCAATAATATCCTCCACGTTGTTGTAGAATTCCAGCAGCAGCAATACCTCCTGAGTGATCGTTCTTACCTGCTTGGGCAGCTCTGAAAGCTTCTTCTTCAGCTTAACCGTTGCATGAATCGGAGGAAGGACATCCTTGTTCTTCTTCATCTCGTCAATGTGCCTCATTCCTTCCATTAACAGGGACTCGGTTGTTGAAGTAATCCGGATAGGGGTTAATGCACGGTGGGGGATAAACTCGAACTTCCCGTTTCTCACGCCAAGCAGCCTGTAAAACGCCTTTACGCTTTCGACCTTCTCGAAAGTCGCATTTATAACATTTCCTTCCTGAAGGTAAATAAAACCGTTCCCCCTGTCAGAATATATTGTTATAGTTCCGTCCTTCTTGTTCATGCTGAATATCTGCAGCAGGTCTATAAGCGATATCTGGGAGAGGTTCCCTTCTATCTCCTTGTTCTCCCTTGACAGTTCTATCGTTCTCTGCCTCTTCTGATAGATACCCGATATCGTACTTATAAGTTCATCTATGCGGAATGGCTTGGTTATTACTTTTTCGCCCATATCGCTGACCGACTTCAGTTGTTCGGCTGTGCCCATAAATATCAATGCCAGTTTATCGGTTCTCGGGTTTACGCTTATAATATCCCTGAGCTTTTCAGTATCTATTATCGGCAGCTGCATGCCAAGTATTATAATATCAGGCAGCTGGTCAATGATAATCTCAAGCGCCTTTACGCCGTTCAGCGCTGAATACACATTATATCCCTGCGCCTTAAGTGCGTCTTTAACCAATACAACCGATTTCTGATCCGTATCGGCTATGAAAATTTTGCCCTTTGCCCTAACCATGTGTTATATCTGTCTCTGTAAAAAATATTTCTCCTGAAGTACGGCTATCATCTCTTCGACTATGATTGGATCGCTTGTATGAAACACGGAGAACTGTTTCCCTTCTGATTCGTCGGTAATAAAACCGTATGCGTACTCCTCGTTCAGGTTAAACATAAAGTATCTGTTCCCGATATTCTCGTTTATAATGATTATGGGAGCGTAAGAAATGTCTATGTAATCCCCCTGCTGCTTCTTTCCGAGCAAATAAAACTTTGTATTCGAGTTGTACAGTTTATACTGCTCTTTTATAAGCTTTGTATCCTTTGTTATCGAAGGTATGCCCAGA
>JAJYJX010000177.1 GCA_021789095.1 bacterium
TGTAAAAGCTTATTTGTCTTATTTTTTAATTCAACGGTATTTACTACTTTCATAATTTATCACCTTCTTATAGCGCTATTTTAATAGCCTTTTGATGGAATGTCGAGAGCCGGTATGAGGATTTTATCCAGGACAATATACCCTCCTACCCTTGAGTGCTTTATTGATTTTGATTCAATAAGGTATATATTTATTTAGCTTCCGGATAAAAGTTCTCACGCTATTCGCGGTGTTTCGCCATATCGGGCAGGAATGCGAGCGCATGTTTATACGATCGGAGCCCGTGTCGTCTGAGGACAAATTGCCGACGGAGTTTGTTTCACTGCTTGACATCATCGGAATGTACTGATAGCTCAAAGAGAGAATTATGATGATAAACGATAGTCATACAGGAATTGATTACAGGCACGTAGCTCAGTGGGAGAGCGCTGCTTTCACACAGCAGAGGTCGACGGTTCGAAACCGTCCGTGCCTACCATTCGATAAACGCAGGGCATTGTGCGGATCCCGTGCGTTGCCCGCGTCCTGCAGGGATACGGAGGGCGGAGGTCAGACAGGCACGTAGCTCAGGGGGAGAGCGCTACCTTGACACGGTAGAGGTCGGCGGTTCGAAACCGCCCGTGCCTACCATTCAATAAAGCCAGCTATTTATGTTAACCGTTAAATTCGAAAATAAACAATACCATATAGAAGAAGGAATTACGGTGAAAGCATTTCTTGAAGATATCAAGAAGCTTAACCCTTCAACTGTTATAGCAAAGCTGGACAACAGGTATGTTGATCTGTCACATGAAATAAAAGAAGACGGTGCCGGAATTGTACCTGTTGAGATCAGCGATCCCGTGGCATTGAATGTACTGAGACATTCCGCATCCCATCTTATGGCACAGGCAGTGAAAGAGCTGTTCCCCGATGCAAAGCTCACCATAGGACCTGCCATAGAAGACGGGTTCTATTATGATTTCTCGGTTTCAGCTCCTTTTACGCCGCAGGATATAGAAAAGATAGAACAGCGTATGAAGGAACTGGCAAAAAAAAATATCAGGATAGAGAGAATGGAGCTTTCAAAAGAAGAGGCCGAAAAGCTGTTCAGGGAAAGACATGAGGACTACAAGCTGGAGCTGCTCAGGGATATTAACGGTACGATTTCGGCTTACAAACAGGGTGATTTTATCGATCTGTGCACCGGGCCCCATGTGCCGTCGACAGGGTATATAAAGGCGTTTAAACTCCTGTCAACGGCAGGAGCATACTGGCGCGGCAATGAGCACAACGAGATGCTCAAGAGGATATACGGCACTGTTTTTCCTGACAAGGAATCATTAAAGGCATACCTTGACAGGATCGAGGAGGCAAAAAAACGGGATCACAGGAAACTCGGCAGAGAACTTGGGCTATTCTCGATAGAAGACGAAATAGGTGCAGGCCTCGTACTTTGGCATCCTAAGGGCGCGATATTAAGAAGCATAATAGAAAATTACTGGAAGGACCTGCACAGGGCATCAGGTTACCAGTTCGTTTACACACCCCATATAGCGAAGCTGTCATTATGGGATACAAGCGGTCATCTTGGATTTTACAGGGAAAACATGTTTCCGTCCATGGAGCTTGAAAGTGTTGATTACCAGTTAAAGCCCATGAACTGCCCTTTTCACATAGCAATATATAAGACCGGGACAAGGAGCTACAGGGATCTCCCCTTAAGATGGGCCGAGCTCGGCACTGTTTACAGGTTTGAGAGATCAGGCGTTATGCACGGGCTTATGAGGGTAAGGGGCTTTACACAGGATGATGCACACATATTTGTGACGCCTGAGCAGCTGAAGGACGAGGTCGTGGGAATACTCGGTCTTGCACTTGAGTATCTCAAGACTTTCGGGTTCGAACAATTCAATATCTATCTGTCAACGCGGCCTGAAAAGTATACGGGCAGTCTTGAAAACTGGAACAGGGCGGAGTCTGCGCTTAAAAACGCGCTTGAGACAAAGGGCCTGTCATACTTTGTAGATCCCGGGGAAGGCGTGTTCTACGGGCCCAAGATAGATGTCAAGATAAAGGATGTTCTTGGCAGGGAATGGCAGTGTACGACCATACAGATAGACTTTAACCTGCCGGAGCGTTTTGATGTAAGTTATATCGGCGAGGATAACCAGAAACACAGAACCGTCATGCTCCACAGGGCGATCATGGGATCACTTGAAAGGTTTATTGGAGTGCTCATCGAGCACTACGGTGGTGCATTTCCATTCTGGTTTTCCCCTGTTCAGGCAAGAGTAATAACTATAAATACGAGAAATGTTGATTATGCAAGGGATGTTGTGATAAAGCTGGAAGGCAAACAAATAAGGGTGGAGGAGGATTTCAGGGATGAGACCCTGTCCTACAAGATCAGGGAGGCAACGATGCAGAAGATACCCTATTTGTTAATAATAGGAGACAGGGAACAACAGACCGGATCTGTGAATGTAAGGGAATACAAAAATACGAAACAGGTCGTATTATCCGTGGATGGATTGCTGGATATATTGTATAAAAAAAACAGAGAGAGGGTAAATACATAGAAAAGGAACTGCGTTTTAATAGAAAGATCACTGCAAAAGAGGTATTACTGATTGACGCCAATGGCTCTCAGCTCGGCAATATGCCATTGGGTCAGGCATTGGCAATAGCTGAACAGGTTGGTCTGGATGTTGTGGAAGTGTCTCCTAACAGTAATCCGCCTGTATGCAAATTGATGGATTTTGGCAAGTATAAATATCAGCTTAAGAAAAAAAGCAGGGATTCGAGGAAATCCCAGGTCATTATAAAAACAAAGGAAGTAAAATTAAGGCCGACAACGGATGAACATGATGTAAATGTCAAGATAGAGAAGATCAAGGCGTTCTTAAAAGACGGCAACAGGGTAAAAATAGGGATTTTTCTTAAAGGCAGAGAGATGATGTACACAGACAGGGCTTTTGCAATGCTTGACAGAATCGTAAAGATGCTGGCAGAAGATGCTGTCGTTGTTGAGACGCCGAAGCATCTTGGTAAAACAGTTTATGCTGTTTTATCTGCCAAGAGATGATAAATTTGAAGGAGAAACATGATATGCCCAAGATTAAGACTAAATCAGGAGCAAAAAAGAGGTTTTCTGTAACCGGTACAGGAAAGATAAAAGTAAAAAGGCCAGGCATGAGACATCTGCTTGAGCACAAGTCAAAGGGTAGAAAAAGGAGACTCAGGCAGTATATTATACTTTCAGGTTCCATAAGGAAACAGGTCAAAAGGCTTATACCGACTATGTAATGAACAGAGGGAATTCAAGATTTGAGAGAATACAAAGAGGAGTTATATGAGAGTAAAAAGAGGCGTGACAGCTAAAAGAAGGCATAAAAAGTATCTTAAGCTGGCAAAAGGATACTGGGGCAGGAAACATTTAATATATAAAACTGCAAGAGAAGCTGTAGAGAAGTCGCTCAAGTACAGCTACAGGGACAGAAGGGCAAGGAAAAGGGAATTCAGGTCTCTGTGGATTATAAGGATCAATGCAAAAGTAAGGGAATCCGGTTTGAGCTACTCAAAATTTATAGCCGGATTAAAAAAGGCCAATATTGATATAGACAGGAAGATACTTGCAGAGCTTGCGGTAAACCAGCCCGCTGATTTCCAGAGGCTTGTAGATGCATCAAAAAAGGCCATTGGACTTGCATAAGTTTCGTTTATATACTATAGACTGCACGAGTATAAGATATAAGAACTACAGCAGCTGAATAGAAAGTGACTTTTCATACAGAATTATTTATTGAAGTAGTATTGTAAAAGTGTGACAATCTATTTATTTTTCTGATCTGCAGATTATCTTATTATTATATAAATAGTGCGAACACAGTTTTTATTGACAAAGCAGCAAAAAATTATTGACATAGATAAACATGCGTGCTAAACAAGAAAAATTTCATTTCCGGAGTAAGATGTGACAACTATTAACCAGCTTATAAAAGGCGCCAGAAAGAGGATGAAAACGAAAAGTAAGGCAGCAGCCTTGCAGAAAAATCCTCAGAAGAGAGGTGTGTGCGTAAGGGTTTAAGATCGGAA
>JAJYJX010000020.1 GCA_021789095.1 bacterium
GTGCGTGAGTATTTTTCAATGCCTGCATGATTATGTATATATACCTCACAATAGAACCTCCGGAAAATTGGCCAGACGGATGGAGCTCCAAGGGAGCGCAGTCTGGCGGAGAGGGTGGGATTCGAACCCACGTTCCCGGTTGCCCGGGATACCCGCTTTCGAGGCGGGCCCGTTATGACCACTTCGGTACCTCTCCTATCATTTTAAGTATGATACTCGTGCATACAAAGTCAACCAGTATGATGTAACCCCCGTTAGAAAGTCTTCCCTAGGCGGATCAGTCCTCTGTCTGAGACGTGCCTGCATGCAGAGGTATATCGTATGCTTCAATAGATATGCGTTATGGCACGCAGGCGTGGCTTCATCCTGTCAGACGTATAAAAGGGTTTAGACCACATAAAAGGCGGGATTTTCTAACGGGGTCATTTTTCTTTGACAGTTGGAATATTATGCATTACTTTCTAATCATAGAGGAGGTTTACTATGGCAGCAAAACAGGCAAATCTTTTAAACGTGGTAAGGCAGTTCAGGGACGAGGCACAGGTTATTGTGAAGAAGACACAGTCACAGCTTCAGGATCTGGTTGTAAAAACTCAAAAGGATATTGTTAAGCTGGCGATTAACAACCCGGGGATCAAAAAGATTGTGAAAAAGGTAGAAGCTGAAGAGAAAAGGTATGAGAAAGTTTTTGCCGATGTACAGGACAGAGCCCTGAAACTTTACAAAAATAAGGCAGAGAATATTGTATCTGATATTAAAGACAGGGTCGAGGGGTACAGAAAACAGGCACAAAAACTCTACAAAGAGGCAACTTCAAAAAAACCGTCAGCTGTAAAGTCACTTGCTTCATCAAATGTAAAAGCAAAAAGGAGATCAAAACCCAGGAAAGTAAGGATGGAAAATAAGAATAAACTGTTAGCAAATCCATGGCTTTTGCGCCAGGATCAAAACCTAGGGAAATCAGGAAAGTAAGGATAGAGCCGTCAGAACCAACAAGCATGTAATACAAAAGGGACAGTGCATCTCCGGACATTCATACAATGCATCAGGATTAATGGTTTATATAAGCTACAGGTGAAGAAATTTAACAGGAAGTTCTGCATTCTCATAATTATAATTACAGTATCTCTGTCCGGGTGCGGTTACCACTTCGGCAGGGGTACAGGAGCAGTGCCCTTAAAAGTAACAAAACTTTATGTGCCTGTGTTTACAAATCTGACAAACGAAGTTGCCATTGAGGATTTCTTCACATCTGCGATGAGAAAAACCATAGCCGATTCATCCGATGCAGAACTTGTTTCAAAAGCAGATGCAGAGGGCATTGTTGATGGCACGATAACATCGTACAGTTCTGTACCCGTGTTCTTCTCGGGCGCCGGCATAGCCAGTGTTTACCGATTAACAATAACAATCAATATAAAACTTGTCCAGATTATAACGAGTAAAACGCTGTGGGAGATGAAAGGACTCACAGAAAGTCTCGATTTCTATCCCGTAAACGACCCCCTGCTTACAAAAGAAAGAGAACACAATACTATAGACTTGCTCGCAGTGTCACTATGCCAGCGGGCTTTCGACGCAATGCACAGTAATTTTTAAGGAAACTATGAACAGCATCCATTTAATTGTAAGTAAAGACAATTCATACAACACAGCTCTGACAAAGAGACTGGTGGGACAGCACGCCGTCAAATCTGATGCAGTAGATGTTTTTGAAGGGAAAACGATCGAATTGCAGCAGCTTGACAATGCCCTTTACACCGATTCCCTTATATCGAGAACCAGGGCCATAGTTATTCATAATATAGAACACATGAAGCCTGATGCAATTGAAGCCATAATCAAGTTTTCGGATTCGCCGCCGGAACACATACTCCTGGTAATGACCTCTGAGAATGCGGATGCATTGAAGCAGAACAAATTTGAAACATTGCATTCCTTAAAGACCTTAAAAAGGCATATATCATTAAATCAGACCACTTATTCACTGATCCAGGATTACATAAAATCGCATAATACAAGGATTACAAGAGCTGCAGTAGATATGCTTGTCAGCATCTTTGAAGTATCCACCTGGGGAATTGTAGAAAATGAAATGAACAAACTGTCAACATATGCAGGTAATAATGGTGTTATAGACGAGAATGCTGTCAGTGAACTCACCTTTAATCTAAACAAGACCGATACGTTCAAATTTGTTAACGAAATACTTGCTCACAAGGAAAAGGAAGCATTAAAGGACCTGAAGGGCATAAAGGAAACAGGCGTCGATAATATTATGGTAATTGGTGCACTTGCATGGAAATTCAGGCAGCTCCTGATCAGATCCAACAATGAAGACTTCACGAAAGGAATCAGGCTCCTCTATGAATACAACCTTAATATAAGAAAGGGCAAGATAAGCAATACCATAGCCCTTGATAAACTAACTATTGAGCTTTTGAGAGCGAAGCTTTATTGAATCTTAAATACAGCCGTGAGATCTTCCTGCTTGCTGTTTGCTTTTTCAATATACCTTTAGAAGAAAGGTGTCCGACAAAAGACGCCAGTTCATTTAAAAATGTTTTAGCTTTTTCAATCTCCTTGTTCTGAAGCATAACATTGAACTTGGTAATCTCTGTTCGTAAAGCAGCCAGAGCGGACGTGTTCATTTTCCTTTTCTTAATGTTTTGCCTCTGTCTTTTTAAAACCGATTTGGATTTCTTAGGCGGCTTTCTTGCCTTACCTGTCTGTGCCATCTATATTTTTACCTCCATTAAAATTTGGAACTTGGTTATCATTTAAGAGTGTCGGTGTCAAGGACATGCACGGTATGGTTACTCTATTTTACCTGTTCACTGCCGGCAAATAATCAAGCGGATTTTGGGGTATTGCACGCAGCCTGATCTCGAAATGCAGGTGCGGTGTTGTTGCATAGCCTGTTTGCCCTACCTTTCCAATAACCTGTCCCTGTCTGATGTCCTGTCCCTTCTTTACAAGGTTTATGCTGTTATGAGCATACACTGTTACAAACCCGTCTCTGTGCTTTATTATAACCATGTTACCATAACCCCTTATGGTATCGTTGCTGTAGATCACGCTGCCTGACGCTGCAGCCTTAACAGGCGTCCCCTCAGACGCCTTTATGTCTATACCATCATGCCTTGATCCGTTTGATGTACTGAACGTCTGCAAAAGCTTACCCTGTAACGGCCAGATAAATGTCATAGCAGCAGTGTTGTGTGCAACAGAGCTGCCTGTTCTCTGTTTGGCAATATTACCGGCACTGCTTAACTGCTTATTGCCTGCTTTCTTGACTGCATTTTGTCCGTGTTGTCCATGAGTTGTTTCAACAGTAGGCGGTACATATAAAACCTTTTCAGCGCCTGGAATAAAAATCTTTTGCCCGGGCTTTAATTCTGTTGTATCGGTTATGTTGTTCATCTTTTCAATATCCCCAATCTGCACATTGTAAATCCTTGCGATATTGTAAAGCGTCTGCCCTTTTTCAACCGTGTGATACACTCCGTAAGGCACACCGCATGAAACAACAACAACCAGTACCGCCGATATAAACAGTATATAATATTTTTTACTTTTTCCACCCATACTCACCTATTAACTTCACAAACCTGCACCCTCCCAGTGACTCCTCTTTAAAACTCTTGCCCTGGTTTGTTACCTTCATAAGGGTCTGGACATACTCACTGCCTATGGGTATGATAAGCCGTCCTCCGTCCTTTAACTGCTCTTTGAATGTATCAGGTATATAAGGAGCGGCAGCGGTAACAATAATGCCGTCGTAAGGTGCTTTCTCGGCATAACCCTTGGTTCCGTCACCTACAACAATCATTACATTATGATAGCCCAGTGCATCAAGAAGTTTCCTTGCTTTTGATGCGATGGTACCAAGCCTCTCGATGGAATAGACCTTTGAGCACAGCTCAGCGAGTATAGCAGTTTGATAGCCGGATCCGGTGCCTATCTCGAGTACGGTATCGTCCTGATGAACATCAAGATGCTGGGTCATAAGTGCAACAATATACGGCTGCGATATGGTCTGCCCTTCCGCTATTGGAAGCGGATAATCACTGTAAGCCTGGTATACAAGCCCATCTTCTATAAAGAGATGCCTGGGTACTGTTCTGAATGCATCAAGGACCGCTGTTGATGTAATTCCCCTGCCAATCAGCTGCTCCTGAACCATCCTCTTCCTTTGCAGGGCTAAAGCATCAACGTCTTTTTTTTCTATCAATCACAGCCTCCAACCTGCTATTTCTTTCAGGAAAGCATACGCTGTAAAATCCAGTTGTATGGGTGTTATCGAGATATATCCGTCACGCACTGCCTGAATATCAGAGTTTTCTATAGGTTTATCCCCAAGTATATCGCCTCCTATCCAGTAATACTTCTCACCCCTGGGATCCACTTTCTCTATTATTAAATCACCGTACTGCCTCTTGCCCTGTCTTGTAAATTTGTAACCTTTAATATTTCCGCCAGGTATATTGGGGACATTTACGTTCAAAAGTATATTTGGCGGCAGCGGGCGCCTGATGATCTGCTTTACAAGCTTTAAAGTAATGTCCCTTGCAGGTTTAAAATAAACCTTGTTTCTGCCTGCCACTGAAATGGCAATAGCAGGAACACTCTGCAGTGTCGCTTCTATAGCAGCTGCAACAGTACCTGAATATGTTATATCATCTGCAAGGTTTGGCCCCATGTTTATGCCTGATACAACCAGCTGCGGCCGTACCCTGAGTAATCCGTTCAGCGCAAGATTTACACAATCCGTTGGCGTTCCGTTAACGGCATAGATCTGGTGTCTCCCCATCCTTTTTGCCCTTAAGGGCCTGTGAAGCGTCAAAGAATGGCTGGTTGCACTTTTCTCGCTGACAGGAGCCACAACATAAACATTGCCAATTCTGCCCATCTCGCTTGCAAGTGCTCTTAAGCCGTGGGAATATACACCATCATCATTTGTTACGAGGATATTAATTGCCATGAAAGAATCCAAAATCGGGGCGACCCGATTCGAACGGGCGACCTCTCGCACCCCAAGCGAGTGCGCTAGCCAGACTGCGCCACGCCCCGATGAAATTAAGTTCCACTCAGCATCTTTCTGAGGTCTAACAACTGTTGTTTTAGCATATCAAAATTTTTTTTCAATCGTTTGCCGTCCTTATTATCTGTGTCCTGCGTCTTTTCCGACAATCTTCTTTTTGCGCCTGACAACGTCAGACCTTCTTCATATATAAGCTTCTTCAGGAGAATGATAATTTCGAGATCCTTCTTTTTGAACAATCTATAGCCGGTCGGTGTAATTATCGGCTTTAAAATCGGAAGTTCAGAAACCCAGTAGCGTATAATATATTCCTTAACGCCCGATATCCTGCTTACTTCACCAATCTTGAAGTAATCTTTGTTTTTGTAATCATGCTCCATCATCTTGGGATGATGCGATCTGTTTGTTTTCCTTCAGCAGTTTCTTAAGGGATGTTCCTGCTCTGTAAACGACAACTTTTCTGGCAGAGATCATCATCGGTCTGTCGGTCTGGGGATTCCTGCCCAGCCTTTCTTTTTTTGATCTTGCATAAAAGGCACCTATACCTTTTATCTTCACCTTTTCTCCCGCAATGATATCTGTCTTTATAAGATCAAAGAATGTATCAACAATCTCGGTTGCATCCTTCTTGGAGAATCCTATGTTTTTATATATAAGTTCTGCAAGTTCCGCCTTTGTTACCGACATAAAAGCCTCCTTTATACTTTAAGTTTAACATTGTAATTGCCTGTTATGTATTCCATGACAGCCTTCATAAGGCGATCAACCTCTTCGTCCTTTAATGTCCTGTCTTCTGCCCTGAAAATAAACCTATACGTTATACTATGCTCTGATATATTCTTTTTGTCAACATACAGATCAAACGGGAATATTTCTGCGAGAAGAGGCATGCCGAGTGATCTTATACCGCTTATGATGTTCTGGGACGGAAGCGAAACCGGTTTTACAATCGTCAGGTCCCTTGCAATATGCGGATACCGTGGAACACCTGAATAGCTCGTGTAAGCAGATGCATCCGCCAGCAGTGGTTCAACTGCGACATCGAATACAAAAAGCTGCTGGGTTATGTCGTACTTTTTCAATACATGGCCAGCAACCTCTCCTGCAAAGCCTATATAATCGCCCTTATATTTAAATAACGCGGTATTATCCTGTGCAAGGAAATCAGGTGTCCCGGATTCAACTGTAAGACCGTTGCTTAATTTTAACAGATCGGCAATGCCTTCTACAATACCTATGGCATCAAAAAGATCCACATTCTCGTGCATGTATGCCCATTGAAACGGATAGCGCATGCCTGTTAAAAGCCCCGTAATGTGAAGCTGCTCCTCATATCTGTTGTCGGTTTTGAAATAGACCTTGCCTGTTTCAAAAATCCGCTGGTTTTCAACCTGCCTGAAAATATTGAACTGCGCATTCTTTATAAGCTGCGGAACAAGGCTTGTGCGCATAAGCATTGTCTGTTCATTGAGCGGGTTCGAAATACTGACAGCTTTATCTCCGACTACAGCATGATCGTTCTCACTGTAGAAGCTGTAATTAATAACTTCATCAAAGCCGTTTGACAGGAGATAATTCCTTATCAATCCCGTATACATATATTCAGACGGCATGTCTACATTGAATGTCTGTCTCAACGGGAGCAGAGACGGTATCTTATCATAGCCCGTGATTCTTGCTATCTCTTCGGCAAGGTCCGCGGTATGTACCAGATCCAGCCTGAACGAAGGCGGTTCCACCGATAGTGTTTTCGCGTGAACCCTTTTTACACTGCAGTATGTCGATTTCAGTATGGACTGAACTCTTTTCATATTCAGTGGAAACCCTATGATCGTTTGCAGTGTATCCATTGAAGCAATGATCTTTATCTTCTTACTTCTTGCTGCTCGGTTATCCACCAGTTTGTACACTTTTGCTCCCGTCATCTGCGAGATCAGGTATGACGCGTAACCAGACGCGATCTTAGGAAGCCCTGGATCAATGCCTCTTTCAAATCTGTAGCCGGCCTCTGTCTGCATGCCAAGATTCCTCCCCGTCCTGCGGATAACCGGCGGAGCAAAGATTGCACTTTCGAGAAGTACATCCTTTGTTTGATCCGTTATGCCGCTGTACCGGCCTCCCATGAGGCCTGCAATGGCTACGGGTTTCTTTTCGTCTGCAATAACAAGAGTCTGGTTAGAAAGCATCCGCTCCTGATCGTCAAGGGTAATGAGCTTTTCGTTGTGCGCCCGCCTGACCATAATGGTACTTCCGTCTACCGTATGCCTGTCAAAAGCATGCAATGGCTGTCCGATCCCGAACATTACATAGTTGGTTATATCAACTATGTTGTTCACGGGCTTTTGTTCTATCTTGCCGAGCAGTATTCTCAGCCATAATGGAGAGGCACTTATATGCACCCCCGATATAAGCCTGAGCGTGTATCTTGGGCAGTCATGCGGCGATTCTATTCTGACCTTGACAGCTGCATTATGGTTATCATGTTTTTTATCATTCAATTCATAGGAAGGATATACAACTTTCAAACGGAACAGTGTTGCAATCTCCCTTGCAAGGCCGAGATGGCTCAGCACATCAGACCTGTTCGGTGTAACTGCAACATCGATAATCCAGTCGTCCAGCCCGAGTATCGATTTTACGTCTGTTCCCGGGACTGTTGACTGATCAAATGATATAACGCTGCGTTCGTATCCCGGTATGCCGAGTTCATCCTCTGAAACAATCATACCCGATGACCTCGCAGATTTTATATCTATATCCGCTATGGTCCTGTTATTTATTATACGTGCTCCGGATGGCGCATACGCCACAACCATACCCGCGGACAGTCCCTGTGCTCCGGTAATAGTTTCAAATGTTTTGCTTCCGGTGAAAACTTCAGCAAGGTAAAGTTTATCAGAATTTGGATGGGGTTTTATGCCCTGAATTCTCGCTGTTACAATGCCGTCTATATCCGTATAGAGTTTCCTTGTATATTCAACCTCAAGTCCGGATAATGTAAGCTTGCGTGCAATATCATCCACGGGGGGTATCTTAGAAAGAAACTGCTGGAGCCATTTGTATGAGTACAACATGCTACTGCCTCAGAAATCTCAGGTCGTTCTCGAAAAACATCCTTAGATCGTTAATGTTGTATTTTAACATTGCAAGCCTCTCAGTCCCTATACCAAAGGCAAAGCCTGTGTAAACATCCGTATCATATTTTACTCTTTTAAAAACTTCGGGATGGACCATACCTGCCCCGAGTATTTCAAGCCAGCCTGCTGTCTTGCAAACCCTGCATCCTTTACCGTTGCAAAATATGCATCCAATATCAACTTCGGTGCTTGGTTCCGTGAACGGAAAATAACTCGGCCTGAATCTTATCTTCGTATCAACTCCGAAGAACGCTTTTAAAAAGGTTTCCAGTACACCCTTTAAATGCGTCATGCTTATGCCTTTATCAACAAGTAAACCCTCCACCTGATGAAACATGGGTGTATGTGTAAGATCCCAGTCTCTTCTGAAAACTCTGCCTGGAGCTATTATGCTTACCGGCGGCCTGCTCCTCTCCATGATTCTTATCTGCACAGGAGAGGTTTGCGTCCTTAAAAGAAAACCACCGGAAAGATAGAACGTGTCCTGCATGTCCCTTGCAGGATGTTCCTCCGGCATGTTCAGAGCTTCAAAATTGTAATAGTCGCGCTCGATTTCCGGACCTTCCGCAATTGAAAAACCCATTGTTGTAAATATGGATACAACCTCTGTTAACGCTTTTGTAATAGGGTGCATGTGACCATAATTCACTTTTCTGCCAGGGAGTGTTATGTCTTTTAAGACAGCTTTGCCCTGCTTAGGAACCGCACCGTGTATAGCTTGATACTTTTCCTCAAACAGCTCCTGCAAACGCTGTTTAAACAGGTTAGCCGACTTTCCGAAAACGGGTTTGTCTTCCACAGATAAATCACTGAGTTGTTTGAACAGGTTCGTCAAGGCACCGGATGATCTTCCCATATATTTGATTCTGAATGACTCAAGATCTTCAGGCGTACCTGCATGCGACAGTTCTTCCTCTGCCTGCTGTCTTACAGAATCCAATCTTTCCAGTAGTTCATTGAGCGAGGGCATAGTTCATACAGGGGTATTTTTGACCTCGGCTTTAGCTTCTTCATAGGACGGCTCTATACCGAGTTTGACCTCGCTGTATTCCTCATGACCTGTACCGGCCGGGATCAGCCGTCCCATTATGATGTTTTCTTTTAATCCTCTGAGATAATCAATCTTGCCCATGATCGAAGACTCTGTCAGTACCTTGGTTGTATCCTGGAACGATGCAGCGGAAACAAAACTGTCTGTGCTCAGTGATGCCTTTGTAATACCAATGAGCATTGGTTCCGCAACTGCAGGCTTTCCGCCTTTGTTGATCACCTTCTGATTAACATCTTCAAAATGATATTTCTCAACATGCTCTCCCGGAAGGAAATGGGTATCACCCGGCTCAAGTATTCTGATCCTTCTGACCATCTGCCTGACAATAACCTCTATGTGTTTGTCATTGATTTTGACACCCTGGTACCTGTAAACCTCCTGAATTTCATTAACAAGGAATTTGGCAAGTTCTTTAACACCAAGCACCCTCAGGATATCATGCGGATTTACCAGGCCGTCTGTAAGAGGCTCCCCTGCCTTCACATGATCCCCGTCCTGCACGCTTATATGCCTGCCCTTGCTTATATGGTATGTTTTTGATTCACCAATGGACGGCGCAACGATAACTGTTGTTTTCCCTTTTGCATCATCACTGAAGTGTACTGTACCGTCAATCTCGGATATAACTGCTGATTCCTTTGGCTTACGTGCTTCAAACAGATCAACCACTCTTGGAAGACCGCCGGTGATATCTTTGGTCTTTGTTGTTTCACGCGGTATCTTTGCAAGCATATATCCCGCCTTAACCTTCTCTCCATCCTTTACCACAAGTTCTGCTTTTATGGGCAATGATATGAACACGGGTGTGTTTGTACCCGGTATTTTAACTGTTACACCGCTCTCGTTCACTATTGATATATGCGGCCTTTTGTCCGGATCCTTTGATTCTATTATCATCTTTGTTGAACGGCCTGTTTGTTCGTTCCACGTTTCTTCTACAGTTACACCTTCTTCTATATCGCCGTATCTTACAATACCGCCCGCCTCCGTCAGTATAGGGCTGGCATAAGGGTCCCATGAGGCAAGGATATTCCCTGCCTTTACCTTTAAACCATCTTCTACATTCAGGTTGGCGCCGTAAACAATCTTATACCGCTCTTTTTCTCTTCCGCTCTCCTCGGCTATTATGACCTCTCCGTGCCTGTTCATGGCAATTATATTGCCGTCTTCCCTTTTGACAGTTTTCAATCCTATAAACTTAACGATACCGTCATATTTTGCTTCAAGAGAGTTTTGTTCAACCTTTCTGCTTGCAGTACCACCTACATGGAATGTCCTCATCGTCAACTGGGTGCCGGGCTCCCCTATGGATTGGGCAGCTATAACTCCTATCGCCTCACCTATGTCAACAAGCTTGCCCCTGGCAAGATCCTGGCCGTAACATTTTGCACAGACCCTGCCGCCCCTTGATCTGCATGTCAGCACCGACCGTATGACAACACTTTCCACGCCAGCATCCTCTATCTTTTTTACAAGTTCATCGGTGATAAGCTCATTTGCCTTTACAAGAATTTCACCTGAAAACGGGTCAACAACATCGGTAAGAACGACCCTTCCGATGATCCTTTCACCAAGTGTCTGGACAACCTCACCGTCAACGATAAGGGGCGTTATAACAATACCGTCAAGTGTGCCGCAGTCGATCTCCTCTATGATTGCGTCCTGCGCCACGTCTACCAGCCTTCTTGTCAGATAACCTGAATTTGATGTCTTCAATGCCGTATCAGCAAGACCTTTTCTTGCACCGTGAGTTGATATGAAATACTCAAGCACATTCAGGCCCTCCCTGAAGTTGGACAGTATGGGTGTTTCCATAATATCACCCGACGGCTTTGTCATGAGACCTCTCATACCCGCAAGCTGTTTTATCTGCTCATCACTGCCCCTTGCTCCTGAATCAGCCATGATGTATATAGGGTTGAAGCTCGGCACCTTTCTGTTAACTCCGTCCCTGTTAACGATGATATCGCCTGCGATTTCTTTTTTCATTTCGATTGCTACGCTCTCGCTCGCCTTTGCCCAGATATCTATGATCTGATTGTGCTTTTCTCCGGAGGACAGGAGTCTTTCGTTTGCACGCTCTGTAACCTGTCTTACTTCTTCTATTGCTTTCTTGATGATCTCGGATTTCTTGGGCGGTATCTTCATATCGTTAATGGATATGGAAATACCTGCCTCGGTAGCCATCCTGAACCCTATATCCTTTAACCTGTCTGCCAGGAGCACGGTTTCCTTTTCACCGGCAATTTTGTAGCAGAGTTCTATCAGGTTGGCGATCTCCTTCTTGCCCATCACCTTGTTTATGTAATCAAACGCGATCCCTGATGGAAGTACATCAATGAGCAGCGTACGGCCGACCGTTGTATCGTAAATCTTGCCGTTGAATCTCAATTTTATTTTTGCATGAAGATCCACGACCTTCAGTTCATAGGCTATCCTTACCTCTTCATGACTCGAAAAATATTTCCCCTCACCTTTCACATATGCACTTGGCTTTGTCATATAGTAAAGCCCCAGAACTATATCCTGAGTAGGGTTTATTATGGGCTTGCCGTTAGCAGGAGAGAGTATATTGTTTGTGGACATCATCAGTATCCTTGCCTCCGTCTGGGCTTCAATAGACAAGGGAACGTGCACAGCCATTTGGTCACCGTCGAAATCGGCATTGAACGCCGGGCATACAAGAGGATGCAGTTGTATTGCCTTGCCTTCGACAAGTATAGGTTCAAAGGCCTGTATGCCGAGCCTGTGGAGCGTTGGCGCCCTGTTAAGGAATACCGGATGCTCGGTTATTACCTCCTCCAGCACATCCCATACTTCTGGCTTTTCTTTCTCCACCATCTTCTTCGCCGTCTTTATTGTAGTGGCATAGCTGTACTCCTCAAGCTTGTTATATACAAATGGCTTGAACAGCTCCAGTGCCATCTGCTTGGGTATGCCGCACTGGTGCAACTTGAGCTCCGGACCAACCACGATAACCGACCTTGCGGAGTAATCAACCCTCTTGCCAAGCAGGTTCTGCCTGAACCTGCCGTGCTTGCCCCTTATCGTTTCACTGAGGGATTTCAACTCCCTCCTGTTGGCAGCCGTTACTGTCTTGCCTCTCTTGCCGTTGTCGATAAGTGCGTCAACAGCCTCCTGAAGCATTCTCTTTTCGTTCCGGATTATAATATCGGGTGCGTCTATCTCAAGAAGTTTTTTCAACCTGTTGTTCCGGTTAATGATCCTCCTGTACAGGTCATTGAGGTCCGCTGAAGCAAAGCGTCCGCCCTCAAGATGTACAAGAGGCCTTAATTCCGGCGGAAGAACCGGAAGAACTTCCATTATCATCCACTCCGGCTTGTTTCCCGACAACCTGAATCCCTCTACGATCTTAAGCCTCTTTGCGAGCTTTTTTTTCTTTTGATCAGAATTTGTACTCTTTATATCCTTGCTGAGGTCCTTGGACAGCTTGTCCAGATTGATCCTCCCAAGGAGCTCCCTTATTGCCTCTGCTCCCATCTTTGCCGTAAACCCTGCAGGACCGTATTCCTTTATAAGTTCAAGATATCTTTCCTCTTTCAACAGTTCCTTTTCTTTCAAAGGCGTGTTTTTGGGGTCTATCACTATATACGACTCAAAGTACACAACCCTTTCAAGTTCCCTTGCTGTAAGATTAAGCAGATTGCCGATAGGGCTCGGTACGCTCTTGAGGAACCAGATATGCGCCACCGGTGAAACAAGCTCTATGTGTCCCATGCGCTCCCTTCTGACTTTTGACTGTATAACCTCCACGCCGCATTTCTCACATACAACACCCCTGTGTTTCATACGCTTGTATTTTCCGCATAAGCATTCGTAATCCTTTATAGGTCCGAATATCTTGGCGCAGAACAAACCATCCCTCTCGGGTTTGAATGTCCTGTAATTGATCGTTTCAGGCTTCTTTACCTCCCCGTGGGACCAGCTGCGTATCTTCTCCGGGGATGCAATACCAATCCTCACAGCTGCTATTTCACTTGGATTTTTAGGCTTTTCATGCAGGAAAAAACCTTCTTCCATTTTATCCTCCTCTGATCATTCTAATTGGTCTTTTTCTATTAATTCCATATCCAGTGCCATACTCTTGAGTTCCCTTACTAGTACATTGAATGACTCGGGTATGCCCGGTTCAAAATTATGCTTGCCCTTTGTTATAGAGTCAAAGATCCTTGTTCTGCCTATTATATCATCTGATTTAACAGTCATCATTTCCTGCAGCGAGTACGCTGCACCGTAAGCTTCAAATGCCCACACCTCCATCTCTCCCAGCCTCTGGCCGCCGAACTGGGCCTTACCGCCAAGAGGCTGTTGTGTAACGAGAGAGTACGGACCAGTTGACCTTGCGTGGATCTTTTCTTCAACAAGGTGATGAAGCTTCAGCATGTACATAATGCCGATCGTGATCTTCGCCCTGAACGGCTCGCCTGTTTTTCCGTCATAGAGTGTGATGCGGCCGTCTTCAGGCAGGTTTGCGAGTTTTAACAGATCCTTTATCTCCTTCTCGGTTGCGCCGTTGAAAACCTCTGTCGTTATTCTAACGCCGTCTGTAATCTTTTTTGCAAACTCCACAATTTCATCGTCATCAAGAGAATCTATATATTTCAGCACTCCGCTGTTCTTATAGATATCCATCAGGTAATCTTTCAATTTATCAGGGCCGTAGTTTTCTTCAAGATATTCCTGTATCTGTTCCCCCAGTGCTTTTGCGGCCCAGCCAAGGTGCGTCTCGAGTATCTGTCCTACATTCAGCCTTGATGGCACACCAAGGGGATTCAATACTATGTCAACAGATCTTCCGTCAGGCAAAAACGGCATATCTTCCACTGGTACTATCTTGGAAACAACGCCTTTATTACCGTGCCTGCCTGCCATCTTGTCGCCTGCGTATAACTTTCTTTTTGTTGCAATAAAGATCTTCACAAGCTTGAACACTCCGACAGGAAGCTCATCCCCTCTTTTTAGTCTGTTTACCTTCTGTTCGAATATGGATTTGATCATATCCTTCTGTTCTATGGTTGAGTCTATAATCTTCTTCACCTTCTCCTGCAGCTTGCTGCCTGCTGCAAAAGATGCCGATGCCCATTTCTCTATGGGTATCTTTTCGATGACCTCCTTTGTTATGACATCACCATGTTTCAGGTGGACCTTCCTACGTTCATCTGAGAATTTTTCTCCTATCTTCTCGCCCTCAAGAAGCTTGATAAGATGTTCCTTCATTGTATCTTCTATTATGCTTAATTCTTCTTCCTGATCTGTGTGCAGTTTCATGAGCTCATGATCCCTGGTCTTGTCCTTATCGGGTACGCTTTTTCTCGAGAATATTCTTACGTCAACAACTGTGCCGTGCACACCCGGCTTCACCCTCAAGGATGTATCTTTGACATCTCCTGCCTTATCTCCGAAAATAGCCTTGAGCAGCCGCTCTTCAGGGGTTGGCTGGGATTCCCCTTTGGGCGTAACCTTCCCTACAAGGATATCACCGGGCTTAACTTCTGCGCCTATCCTGATAATACCGTTATCATCCAGATCCTTGAGGCTCTCTTCGCTTACATTCGGTATATCTCTTGTTATTTCTTCCCTGCCCACCTTCAACTCCCTTGCTGCGCACTCATACTCTTCAATATGAACAGAGGTGAAAATATCCTCTTTGTTTATTCTTTCGCTGACGAGTATGGAATCCTCATAGTTAAAGCCGTTCCACGGCATAAAAGCCACAAGTACATTTTTACCAAGTGCCAGTTCGCCCTTTGATACGGCAGCTCCATCAGCTATTATGTCACCCCTTTTAACACGCTGTCCTATCTTCACAACTGGTACCTGGTTCAAACAGGTGCCCTGGTTGGATTTCTGAAACTTATGAAGGTTGTATATTTTTACCGTTGGCCCCTTGGACCTGTTCATGTATTGAATGACGATCTTTCTTGCATCAACAGAGGTTACAACCCCGTCATCCTCTGCTGTAATGATAACACCGGAATTCCTTGCGATATAACTTTCTATACCGGTCGCAACAAGAGGGGCCTCGGTCTTTATGAGAGGAACAGCCTGCCTCTGCATGTTGGAACCCATCAGCGCCCTGTTTGCATCGTCATGTTCCAGAAACGGTATCAGTGCAGCCGCTGCTGAAACAAGCTGTGCAGGAGACACGTCCATAAAATCAACCTCATCCTTGTGAACCATAAGGAATTCGCCGTTTCTCCTTGCTGCAACATACTCTTCAATAATCCTGTTCTTGCCATCGAGCACTGTATTAGCCTGCGCTATCGTTTTGTTCTCTTCGTCTATTGCAGATGTGTACATAAGTTCATCTGTTGCCACACCGTCCCTTATCACCCTGTATGGTGTTCTCAGGAATCCGAACTCATCCACCTTGGCATACGTGCTCATAGAAGCAATTAAACCGATATTAGGGCCTTCCGGTGTTTCAATCGGGCATATCCTTCCGTAGTGGGTTGTATGGACATCCCTTACCTCAAACCCTGCCCTCTCCCTTGTTAACCCTCCCGGCCCAAGTGCTGACAACCTTCTTTTATGCGTAATCTCTGCAAGAGGGTTGGTCTGATCCATAAACTGTGAAAGCTGGCTCCCGCCAAAGAATTCCTTTATTGCAGCGGTTACAGGTTTCGGATTGATCAGTTCGGAAGGCATCAGTGTTTGAAGGTCATGTGTAAATTTCTCCTTAACGGTCTTTGCCATTCTTAAAAGTCCGAGCTTGAACTGGTTCTCCATAAGTTCGCCCACTGTCCTTACACGGCGGTTGCTGAGATGGTCTATATCATCAACTTCACCTTTGCCGTTTTTCAGATCAAAAAGATACTTTACCGTATCAATAATATCCTCTTTTGTAAGTGTCGTGACATCAAGCGGGATATTCTTGCCAAGACGGCTGTTGATCTTTAATCTGCCAACCCTTGTAAGGTTATACCTCGATTTTGAAAAGAACATCTCTTCAAAGAAAAATTGGGCTATTTCGGGTGTATAGGATTCGTTGGGTTTTAACTTGGCATAGAACTCCTCTATCGCTTCCTGCTTTGTGTTTATTTTATCAAGAAGCATGGTTTCTCTTATACTGCCGCTTATCGAGATATTATCATAATATATAAACTCGAGTTTTTCTATTTTACTGCTTACAATCTTCTCAAAAATATCCCTTGTGATGCTCTCGTTGCATTTTAATATTATCTTGCCATCCTTATTCAGCACATCATGCACGGATATCCTTCCATCGATGTCTTCGTATTTTACCGGTACAGACTTAACTTTATGGGATATTATTCTCCGTGCAAGATTACGCGTGATCTTGGTTCCGGCCGGCACAACGACCTCCCCTGTTGCAGGATCCTGGATGTCTACGCTGAACCTCCTGTTCAGCAACAAATCATAATCCAGCTCCATGCTTATACTGTTTTCCCTGATCTTTACAAATTCCGTCTTGTAAAATCTGCGCAGTATCTCTTCTTCGGTGTAACCCAGGGCCTTAAGAACTACCGTTGCATAGAATTTCTTCTTTTTATCAACTTTCACATACATTATATCCTTTTGATCAAACTCAAAATCCAGCCAGGAGCCCTCATACGGGATTATGCGTGCCATATAAAAAGGCCTTCCCGTGCTCTGAATCTTAAGCTTGTCATATTCAAAAAATGCACCGGGAGAACGGTGTAACTGGCTTACAATAACTCTCTCTATGCCATTTATTATAAATGTACCGTTTGACGTCATAACAGGGATTTCGCCGAAGAATACCTCCTGTTCTTTTATATCCCTGACCGTCTTGGTCTTTGTTTCGGGATCAACATCTTTCAGTATAAGTCTGACCATTATTTTCATCGGCATCGTGTACGTCAAACTCTTTTCCTTGCACTCGTCTACATCGTAAGCCGGCGGATCAAGTATATACCTTACAAACTCGAGGGAAGCGGTTTCATTGTAATCTTTTATAGGAAAAACAGCATTGAATGCTGCCTGTAATCCGGTGTTCCGGCGCTCTTCAGGCCTAACGTCCGCCTGCAGGAACTGACTGAAAGAATCCAATTGTACCTCGATGAGATCCGGTATATCCATCAAGGTATGGAATTTCCTGAAATCCTTTCTCGGCACAGAAAACTCATTTAAATCTTTGGCGCTCATAAATTATTTACCTCCCAAAAGGATAAAAATAGCGAACGATAATCACAACGTAAAACACACCTTCTCTCTGGAGTTGAAACTCCAGAGCACGTTTGCGGAAAGGCATAGATTGGAGAATGTACGGCTTTTAATATTTATTTAATCTCTACCTTTGCTCCGACAGCTTCAAGCTGCTGCTTGATCTTTGCCGCATCCTCCTTGGATATACCCTCTTTCACAACCTTTGGAGCACCCTCAACAAGTTCCTTTGCTTCTTTCAAACCGAGACTGGTTATGGCTCTGATCTCTTTTATTACCTTAATCTTCTCAGCACCTGCTTCCGCAAGTGTTACTGTAAATTCGGTCTTCTCTTCTTCCGCCTGCTGAGGCTGTGCTGAAGCCTGGGCCGCAGAAACCGCTGCTCCCATAACAGGCATTGCTGATGCTTTTATGCCAAACTTATCTTCGAGTGCTTTTACCAGTTCTGCAAGTTCCATAACGTTCATCTTCGATATAGCGGCGAGAATATCGTCCTTGGTTATTGTTACATTCTTTTCTGCAAGACCTTCCTTTGTAGCCATTATCTACCTCCTAATTTTTTGTTTGTTTATTTTGTTTTATTCCATTCAATACAGTTATTAAGCCTGCTATGGGTGATGCAACAGCGTACACAAACCTTGATATCGGAGCACTTAAAGTATTAACGAGCATGCCTACCAGAGTCTCTCTGTCGGGTAATGTTGCCAACAATAATACCCTGTCAGGAACAACAAAATTATTATCAAAAACACCACCCTTAATAACCATAAACGGATGGCTTTTTGAGAATCCGACTATTTGTTTGGCGACCGCAGCCGGGTCTCCGTAAGAGAACATAACAGCAGTGGAACCTGTAAGCACATTTTTCCCTATTTCAGGCAGTATCCCCTTCGCCGCTAACTGAAAGAGCGTATTCTTGACAATCTTAAGATCTCCGTCCTTTGCTCTCAGCTCCCTTCTAAGGTTTGTAAGCTCACCGACTTTCAAACCTTTATATTCCGTCAGGAATATAGCCCTTGCTTTCATTATTCTTTCCCTTATATCAGAAACGACTTGACCCTTTGACTGTTTATTCATACCTAAACCTCCGTACGTTTACTACCTGTACCTGGAAATCTCAACTTTTACACCGGGCCCCATTGTTGTTGATATATATGCATTCTTCAGGAACTGGCCCTTGCTGGTGGACGGTTTGATAGATTTTAATTTCTCCATTATCGCGTTAAAATTCTCTGTCAATCTGTCCTCAGGAAATGACTTCTTCCCTATAGCAAGATGAACCACTCCGCCCTTATCATTTTTTATCTCTACCTTACCTGCCTTTGCCTCTTTCACCGCCCGTACCACATCAAATGTAACAGTGCCAAGTTTGGGGTTCGGCATAAGTTTCTTCGGGCCGAGTATTTTACCGAGCTTACTCACCATGCCCATCAAGTCGGGCGTTGCGATAACCGTATCAAAATCAATCCACCCGCCGAGAATCTTGTTCACAAGCTCTTCGGACCCTGCATAATCAGCGCCGACATCCAATGCTTCTTTTTCATTTTTCGTGAATACAAGAACCTTCACCTGCTTGCCCAGACCGTAGGGAAGAACAACAGTAGCCCTTACATTCTGATCGGTCTGCTTTGTATCTACGCCAAGATTAACAGAGAGTTCAACTGTTTCATCAAACTTTGGGCCCTTGAGTTTCTTTATAAGTTCTATACCTTCCTTGAACTCATAGGCCTTGCCACGCTCTACCTGCTTACTTGCTTCATTAAATACTTTTCCGTGTTTTCTCATTATAGTACACCTCAAACAACTTCCACGCCCATACTTTTTGCCGTTCCTTCTATGATCTTTACAGCACTGTCTATATCGTACGCATTGAGATCCGCCATCTTTTGCTTTGCTATCTCAATGAGCTGATCCTTTGTAATCTTGCCGACTTTATTTTTTTTAGGATCGCCGGAACCTTTTTCAAGTTTTATTGCCATTTTTATTAAAACAGATGCAGGGGGAGATTTTGTAACAAAAGAAAAAGTTCTATCAGAATAGATAGTCACTAATGCCGGTATAATCAAGCCTTCCTGCATCTTCGCTGTCCTCGCATTGAATGCCTTGCAGAATTCCATTATGTTAACGCCGTGCTGGCCCAGCGCAGGACCAACAGGCGGTGCCGGATTAGCCTTGCCAGCGGGTATCTGCAATTTTACTTTTGCAATCGCTGTTTTTGCCATTTTTCTTCTCCTTTAGTTCTTCTCAACCTGATTGAAGTTAACTTCTACAGGTGTCGACCTTCCGAAAATACTTACCAGTACCCTCAACCTTCCTTTATCTGCCTTGACTTCCTCTACGATGCCGTTAAAACTCGCAAAGGGACCTTCTATGACTCTTACACTCTCTCCGGTTTCGAATGACAATTTCGGTTTTGGCTTTACCGTTCTCTCATGGATCTCGGCTATCAGTTTATTAACCTCTTCATCTGGCACCGAGGGTATTGATCGTATATCCTTGCCTCCGCCCACAAAACCGGTAACCATGGGTGTCGATTTTACGATATGAAATGCCTCTTCGGTCGGTTCAA
>JAJYJX010000178.1 GCA_021789095.1 bacterium
ATAAAAGCATACTTGAATAAATTTTTCTTGACAAAAAATAATAGTGTTACTTAGATGTAAAACGTTTCAAATTTATGATTAAGTATAGTCTAATAAACATAGTGATATATGCAGTGATTGTTATTGGCTTTGCAGGTTTTACCATCCTACTTTCAGCCCTTGTCGGCCCCAAGGTGAAGTCAAAGGAAAAGCTGTCCCCGTACGAGTGCGGTGTTGAGCCTGTCGGCAATGCAAGGTTCAGCTTCCCGGTAAGGTATTATGTCATTGCGCTTATGTTCCTGGTTTTCGACGTAGAAGTCATCTTTATGTATCCGTGGGCGATCATCTCAAGGGCGATGGGCGCGTTCGGCATGTATGAGATGGGCGTTTTTATCTTTATCATACTTGTCGGTTTTATGTACGCATGGAAGAAAGGTGCTTTTGAATGGGATTAGAAGAAAAGCTCGGAGACAGCATATTCACCACGAAACTTGATGCGCTTATCAACTGGTCGAGAAAGAACTCCTTGTGGCCTATGCCCTTTGGAACAGCGTGCTGCGCAATAGAATTTATGGCTACCGTTGGAACGCGCTTCGATCTTGCACGCTTCGGCGCAGAAGCAATGAGGTTTTCACCCAGGCAGTCCGACCTGCTTATTGTTTCAGGCACAATATCGAACAAGATGGCTCCCGTGCTGAAAAAGATCTACGATCAAATGGCCGAGCCGAAATGGGTCATATCAATGGGATCCTGTGCCACATCAGGAGGTATATTCGATTCCTATCCTACACTGCAGGGGATTGACACCATTATACCGGTTGATGTCTATGTGACAGGCTGCCCGCCAAGACCAGAGGCATTGATAGATGCAATAATGCTGCTGCAGGATTTGATTAAGCAGGAATCCGTAAGAAGGCCCAGAAAAGCTATGGTCATAGGACAATAAAAGGTAAGGAACATGTCAGAACTGATTGAAAACATAAAAAACAGGTTTAAGGATAAGATCATATCAACACAGGAAGATTTCAGGCCAAGGTCTATAAAGGTTTCTCCGGGGGATCTCGTAGAAGTGATGACGGCGCTTAAGAATGAAGAGCCGTTCCGGTTCAATCAGGTCCTTGATATAACCGGCGTTGATTTTTTGAACCAGAAACCGAGGTTCCTTGTAGTGTATATCCTGCTCTCGACTGTAAAAAACCAGAGGCTGATTGTTGAAACGGACGTTGATGAGTCTGAAACAGTGCCGAGCGTTACGGGTGTATGGTGCGGGGCCGACTGGTTTGAGAGGGAGCTGTATGACATGTTCGGCATACCAGTAAAAGGCCATCCATGGCTGAAGAGGATACTTATGTGGGAGGGCTTCGAAGGCCATCCTCTGAGGAAGGATTTCCCGGTACGCGGTACCACACCAAGGGAACAAAGATACGCTCCATGGGATCAGAGAAGGACAAGGGAATACTGATGTTTACCTTTGAAAGGAAAAAGAAAGACACCATGATCCTGAACATGGGACCTTCCCATAATGCCACCCACGGGACACTGCGAATCGTGCTGGAACTCGAGGGTGAGATCATTGTCAATGCAACACTTGAGATAGGGTATCTGCACAGGGGCATTGAAAAAATGGCGGAACACAGGACATACAACGGCTTTATACCTCTGACAGACAGAATGAACTATGTATCGCCTATAATGAACAACGTATCATACGCGCTTGCAGTTGAAAAACTGCTTGGCATAGAAGTGCCGAAGCGCGGACAGTACATAAGGGTCATTATGAATGAATTCACAAGAATAGCCGATCACCTTGTAGCAATCGGAACAAACGTTGTCGATATGGGCGCACTGACGAATTACTTCTATTTCTTTAAAGAAAGGGAAAGAATTTACGATCTTATAGAGAAAGTGGTTGGTGCGAGACTGACAACCACGTTTACAAGGATAGGCGGGATCCAGAAAGATGTGCCCGGCGATTTTGAGTCCGATGTAAGGTTTTTGCTCAAGGAAATACCGAAATCCATCAATGACGTGGACAGGCTTTTGACGAAAAACCGTATATTCATGGACAGGACCATAGATGTCGGTGCAATCACGCAGGAAAGGGCGCTTGAATATGGTTTTACAGGTCCGGTACTGCGTGCAACAGGGCTTCAGTGGGATTTGAGAAAGAAACAGCCTTATTCAAGTTATGAAGATTTCCAGTTTGATGTACCGATAGGTGAAAACGGGGATACATACGACCGGTATCTTGTGAGGATGGAGGAGATGCGCCAGAGCCTGAGGATAATACAGCAGGCAATTGATAATCTGCCGGGAGGACCGGTAAGTATTGATGACCCGCATATTACCCTTCCGCCAAAAGAGATTGTTTATAATACCATGGAAGGACTTATACATCATTTTATGCTGATCATGTACGGCATCAAGGCAAAGCCGGGTTATGTATATTTTGGTACAGAGGTTGCCAACGGAGAACTCGGGTTCTACATCGTCAGCGACGGGGAACAGTACCCCTACAGGTTAAAGGTAAGGCCCCCGTGTTTTGCCATATTCCAGGCGTTCCCGGAGATGGTTAAGGGCCTTCTTATATCGGACGCCGTTGCAATACTCGGAAGCCTGAATATTGTGGCAGGAGAGCTTGACCGATGATCCAGTTCTCACAGAACGCAATAAAGAGGGTCGAAAGCTTAAAGAAACAATATCCTACAAAGGACGCATGCCTGCTTCCTGTACTGCATATGGCTCAAAAAGAATTCGGATACATATCTCCCGAAGTCATGGAGTACGTTGCCGGGCTTATCGGCATATCACCCGCAAGGGTCTATGGCGTTGCGACCTTTTACACGATGTACAACAAAAAAACCGTGGGCAAGTACCATGTACAGGTATGTACAAACATATCCTGCCATCTTGAAGGTTCTGCTAAGATCCTTGACACTTTAAAATCAGTTTTAGGTATAGAAGAGGACCAGACAACACCGGATAAGATGTTTACGCTTTCCTCTGTTGAGTGCCTTGGTGCATGCGGTTTCGGCCCGGTTGTGCAGATAAACGATGACTACTACGAGCAGTGCACAGAACAGAAGATAAAAGACATAGTTTCAGATCTAAGGAAGAAGTAATGGAACAAATACTGTTTAAAGGTGTAGAAGGGGCAAAGCTCACAGATATAAAAAACTATCTTGCCATAGGCGGTTACGAAGCGGCAAGGAAGGCCGTGAGTTCAATGACGCCTGTCCAGATCATAGACGAGGTAAAGAAATCGGGTTTAAGGGGCAGGGGCGGCGCAGGGTTCCCGGCAGGTATGAAATGGGATTTTGTTCCCAAGGACTTTAAAGGGCCAAGGTACCTTTGCTGCAACGCCGATGAAGGTGAACCAGGGACATTCAAGGACAGGGAAATACTTGAAAAGAACCCGCATCTCCTTATCGAAGGAATGATCATAGCATGTTATGCAATAGGCGCTGAACTTGGTTTTATATATATCAGGGGCGAGTTTGTGAAAGCGTCATACATACTTGAAGCGGCTGTTGAACAGGCGCGCAATCAGGGGTTCCTTGGCGGAAAGGTATTCGGCACGGATAAGCGGGTCGATATGATTGTCCACAGGGGTGCGGGCGCTTATATCTGCGGCGAGGAAACGGCTTTGATAGAGTCCATCGAGGGAGCACGCGGTAACCCAAGGGTAAGACCGCCTTTCCCGGCCGTTGTCGGCGTATTTAAAAAGCCAACTGTTGTAAACAATGTTGAGACGCTTGCAGCAGTCCCTTCGATTATAAGAAATGGGGGCCAGTGGTATGCAGGCATAGGCATTCCTCCAAGGAATACCGGAACAAAACTTTATGCAATAAGCGGTCATGTAAAAAAAACGGGGGTTTACGAACTGCCCATGGGCACCACCTTAAGGCAGCTTATATACGACTATTCTGGAGGCATGAAGGACGACAGGAAATTAAAGGGTGTCATACCCGGAG
>JAJYJX010000179.1 GCA_021789095.1 bacterium
ATCTTGCGGATTGCAATACTATCCATAAAATAACCTGTTTTAACCCTTGACAAAAGTCCTTATCTTGACAATTGTTACACTATAGCATATCACATTAAAAAATTAGGGGTATAACATGGACAAAAAAGATGAAAAAGACAGGAACATCTTTGAACGGGCGGAAGAATTTCTACAGGTCTTTAAAAAGGGAGCAGAATTCACGCAAGAACTCTTAAAAACCAATGAACAGTTAAGATACAAAATCCTGCATCTGGAAGAAGAAAACAAATCCCTAAAATCAAAACATCCCGTACCCGACAAGCAGTACGAAGAACTCGCAAAACAGATTGAAGCATTGAAACTGGAACGGGAAGAAATAGATACAAGGATCAAGGAGATCGAAAGCGAAAACAAGGATTTTGCCATGAGGTATGTCGAGGTAGAAGAAGAGAACAACAACCTCGCAAACCTTTACATAGCAAGCTATCAACTGCACTCAACGCTTGACTTTAAAGAGGTGCTCCAGATCATCCTTGAAATTATAATAAACCTTATAGGCGGCGAGGAGTTCGGCATCTTTCTGCTGGACGAGAAAACACATGAACTCAGGATAATGGCATCAGAGGGGATTGACGAAAGCCAGGTTCCGTCGATCAACATGGGGGCTGGTATAATTGGAAGGGTCGCCAAAAACGGAGAGCCGTATTTTATGGAAGATATATCAGATCCGTCAAAGATTGACTGGCTTAACCCGATGGTCGCGATACCCCTTAAAATAAAGGAACATGTTATAGGGGTAATCGTAATATACAAACTCCTTCAGCAGAAAAAAACATTCACACCTCTTGATCACGAACTGTTTACGCTGCTGGCAGGCCATGCAGCAACCGCTATCTTCAGTTCAAAACTTTATTCAGAGTCAGAACGCAAGCTGTCAACAATACAGGGATTCATCGACTTGCTGACAAAATAGACGGGGAAAAACTCTTATGGACGAATATAAAATTCTGATTGTAGAGGATTCGCCGACAATGAGGCAGCTGATAGCATTTTCGCTGAAGAGGCTGAAGAATATCAAGATTGTTGAAGCAAATGACGGTGTGGACGGTTTAAAGAAGCTGTCACAGGATTCATTCAATCTGATCATCACGGATATCAATATGCCTGTCATGGACGGATTAAAACTGGTAAGCCTGATCCGCAAAGACGCTGTTTATAAAGCAGTGCCGATATTCATTATAACAACAGAAGGCGGGCAGGAAGACAAAGAAAGGGCTATGGCTCTCGGTGCAAACGCCTATATAACAAAACCCATATCAGGGCCTCAGGTCCTTGAAATGGTAAAAAACTATCTGAACATAAAATAGAAATCAGGCAGTTGCGCGACCGGCGTGTTTGGCGGTTTTTTTGGTCTTAGCTTCGTTCTTTGACCCGAGCTTGGTTTTTAAGAGTCCTTTAAGCTCCTCCATGAATTCACTTATATCCTTGAATTCGCGGTAAACAGAGGCAAATCTTACATAGGCGACCTTGTCAAGCTCTTTCAGCTCTGCCATGAGTGCAGACCCTATCTCACTCGCAGGTATCTCTTTGTCTGTTGAGTCTTCATATTTCTTGGCTATGCGGGCAACAACCCTTTCTATTGTGTCCATGCTTATGGGTCTTTTCTCACACGCCTTTAAAAGTCCCTGCTTGATCTTCTGCCTGTCAAAAGGCTCCCGCCTGCCGTCCTTTTTTATAACCATAGGAATCATGTTCTCAACCCGCTCGTATGTTGTAAACCTTGCATTGCACTTCGGGCATTCCCTGCGCCTTCTTATCGCATTACCTTCCTTTGCCAGACGGGAGTCTATTACAGACGTATCAATATGTCCGCATTCCGGGCATTTCATGCAATCAAACCATACCCTGGTATATGGGGAAGTTGTTGCAAAGCTTCACCACCTTCTGCTTTATATCGTTCAGCACGGTTTCGTTATCCATACTCTTCAATGCATCATCGATGTACTGAGCAATAAGCACCATTTCCCTCTCGTCCATGCCCCTTGTCGTGACTGCCGGCGTACCTATTCTCAAGCCGCTTGTTATTGTAGGCGGTTTCTCGTCAAACGGTATAGCATTCTTGTTTACTGTAATGCCCGCCTTTTCGAGTATTTTTTCAGCATCCTTTCCCGTCATACCCTTTGATGACAGATCAACAAGGAACAGGTGCGTGTCTGTACCTCCCGAGACAATATCGAACCCCCTGTTCTTCATCTCCTGTGCAAGCCTGGCCGCATTTAAAATAATCCGCTTCTGGTACTGCTTGAACTCGTCTGTCATGGCCTCTTTAAATGCAACCGCCTTGGCAGCTATTACATGCATGAGTGGTCCTCCCTGCATACCCGGGAACACCTGTGATTTGAGCTGCTTTTCGTACTGTGCCTTGCCCATAACAACACCGCCTCTCGGGCCGCGCAGTGTTTTATGGGTTGTTGTTGTGACAAAGTCAGACCACGGTACAGGGCTTGGATGCAGACCTGCTGCAATAAGTCCGGCAATATGCGCCATATCAACCATCAGATAAGCGCCGCAGGATTTCGCGATTTTAGAGAACCGTTCGAAATCGATCGTCCTGGGATACGCCGATGCACCTGCAATGATCAGCTTTGGCCTGTGCTCCATTGCAAGCCTTTCGAGCCCTTCATAATCAATGGTCTTGGTGTCCTTTCTTACACCGTACGGCACTACCTTATAGAACCTGCCTGAAAAATTAACAGGGCTGCCGTGGGTAAGATGCCCGCCGTGTGAAAGGTTCATGCCCATGATTGTATCGCCGTAATTCAAAACGCTGAAGTAAACGGCCATGTTTGCCTGGGCACCTGAATGGGGCTGCACATTGACATAATCCGCACCAAACAACGACTTTGCCCTGTCCATCGCGAGCTGTTCCACCGTATCCATATTTTCGCATCCGCCGTAGTACCTCTTGCCCGGGTACCCTTCTGCATACTTGTTTGTCATCACGCTTCCCATTGCCTCCAGGACAGCCACGCTGACAATATTCTCCGATGCAATAAGCTCAAGCGTGCTGCGCTGCCTTTCTATCTCAGCAACAATTGCATTATAAACCTCTCTGTCTGTTTTTTTCAGATTGTTCATAAAACTTCTCTCCTTGTCATCGCTTTTTGCTTTCTATGTCTCTCACCTTTTTAACCCTGTGCTCGTGCCTGCCGCCTTCAAAAGGTGTATGAATCCATATATCAACATATTTTAGTGCGTCATCCTTATTCATTGTTCTTGCACCAAGCGTAATTACATTTGCCATGTTATGCTTTGCAGCCATCTCCGCCGTATACTCACTGTAGACAAGCGCTGCAATAATGCCCCGTTTCTTGTTTGCCGATACTGACATGCCGATACCTGTTCCGCATACAAGTATGCCCTTCTCGGCCTTATGGGTTATTATGGCATCAGCCACTTTCTCGGCATAATCGGGATAATCAACGGATGCCTCCGAGTATGTGCCAAGGTCTAGCGGCTCAATATGTTTGCTCTTCAGGAACTTTACAATCTCTTCCTTCAGGCCAAAACCAGCATGATCAGAAGCAATCGCAATCTTCAATCTTGTACCTTATTAAATATAAGCACTGCATTTGTACCTCCAAAACCAAAAGAATTTGACATCGCCACCTGTATATTCTTCTCTGAGGGCTCATTGGGTGTATAGTTCAAATCGCATTCGGGATCCGGCGTTCTGTAATTGATGGTCGGCGGTACTGCTCCCCTGTACACCGCAAGCACGCTGAATATTGCCTCAATTGCGCCGGCAGCACCCAGTAAATGGCCTGTTGCACCTTTTGTGGAACTTACGGACAGCTTATAGGCATGCCCGCCAAAAACTTTCTTAATTGCTAACGTTTCGATCTGATCGTT
>JAJYJX010000180.1 GCA_021789095.1 bacterium
AATATCCGTAAATCCGATCTTATTTTCCAGAAATGCTTCTACCGCCGCATCGTTTGATGCGCTCATCACGACTGCAGAGCTGTTGTTCTCTTTCATAACCTCCATTGCAATCCTGAGGCACCTGAATTTTTTAAGGTCCGGCCGGATAAAATGGAAAGTTCCTATCTTTGTAAGATCAAGCCTCTTTATGCCTACAGCAAGCCTTTTCCTCATATTCATCGCATAAGCAATGGGCAGTTTCATGTCCGGTACACCCATCTGCGCAAGTACAGCACCATCCTCGAACTCCACCATGGAATGTATAATGCTCTGCGGATGAATGACCACTTCTATCTGCCGCGGCTTTAAATTGAACAGCCATTTTGCCTCTATCATCTCCAGCCCTTTATTCATCATTGTTGCAGAATCTATGGTTATCTTTCTACCCATCTTCCATTGAGGGTGATTCAGTGCCTGTCCGGGTGTTATGGACTTCAGCCTGTCGCTATCAACGTTTAAGAACGGACCGCCGGAAGCGGTCAGTATGATCCTGCGCAGGGTATTCTGACTCTCGCCATGAAGCAGCTGGTATATAGCGCTGTGTTCGCTGTCGACCGGCACCAGAAGTTCGTCACTGTCTTTAACGGCTTTTATCATCCTGCCGCCGGCAACCATGACTTCCTTGCTTGCAAGTGCAATCCTCCTGCCCGCCTTAAGCGCAAGGTATGTCGGCATGAGTGCATCAAGTCCGACAATAGCCATTATAATAAGATGAACACCTCCAAGCTGCGCCAGGACGTTAAGCCCGTCAGCACCTGCAAAAAACCTTATACGCGGGAATTTTCTTCGCAGTGCCGCCGTGTCCCTGTCATCCATGACTGCCACATATCCCGGGGAAAACTCTTTGATCTGCTTCCTGAGCAAGTCTATGTTGCGGCCTGCAGACAATGCCTTCACCCTGAAGAGAGACGGATACTTTTTTACAATTGATAGTGTTGTTCTGCCTATACTGCCGGTGGAGCCGAAAACAATGATATTATTCATTCAATGGATACCCGTGCGATTTAATCTGCTGTGTAATGAGCTGATCGCCGGTCATACCAAAACGTCTTTCTCTTTTCTGGAAATTAATTATGGCTTTAAGGAATTCCGCCTTTGTAAAGTCCGGCCACAAGGTCTTGGTAATATAAAGCTCTGTGTATGCAATCTGCCACAGCATGAAATTGCTTATCCTCTTTTCTGCGCTCGTACGTATAAGCAGATCGGGATCCGGGATGTCCTTTGTAAACAGGTACCCGTTGAACATCTGTTCATCTATGACGGATGAATCCAGACTGCCGCTCTGCACATCTTTAATAATAGATTTTACGGCCTCGACAATTTCATATCTTCCGCTGTAGCTCAGTGCAATAACGACCCTTGTCTTGGGATTGTTGCGTGAGCGCTCGCATACATCGGTTATAAGCTCCCTTAATTTCGGAGAGAGACTGTTTAAATCGCCGATCACCGTCAACCGTATGCCATTTTTTATAAGGTTGTTGCCCTCCGTCAGCAGATACCGGTGTAAAAGCTGCATCAACGCATCAACCTCTTCTTTTGGCCTGTTCCAGTTTTCCTTGGAAAAGGCATAAAGGGAAAGCACTTTTATTCCTATTTCAGCGGCAGTTTCAACGATATATTTTACGACCTTTGATCCCCGCTCGTGTCCTTTTACCCTGGTAAGATGCCTTTTCTTTGCCCATCTGCCATTGCCGTCCATTATAATCGCAATGTGCTGGGGCAAATCCCTTCTGTCCAGCCTTTTTAAGAGTTCCGAGTATTCAGACATAGAACAAAATTAACACACAAAATACGATAATTCAACAATAGAAAATATGCAATAGGGGTTCAAAATTTTGAACCCCTACAAAACAACCTTCGATATGCAATTGTAAAACTCAACTGAGCTCAGATAACGGCTACATGAGTTGCAAATCAGCCTCTTTCAACAAGTGTGGCAACGCCCTGCCCGCCTCCAACACACATCGTTTCAATACCAAGCTCTATGTTGTTATCGATCATCTGGTTAACGAGTGTAGTCATGATCCGTGCACCTGTTGCACCCAGAGGATGCCCTATTGCTATTGCACCCCCTCTCTGGTTCAATTTCTCAGACGGTATTCCAAGCTCTCGTACAACCGCGAGCGACTGGGCAGCAAATGCCTCATTCAGCTCGAAAATACCTATGTCTTTTATCGAAAGCTTTGCCTTGGAGAGTAATTTTCTGACAGCATATATAGGGCCTATACCCATGAACTCCGGCTTCACACCGGCAACCGCCATAGCTCTTATTGTTGCAAGCGGTTCTATGCCGAGTGTCTTGGCCTTTTCTCTGGACATGATCATTACTGCAGCAGCACCGTCATTGAGCGGACTTGAATTGCCTGCTGTCACACTGCCTGTTTCCGAGAATGCAGGCACAAGTGTCGCAAGCTTCTCAAGCGATGTGTTCTCCCGGGGACACTCGTCCGTATCAAAAAACTTGGTTGATCCATCTGCCTGGAGCGCGTTCACGCCGATGATCTCTTTTTTAAACAAGCCGGCTTTTATGGCCTTTACTGCTTTCATGTGGCTGTCATAGGAAAATTTGTCCTGGTCCTCCCTTGAGATCTTGTACTGGGCTGCGACATTTTCTGCTGTCTGACCCATTGTTATGTAAACATTCGGCTTCTTGCCTTCCTGGATCTCGTTTAAAAGCGGGACATTCAATGCCTTGTCAGGGTTTAAACCGCCCATGGGTATATGGGTCATACTTTCAATGCCCGCGCCTATACCCGAATCTATGAATCCCGCCATTATTCGCAGCGCAATAAAGTTGATTGCCTCAAGGCTTGAAGAACAAAACCTGTTCAGTGTTGCAGCAGGCACCTCGACAGGAAGGTCTGCAAGAATACCTATGGCCCTTGCAACATTAAGTCCCTGCTCTCCTTCCGTCATTGCGCATCCGACAACAAGATCTTCTATCTCTTTTGGAGTAAGCTTCGGCGTCCTTTTTACGACCTCTTTTACAACAATTGCTCCAAGGTCGTCTGCCCTTACATTTATAAGACTGCCTTTATTTGCCCTTCCCAAAGCCGTCCTTACAGTCGCCACTATAACCGCATCCTTTGGTCCTTTATTCATAAATAGCCTCCTTTTTTGATTTTGATTTTATTGTCAATTTATAACATCTGTACAAGGCATGTCCAGCATTTTCGAAAGGGAGAATAAGAAGAATAAAAAATGCCCCCTGGGGAAGAGGGCATTTGCTCCGCTTAAAGCGGAGGAGGGGAAATCTAAAAGTTCAATCTTTAAAGTAAGGGTGGTGCTTGCGCACCACCCTTGAATGATCTTTATCTATTCTTTACTGGCAGATCCCACTCGCCGGGTTGTTTAGACACGTGAGGGTATTGTTGAGTATGGTCAACTCGTAGGTCGGGTTGTGAATACCATTACTGCCTTCAGTATTCACAAGCGAGTAGTTCCACAGAGACTTCACAACCACCGTTGACGTTATGTTGGATCCGTCTATGGGGAACACTTTCCCTGTTGTCGTTGTTATCTGGTCGATTGCAATGGACAGCGTGTGGCTTCCTGAGTCTGTCAAGGATACATTCGCAGTCCCGTAGCCGCTGATTCCCGTGACGGTTACCGGCAGGGTCAATGGCTGTAATCCGGCGTATACAATCGGCGTAGAATTGTTGATGACATTGCTCGCATCGCTGAGAATCGCCGTGTTTATCGTACTGAGCAGACCCTGAACCTCGGTCTGCAGGCCATAACCGTTTACACCTGATCCATGGCAGTTTGCGCAAAGCTGTCCCTGCTGAGCGTTCGGTATAGCAAACTCATGGGAATACGCGGCA
>JAJYJX010000181.1 GCA_021789095.1 bacterium
GTCTCAAGCTGCGTTACTATACACAGGTTTTTGCCACCAAGTTCCTATATCTGTACAGCAAGTGGCCTGTTATGTTGGAGCCATGACGATAGAAAAGGAGAGTATATATGCGAACAACAGCTTTAGAACATACGTTGAAACACATGTTCAGACCATGGCGGTGTTAAAATTAGCATCGATGCGAACATACATTTGGCACTCTAAATGAAGGACGGAATATAATGACGAAAATCAAACATAACAAAAATAAAAATGGCAAGACAAAGAAAATTCATAATATTTTTGTAAATAATATTTTAATCGATCCGCAGAGACCGAAGCCAGATGAGCAAAGGGTCGCTGAGATAGCGAACAGTATTAGAGATATCGGGCTGTTAAACAAGATTATCGTCTCACCCGACAAGAAGCAGAGCGGGAAATATCGGCTTGTCGCAGGGTATCACAGGTTGGCAGCCTACGAATTTATGAAGCGGGAAAAGATACCCGCGATCGTATATGAGGGAGATGAATTGCATCAGGAGCTCGTGGAGATAGATGAAAACTTGATGCGTAAGAATTTGCATTACACGGAACGTGCAACAGCATTCAAACGGCGTAAGGAAATTTATGACAAACTTTTCCCCGAAGTGGTGAGGCCCAAGGGCGGTCGACCTTCAAAAAACAGCGCATCGTCTGCGCCGTTTACAGAAGATACTGCCTTTAAGTCCGGACTCTCACAGAGAACGGTACAGCAAGATCTACAGATAGCGGAACTTTGTTCAGGCACACTGCAGCTTCTGAAAGAGAAGGACGTACCTCAGAAACAAGCACTCAAACTGGTGCAGCTGCCGGAGGATGAGAGACAGAAGGCCATTGAGAAAATCAAGAACGGAGATTCTCATGGACTTAAAGGGAAAAAGGCTCGGAATGAACGGGCCAAAGATTTAGTTCCCCTGAAGATGAAGTTTGTTCGTCCAGACATTGAGAAGATTATGCAGATCGTTCGAGATGCGAAGCAACATAATCACATTGATGAAGACGCGGAAGCGCTCCTGCGAATTTGCACGTATTATGCAGAACATGAGCTCGAACAGCATGCTGATACATCAATAGATGGCAACAATGAGTAAGATAATGCCCCGCGGCCTGCCGCTGCGGGGACTCTTTACATGAGGAGGTGATAAAATGACAATGAACAGGAACAATACGACGGTTAACGAAAATGTATTGATTGATCAGGCGCTGTGCAGCCTCAACGCAACAACATTAGACAAAATATTCAACGAAGATGGCACTGTAGACAGTAGAGCAATCGAGTACGTTTTGCTCGAAGCAGCAACAATTGAGAAATTGAACGTCTATGCATTTCAGGCGGGCACAACGGTAGATGTTTTGTTAACGAATTGGAAAAAGCGGATGAAATAAACTCCGCGAAATAAGCAAAGGGCAGCTGGTCATAGTGCCATCTGCCCGCTTATTCATTGTATATGCATATAGAGCTTGACGATATTTTATACGGATATACAATTAATAGAGAGTTTGATACTGCCAATTCCCAATAGTGGGAAATAGACAGTTTGTAGATTCTGCAGTCAGGTTATCTGCCACACGGCTCCTGCAGTGGGATTGAAGAGCACAATAGTGTTCGTTCCCAAAATGATTAAAAAGACAGCAGGGAGCAGTGTATATGGACAAAAACGGTAATGCGGCAGGGAACCTGGAACATTTGTTAAACATCAGCCAAGCCTCTGAAATTCTTGGTGTGGCGCCTGTAACGATTCGCCTCTGGATCAGTCAGAAAAAAATCCCGTATTACAAAGTCGGCAAGAGCATCAAATTCAAGCCCTCTGAAATCGAAGCGTGGGTTAATGCCACTCGGGTTGTGCCAGATCCTGACCAGGCCGAAAATCAAATTGCCTCGTCCGGTGTTATAAGCTATATGAAGAACCGCAGGCAACCGGATCCTGAAAAGAAGGACCCATTGAGGAGGTGAAAATATGGGTCTGTATAAGTATGGGAACGTCTGGTATTACACGATGTATGTCAATGGACGACGCGTAAGACGATCAACCGGCGTTAGTAATCGTCGAGTAGCCGAGGACATATATTCAAAAGCGAGAATAGAGATAAGGGAAGGCAGATACTTTCAACAGGATCAAAGCCACAAGAAAACATTCAGGGATATGACTATTAAGTATATGGCTGAGTATGCAATAAAGAAAGCACCCAAGAGTATGCTGAGGGATACGATCTCTTTGAAGCACCTATTACCCGTGTTCGGGACCAAGCTTCTATCACAAATCACTGCCAATCAGGTTAACAGCTACAAGGTTATGCGCAGGAATGAAGGGGCATCAGCTTCGAGCATCAATAAAGAATTGGCATTTGCAAAACACTCTTTTAACATTGCAATCAGGACATGGGAATGGATCAAAGAGAATCCATTTATCAGGGTTAGCATGGAGAAACTTCCGGCACAAAGAGTAAGGTATCTCACGGCAGAGGAATTTGACAGGCTGTACAACTCCTGCAACGAGAGATTGAAGCCAATAGTGCTCTTAGCTGCATACACGGGCATGAGAAAGGACAACATACTGAGCCTTACCTGGCAGCAGGTGGACATTAACAGGGGTGTAATTACTCTGGAACATACCAAGAATGGAGAAAGGCTTGGACTACCAATGCACGAGCAGGTTAAGGAGCTACTAAGCAAGCTAAAGAGGGTAAGGCACATCAGCAGTTTTTATGTGTTCAATAGCTCCCAAGGCACTAAAATAGACGAATCCAAGGTGGGTAAATGGTTCAGGCAGGCTCTCAGGGAATCAGGCATAGAAAACTTCAGATTTCATGATTTAAGGCATACCTTTGCAAGCTGGTTAGTCCAAAACGGGGTTGACCTCTACAGGGTACAACAGCTTCTCGGTCACAAGACTGGAGACATGACAAGAAGGTATGCGCACCTTGCACCTGACAACTTAAGGACAGCAATCAACAGCTTAAACCACTCAGGAACAGCCATAAAAACAGCCATAGGGGTAAAAGATGAATCACATGAGAACAGCTAACTCATTGAAAAACAAAAAGCGCCCGGGGGGATTTGAACCCCCGACCTGCGGATTCGTAGTCCGACGCTCTATCCCCTGAGCTACGGGCGCAATATCTATTTTTCAATATGTTATACAACAGCCCTATTTGCCGTTAACTGGCTGCTGCCATCCTGCTGCCAAATCTTTCCCATTTTTTATCACATCATCTTTCGGAAAGCTATTGATTGCGTCATGCAAATGTTGGGGAGAGAGGTGTGCGTAGCGTAGCGTCATAGTTATGTCCTTGTGCCCCATCAATACCTGCACGGTACGAAGGTCCACACCCGCCATAACCTTATGGCTCGCAAATGTATGGCGGAGGTCATGGAAGCGGAACCGTTTGTCTATTCCAGCTTCTTTTTTCGCTCGTTCCCATGCTTTGCGAAGATCCCGTTGTGCCTCTTTACCCGGAGCAGCAAACACCCACTCTGCGCCCTGAAGCCGCTGGCGTAAAAGCTTACGCAGCTCTTCCAGTAAGGTATCAGAAATAGGTATGCTATGGAACTCACCGTTCTTTGTTCTCGGAACCGTAATGAGACGGTTTTTTAAATCCACCTGGTCCCATCTCAGACCCATGATATTCGATTTCCTGAGTCCTGTATGAAGTCCGGTGAGAATAATAGCTTTAAGGTACGGCGTAGTCTTGTTCCAACCTTGAAGTTTCTCAGAAGCAGAAAGTAACCGCTGACATTCCTCCATAGATAGAAACCGTGGTAATCCCATGGTCTCCTTGAAAAACTTCACCCCTTTAACAGGATTGTCTATGGCA
>JAJYJX010000021.1 GCA_021789095.1 bacterium
ATCTACGGGAGTAAAAATACCTTAGAGTACAAAACTGTTGCTACCTGCAAAGCACTTGTTTATAATATCTATAAATTAAGATTAAGGAGGTTTGCATGAAGTATATAAAACCTTTGTTAATCCTTATGATTCTGTTTTTGCTTATACCATCGAGTCTCATAGCGGGTGAAAATGCCGGTCAGTCCATAACGCTTGTAAGTGTTCAATCACTCGGTCCTCAAAGGATTGGAACCCTGCCGCCGGTACCTGTTCCTGTTGATAACCCTCAATCATCCAGGAAGATACTGCTTGGCAAACAACTATACTTTGATACGCGTTTGTCGAAGAACAACACAATAAGCTGTGCAACGTGCCATAACCCGGCAATGGGCTGGTCTGATATAGGCCCAACAAGTACTGGTATTCATGGTCAAAAAGGTCTCCGCAGAGCGCCACCGGTCTCAAATGCAGCTTACAGTCCTTTACAGTTCTGGGACGGCAGGGCATCAAGCCTTGAGGAACAGGCAGAAGGTCCCATGCAGAACCCGGTTGAAATGGGCAATACGCTTGATAATGTGGTGAAGACACTGAACGGTATCCCGGGTTATGTCAGGGAGTTCAAGCAGGTGTTCGGAACAACCCCCATCACAATCGATCAGGTTGCAAAGGCAATAGCGTCATTCGAGCGTACTGTTGTAACAACAGATTCCAGATACGACCGGTATCTGAGCGGAAACAAAAATGCGCTCACACCCCTTGAAAAGGAAGGCCTGGCCGTTTTTAACGGCAAGGGGCGCTGCGCTGTGTGTCATTCAGGCCAGGCATTAAGCGACGGGAAGTTCCATAATCTCGGTGCTGGGAAAGCCGGTGCATCGGCTGACACAGGCAGGTATGCTGTAACCCACGATCCACGAGACATGGGCGCATTCAAGACGCCGACATTAAGGGACGTTGCTTTGCGTCCGCCTTACATGCATGACGGCTCGGAAAAAACCCTTGAATCAGTGGTCGATTTTTACAACAAGGGAGGGATGAAGAACCCCGGACTGGACCCGTTGATCACACCCCTCGGCTTATCGCCGGAAGAGACAAAAGCCCTTGTGGCGTTTATGAAAACCGCATTGATAAGCCTGAACCCGGAAGTAGCCGGCGTTAAACCTTTACCGCCTTCGGCCTTGCCACGGTAATACCGGGAAACGGTCGATTAAATAAAACTATAGCTCAACCCTACAACCCATACGGCCTGAGGGGTGATATAAGCAGGGCCGCCTGTTGACTGGCTAAGCTTTTTTGATAATGAAAGCTCAACGGCTGCTGCAATCCTCAGCCCCTTCACAGGTGTGAAAAAGAGTATGCCCGGCGTAATATACATGGGGTTCTCTGAAAATGTTACGCTGCTGTATGACGGGTCTGTCAATGCATACGAACTGTACTTGCCTGCAAACTGCGACGTAAATTCGATCATGGGTTCTATGTAGTATTTTGGCAGCGGGAACAGGACGGATATGCCCATAAGCGTGAGGTTGTCGCCCCTTATGCCCATTGCATATTTACCGACAGGCGGCAGCAGGTTGTTGTCATTCGATGGTATGAGATGCTGCGTGTTGTCCCACAGGTATCCAATACGCAGGTTTGCAATCATCGGGAAAGACAGGCCTGAATTGCTCATATCATAGGATGCAAGCAAACTGAGCGTATAGCCCGTTGCATGACCATTGTATCCTGCACTGTTGCCGCTGTTGGTGACCTTGCTGTACAGCAGCGCTTCCGCAAGTGCGCCGATGCTCAGGTGGGGCATGAATTCCCGGCTCCCCTTTATGCCTATTCTGAGATCACCTGAATAGTGAAGATTCTGGGAATTTACATCGCTTGAAGAGTTCGTTGAGCCGAGAGATACTTCAAGGTATTCGAGCGGTGCATAAGAAATTGCGCCGTAAACGGTATCATTCTCGAGTTTGCTTCCGGCTCCAAGCATGTTTTTCTGGGACGAATACGTGTTGTATAGTGCGATATTCGCACCGCCTTTTTTTATGAACGCCGTGGGTACGTTGATTGAGCCGCTTTGCCCTGTAAAGGAAACTTCCGCATATGCAACACCACTGAACAATAAAAGACTTATAAAAGCTGTAAAACATGTTTTCATGTCATCTCCTTTGTTATTACATGTAATAAATAACAGGGATGCATGCCGTTTTCAATTCCTACCGGTCTTTTTTCCCGGAGATATGTTTTTTCTCTGCATGCCTGTGTTTTGTTTTAATGTAGTCCTTTGCCCATGGGTCATCCTTGTATTTCTGGATCCAGTCGATCTTGTTAAAGTATTTTGAACAGTAAAAACACGGAAAGTAATCGAGATCCGTGGCGCCGCCGCTCTTTATGAACTCTATCTTGTCAATATTGAATTTGTGTATCATGTCTGCCCACATCTTATGGGCGTCGTACAGGTTTACCGTGTTAAGGTCTGCCACGGTATCGAGTTCCTGCTCCGGCGCATCAGTATAGCCTGAAAGCTGGCAGCAGAATGTAAGCCTGCCTTTGTAGTCAACATTCGGTGAATACATTGTAAGCGCCCTGCACTGGAAGAACATGAGCGGCTCATGGTGTCCCAGTGAGAAGTTTATCTCGATCTTCATAACTGATTTCAGCCTTTCCACCCTTTGCTCGGCTTCCCGGTACTGCTGTGGGCTCAGCACAAGGTCTTGTTCGTAGGCACGGTCGGTAGGCTCAAGGTGCGCATAGAACAGCCTTTTTAGCCCAAGTTCGGATGCAAGCATTGCCATCTGTTCTATTTCGTGAAAATTCTTTTTGTTGATGGTGATCTGTACACTTATATCGATGCCTTTTATCTTAAGTATGCTGATTGCCTGCATTATCTTTTTGAACGAACCCTTGCCCCTTATGTAGTCATGCGTTTTTTCCGTTGCACCATCAAGGGAAATGGAAACACCGGAAAGCTTGCTAAGCCTGCCTGGGAAACGGGGATCGTTAAGTATTTTCCATACGGCAAGGAAATTCCATGCATTTGTTACAAAGTGGTACGTATATCCATACTTCACGACTGTATCTATAATCCTGCTGAAATGCGGGTGGAGCGTAGGCTCACCACCTGTAAATGCAATATGTTGCAGGTTGTACGATTTTGCCTGCTTGAGTATGCTGTCAAACAGCTCGACGGGTATATAGCTTCTCATGTCCGCCTTGTCCCTGAGGCAGTGCAGGCAGCTCAGGTTGCACTTGTTCGTAAGCTCGAAACTCATCTCATAGAACGACATTCTTATCTCCTTTTGCCTTATGCAATAAGTCTATCACAATCAGGGGATCTTTCAAAAGGTCCCTGCCGCACACACACCGGTACGCCCCGGCCTGGTTGAGAAGCATCTTCAACGTTTGTATGTGCCTGTCTACATACAATTTGTTAAAAAAGACCATACTTAACGACTGCGGTATGAGCAGCGACATTGCCTGTGTTTTGCTCAGGGGGGTCATCTCGGTTTTCTGTTTTTTGCCGAGTTCGATAAAAAGTATACTGTCCGGTATTACGGAATCAACTGTTTTGAAATGAGTATAGGGTATTAACGATTTTCTGGACGGCGGTTTCGGCAATTGTACATCGTTCAGCAAATGCCTGTAATGGAGTACGGTGTTTCTGGTTGCGTGTATATTTCTTTTAAACCCGATGGCCGTAAGCTTTTTCCTGCGCCGGGCCAGCAGAACGGCGTCGTCGGAGCACAGGGTATAGCCGTTCAACGCGAGCCCGAGTGTCAGTGTTGTTTTGCCCGACATGCTCATGCCGCACAGCAGGATCGAATGCCTGTTGTCCGTAACAGCTCCGGCATGGAGATAGTAGAGGTTATGATACCTGAGGAGCTCTATCAAGGCCAATGCCAGGAAGATGGATACAAGTTCCGGGTATTTTCCCAACGTTGCACGATCGACAAAAACAACGGCTTTTCTCTCTTTTGTGTTGATGATCATCGATGTTTTTTGATCGCACAGGAGCAAGGTGTCGTTGTCCAGGGCGTACCCCTTTATTATTCCATACGTAAACAGGAGAGGGACGCTTTTGTCATACCGTAAACGTATCTTCCGGGAAACGTAAAGTTTTACATGGATATGATGCTGTGGAGCGGCCTGCGGTGCTTTTATATCACGGGTCTTGTACCCGGCAAAAAATGCCTTTAGGGCATGAAACAATGCGCGCTTATCAGCTTCGATCAGTATGTTTACACCGGCTATATCCAATAAGAAACTTGAACTTGAGTTCATTCTTTAAAGAACCTTCTTGCAAGTTCTAATCTATCCGAACTGCCGATGTCAATCCACAGCCCGCTGTGCACGTATCCCGCGATGAGCCTCTTGCTCCTGAGCATTTCCGGATACAGGTGCATGGTTGTTGAGGGCTGATGCAGGTTTCCGGGGATATAACTGATTGCCTCAGGCTTTAAGATCTGGATGCCTGTAAAGATATAGGGGGTGGTATCAGGGAAAGGTGTAAAAAGACTCTTTACGTATGCCTGTCCGTCGAGATAGATATTGGCGATGTTCATGTCCTGCGGCGTTGCTTTATACAATACCATAAGAGCGTCTGCGTTCTTCGTATGCATACGCTGCGGGAGTATGGCAAGGTCGATGTCGAACAGGATGTCGCCGTTTATGAGATAAAACGGTTCATCGAGCATGTGCCGTGCCCACAGCAAAGCTCCGGCCGTGCCTTTGATAACGGGTTCGTGCGAGTAGCGTATGTCCAATCCATACGCCGAACCATCGCCAAGCCTGTCCTCGATCAAGGCTCCAAGGTGGTGAAGATTTATGACAACGCTTTTAACCCCTGCTTTTTTCAGTGCATCGAGCGTGTATTCAATGACGGGTTTTCCGTTTATTTCAACAAGAGGTTTTGGAATGCTTTCAGTGATGGGTTTCAGCCTTGTCCCAAATCCCGCCGCGAGTATCATTGCTTTCATGATTATCCCTTATCACAACCTTTTTACCACTGCCATAGAAAACCCCGTCTATTGACTTCCACAATATTTGGTTTTAAAATTTGATAGAGAAATTAGAAGGAGATCCAAACATGAATCAATTGAAAACCGTTTTGCTGCTCGGCACACTAACGGGACTTTTAATAGTTATAGGTGGAGCTCTTGGCGGTGAGAACGGTATGATCATAGCGTTCGCCATTGCAGTGGCTATGAACTTTTTCAGCTACTGGTTTTCCGATAAAATTGTACTGGGCATTTACCGGGCAAAAGAACTTTCGGAATCCGATGCACCGCGACTGTTTCTCATAATCAGGAAACTCACGACAAAGGCAGGCCTGCCCATGCCGAGGGTTTATCTGATACCGAACAAGACACCGAACGCATTCGCAACGGGCAGGAACCCGGAACATTCCGCGATCGCTGTTACAGAAGGACTGCTTGATATGCTGAACGATGAAGAGATCGAAGGTGTTCTCGGGCATGAACTTTCACATGTCAGACACAGGGACATCCTTATCAGCAGCATATCGGCCACGATAGCAGGAGCGATTATCCTCCTTGCAAGGATGGCTATGTTTGCAGGCATGTTCGGAGGATTAAATGATAGGGACAGGAACAACAATATATTTGTAATGCTGTTTTTTGCAATACTTGCCCCTGTAGCGGCGAGCATCATCCAGCTTGCGATATCCAGGTCAAGAGAGTTTTATGCGGATGAAGGCAGTGCAGGTCTGACCGGAAATCCCAATGGACTGATCTCGGCTTTAAAAAAACTGGAGTACGCCAATCACAGGATACCGATGAATACCAACCCGTCCACAGCGCACATGTTCATAGTAGCCCCTTTCCTCGGCAAGGGCATAGCATCACTTTTCAGCACTCATCCGCCGATAGAGGCAAGGATTGATAGACTTGAAAAAATGATGTATAATAGATAACAATAGAGGGAATAGATGTTTGATTTAACCAACTATAAAGACAGACTTTCAGAGCGCACGCAAGCCATGATCAACCTGGCAATAGACGAATCCAAGAAACGCCAGCAGTTCTATGTAGGAGTGGAGCACATGTTCCTGGCATTCATAACCATTGAGAAAGAATTCTACAGCGATCTTACCAATGCGCTCGGCATTGAAAGGAAGCTCATTGAGGATCTTTTAAAAGAGCACCTCAACAATTCAAAATACTTTGTAACACGGGGTGTCAAATTTTTGCCTGATGCGACCGCTGTTTTACAGATCGCATGGGAGAACGTCCGCCGGGAGGGCAAACAGGTGGTTATGCCTGTTGACGTACTGCAGGCGATGTTCGAAGAAGGGCACTGCTATCCTGTCCAGCTTTTGAGAGGGTTCGGCTATGACCCGAGGACGGTAATCATAGAGATAGAGAGGCAGGTAAAAAAGCGAGAGGAGAAGGAAAAAGAACTGAAAAAGAAGTACGAGCTTCCGCCTTACCTCAAGCAGTTCGGCACAAACCTCAACAGGCTTGCGAGGATGGATAAGCTGCCGCCGTTGATAGGAAGGGAGCATGAATTGAACCAGATCATGGAAATTCTGTCCCATAAAGAACGCAGCAATTCTGTCATGATCGTAGGGGAAGCAGGAGTGGGGAAGACAGCCATTGTCGAGGGCCTCGCAAGACTTATAGAGCTGGAGCCGGACAGGGTGCCTTTGAGGCTGCAGGAAAAGCAGGTCGTCAATCTTCAGATGAATACGGTTGTTGCAGGCACGATGTTCAGGGGTATGTTCGAGGACAGGATTGAGCGCATAATTAAAGAGCTTAAAGAAAAACAGAATATCATATTGTTTGTTGATGAGGCGCACAGCCTTGTTGGTGCAGGTTCTGCAATGGGAGTCCCGAGTGATGCTGCCAACATATTCAAGTCAAGCCTTGCAAGGGGCGAGGTTCAGATGATAGGTGCAACAACGTATACCGAATACAAGGAGTTTATAGCGGAGGATGAGGCTCTTGCAAGAAGGTTCAGGCTCGTCCATGTAAAAGAGCCGTCAATATCCGAGGCACGTACAATAGTTGAAGGCGTCAGTCCCAGGCTGGAAAAACTGTACGGTGTGACTATACCGCCGGAGGTTATTGATACGGCGATTGAAATGAGCCAGAGGTACAACAGATCCGTAAGGTTGCCGGACAAGGTCATAGGCTGGCTGGATACCTCATCGGTAAAAACAGAGATAAATAACGAGGAAGTAGTAGGTGTAGATACAGTCAAAGAGGTTATTGCCCAGGAATCCCAGATACCTATGGACATGGTATTCAGGGACACAGACCAGAGGTTCCTTAATATAGACAGCATTCTCTCAAAGAGGGTTATAGGACAGGAAGATGCGATCAAAAGGGTGACAAACCGTATAAGGCTGAACAAGGGCCCCTTGAAAGAAAACTTTAACCGGCCCGACGGTGTGTTGCTGTTCCTTGGTCCGACCGGCGTTGGCAAGACAGAGCTTGCAAAGGCACTTGCTGAATTCTTCTATGACGATGAAAACAAAATAATACGCATTGATATGTCGGAGTATGGCGATTCCTCTATAGCTATTGACAAACTTATAGGTATGCCTCGGGGGATCGTAGGCTCTGAAAGGGGCGGAACACTTACCAATATGATAAGGGACAATCCTTCATCGGTTGTACTGCTTGATGAGATAGAGAAAGCAAACAGCTTTGTCCACAACCTGCTGCTGCAGGTTTTTGATGAGGGCTGGCTTACAGACGGAAGGGGCAAGAAGGTATACTTCAGCGATGCTGTCATAATAATGACAAGCAATCTCGGGGCTGACCAGTTCAAGAAGTTTATGCAGCCGCTCGGATTTTTAAACGACGTCCAGCAGGGTATTGATACAATGCGCAAGTCCGTTATTGCGGAAGCAGAGAGAGTATTCTCTCCGGAATTTCTCAACAGGATTGATGAGATAATCGTATTTAATCCACTGAAGTATGAGACCGTTAAAGAGATCGCGCGCAAGTACATAGGTCAGACCGCCAAACAGATGGAAAAGCAGGGCAAACAGCTCGTTGTCACAGAAGAGGCACTCGATCATGTTGTGACCAATGGATACAGCCAGAAATATGGAGCAAGGCTGTTGAAGAGAACGATAGATCAGCTCGTTAAGATTCCTTTGACCTTTAACTGGCATAAGGGCAATAAGTTTACGGTTTACATAAACAGCGGTGAAATAGATGTGAAGGTCGATTTTGAGAATATATCTTCCCAGCAAACACTGGCATCCATAATAACTTAAACACATTCAAGATCTTCCGAACATACCTTTTTAAATTTATTCCAGCTCAGAAAAGGGGTGTATTTTATGATTGAGTTAAAAAATATCACAAAAAAATATGGCGAGCGGACGGTTCTTAACAACGTCTCGTTTAAGGTGGAAAAGGGCGAAGTACTGGGATTTCTAGGCCCAAACGGTGCCGGCAAAACAACGACAATGCGCATCATAACCGGCTATATCTCCCCGTCATCCGGCGATGTTATAGTGAACGGTCATGATATTAAAAAAGAGCCTGTAAAAGTAAAAGGTGTTATCGGTTATCTTCCCGAGCTTGCGCCCGCATATCCCGAAATGACGGTACTGGGATATCTGAGATTCATGGCTGGTGTGAAAGGACTGACGGGCACTGCTGTTGCTTCTGCTGTAGAACATGCAATAAAACAGACGAATATTGACAGGGTTAAGCACAGGATCATTGGCAATCTTTCAAGGGGATACAGACAGAGGGTCGGTATTGCCCAGTCACTGTTGAGTGATCCTCCTATACTCATACTGGATGAACCAACGGTAGGGCTCGATCCGGAACAGATCATAGAAATAAGAAATTTAATCAGGGAACTTGGTAAGGATCACACAATCATTCTGAGCACCCACATTCTTCCCGAGGTTGCTGTGATATGCAACAGGGTGATCGTGATCAATGACGGCAGGCTCCTGACAGGCGGGGACTACAATATGCTTTCAGGCAATTTTTACAAAGAGAAGTCTTACAGGCTTATTACGGCCGGGGCGGATGACAGGGTTGTGGACCTGTTAAAGTCTGTTTCCGGTATAAAGGACGTACAAAGACAGGGTAATGGATTCGAGATCATGACTGACAGCGGTTTTAAAAACCCCGAGGTGATAACAGACGCAATCTTTAAGGCAGGATACGGGATTAAGGAATTCTCGTCAGAAACAGCAAGTCTGGAAGATGTTTACATAAGGCTGCTCTCTCGGGACAGGGGAGGCGTACAATGAATACCTGGAAATTATGGTCGATTGTTAAAAGGGAACTCGTATCATACTTTGAATCACCTGTTGCCTATGTGATACTTGCCATCTTTGCCCTATTAACAGGGTATTTTTTCTATGTAAGGATACAGCTTTACAACTTCCTGAGTCTTCAGTTTATGAGATACCAGAGTTATATAAGTTCGCTGAACATAAGTGATTTCATTGTAAAGCCCCTATATGCTAACCTTGGGGTGATACTGTTGCTGCTTGTACCTGTCATTACGATGAGGTCTTATGCAGAGGAGAAAAAGAACGGCACAAAAGAGCTTATCATGACATCACCTGTTACGCTTACCGAAATTGTCCTTGGCAAGTTTATCTCGGCGTGTCTTGTATTTTCTGCGATGCTGTTTTTTACACTGACGATCCCTCTCATTCTAATATCTTATGCATCAGTGGATAAAGGCATATTGATAACAACCTATATCGGGATGTTTCTTATAGGTGCCTCAATGATCTCCGTAGGCATGTTTGCTTCAAGTATAACCGAGAACCAGATAGTGGCTGCTGTTATTACCTTCGGCATCCTGCTTGCGTTCTGGGCAGTGGGATGGGTCTCACACGGAACCAACCCGGAGCTTTCTTCATTCCTTAGATATATGTCCCTTGTAGATGAGCACTTCCAGAATCTTTTAAAGGGGATTGTGGACACAAGGGACATTGTATACTATCTGAGCTTTACGTTCTTTTTCCTGTTCTTAACACACCGGGTTTTAGAATCCGAGAGATGGAGGTAGTCCTATGAAAACTGCGGTATGGATTGCAGGTATATTGTTCCTTATAATCGGTCTGTTCGCATACCTTGTTGCGTCATGGAATGCATGGGCAATAGCATTTTCTGCAGCTGGTTTCCTGTCTCTCGCGGTATGGTCTTTTATTCACAGGCGCGAGCTGAAGGAGTCATTAAAACGCAGGCAGTTATTTTACGGTGCAAACATGGTTTTTCTTCTCATGGTTATTCTTGGACTGATAGCAGTGGCAAATTATGTATCATCAAGCTATTACAAAAGATGGGATCTAACATCAAACAGGCAATTTACCCCTTCCAATGAGACAGCAGAGGTTTTAAAACAGCTCCGGCACAGACTGAAGATCACAGCATTTTTTCAGGAAGGCACGGATTCCGACATAAGGAGTCTGCTCTCCGAATATGCCTATATCAGCAGGAAAGTTCAATATGAGGTTGTGGACCCGGACAAGGAGCCTACCCTTGCAAAGAGCTACGGCATAGACACAAATGGAGTTGTTGTGCTGCAGTACGGTGATAAAACGATAAAAACAAAACAGGCGGATGAAAATGGAATAACAAATGCAATAATCAAGCTGCAAAGAAGCAGGGTTATAACTATATGTTACATAACGGGCCATGGAGAAAGGGACCTGACCGATAAAACAGGGGAGTACGGCTACGGTGATTTCAAACAGGCGCTTATTGATCAGGATTATAGGGTCGAAAACCTTCTGCTGTCATCTGTTTCATCTGTGCCGACGGTGTGTACAATTGTTATGGATGCAGGTGCCGTTAAACCGTTCCTGTCTTCCGAACTGGATACATTAAAGTCCTATCTTGAAAACGGAGGGTATCTGTTCATAATGACAGACCCACGTACAAACACGGGTATACCGGAATTTCTTTCAAAATACGGGATTGATACAGGCAATAACGTTGTTCTTGATCAGGTTGTAAGGCTGTTCCAGGGACCAGGGATCGGGATAGAACCCATAGTCACAAGCTACAGCAGGGGAAGCGGAATAACCAGAGATTTTAAAGGTACAACAATATTCCCGCTTGTAAGAACAGTCGGGGTGGTAAACACGGGCAAACCTGGTATAAGTATTATCCCGATCGCTAAAACGAGCGATACGAGCTGGGCTGATACCGATCTCAATGCCCTTTTCTCCAAAGGTACGGCAAAATTCGGGTCGAATGATATCAAAGGTCCCGTAAGTGTGGTTGTAGCTGGTACTATAAAAACAGAAAAAAAGACTGCACGCATAGCAGTATTCGGAACGTCCCTGATAGCAGCAAACAAATATCTAAGCGCACTGTTCGACAAGGACCTTGTTATGAATACCGTAAGCTGGCTTGCAAAAGAGGAGAATCTTATTACGATAAGGCCTAAAAAAGAAAACAATCAGCAGATGTTCCTGACAGCTGCCCAGGGCAATATGATCTTCTATTTGACGGTCGTATTAATACCTGTTCTGCTGTTTTTCGGAGGCATACTTGCCTATATCAGGATGAAAAGGCTATAGGAGGGTGAATGAACATCAAGCTAACGGTGTATCTCACGGCGGTTCTTGCTGCTGCAATCATAGTGGCTGTATTTGTTATAAACCCGCGGAATAAGCGTATTGCCGGAGAGAAGATTACGGAGAAACGCGTGTTCAATACGGATATAGGCAATGTTAACAACGTGGAGATCCGGAATGCACACGGCGATTTTGTTTTACAGCAGAGCGGGCCGGGTAAATGGGAAATAACATCTCCCGTTCATACCAATGCTGATAATGCTACGGCTTATGCCATAGTAGACGGCATCAAATCGCTCAACTATGAAAACGAAATCGGCAAGGGCTCGCTGTCGGCTTTCGGATTAAGCCCCGCTTCAATAACAGCGACTGTAACATCATCCTCCAATCAGGTATACAGGCTTGAAATAGGTACAACAACCCCTGTTGGACAGTACTATTACGCGAGGGCGGACAACGGGCATAAAGGCATTTTTACGATAGCAGGCTGGTTCAAAAACAAGCTCGATGATGACCTGTTTCAACTGCGGGACAAAAATATTTTATCGCTTTCAGCCGACAGCATAACGGCAATATCAATTACAAAAGATTCAAGACCTGTTTATACCCTTAGAGAGAGTCATAATGTTTGGGCTTTTACAAAGCCGTCTTACGACAGGATTCAACCGTCGATAATGGACAACATGCTTTCCAAACTTCACAGCCTGTCCGCGGTCAATATTATTGACAATCCATCTGATGTCAAAAGCATGGGGCTTGAAAAGCCGTCAGAAGTTATTAGCATAGTATTCATGGATAACAGGCATAATAGTATTAAAATAGGTAAAAATACAGGTCAGGGTAAGGTATATGCAAGTGTTTCAGGCCAAGGGCCTGTTTATATAATAAAAAAAGATGAACTTGCTATATTCAATAACCCTGTTCATGCGGCAATAGATAACAGATTGTTGATACAGGATAAATGGGCTGTTTCCTCAATAATGATTACAAAAAACGGCAGAACAGTCATACTGAACAGGAAATCGTACAACGAATGGTATAAAAACGGTTCGAGGTTTACGAATTCAACATATATTGATAAATTCCTTGATAAGCTGGCATCATTAAATGCAGCAAAGTTTGTTGATAATACAGGTTTATTCAAGAGATCAGCAATTACATTTACAGTTACCGGTACAACCCGGCCAACCATGACCACTGTGTCTATAGGCAACAAAAACGGTAATACTGTTTATGCGAAGACTTCGATAGATCCACGGTTGGCGGTTTTAAACGCTGTTGATGTTAATGCACTTGAAACATACGCAAGTAAGATCTATCAATAGGGGGTAAGGTGTATTATGCCAGAAAACGACGATGACGTTAAAGTAACCGATAAAAGACGGTTTAAGCTTGATGAAGAGGGCGGCGAGAAGGATACAGGGGAAAACAAGGAGGAGAGGCACGATGGTGCAGATGAAGACACCGGCGGTGTAATACATGAAGCAAAGACCGCGTACCCCGGCAGAGATGCCGGCTTCAAGATAAACTTCATAGATCTTGTAAATTCCCTTGCAGGGACAACCCTTATTCAGCTTGGTGCAGTAGCTGACCCGCAGACTAATATCGTGCGGAAAGATTTGAATGCTGCAAAGCAAACTATAGAGGTTTTGGAACTTTTAAAGGAAAAAACTGTGGGAAACCTCACAAATGAAGAAGCAATGATGCTTGATAATGTACTTTTTGACCTCAGAATGAGGTATGTCATGGTACAGGAAGGCAAGAAGTAAGGAGGAAAGTTATGAGAAAGAAAGGTTATACAATATTAGGCATAGGTGTTATTGTGATAGCATCCGTTGTGGCAGGTTTGATCCTTGCTGCGAGGATGAATATTACAACATCCACCAATGCAACGGAAACAAAAATATGGAGCGAAAAGCCTGCGGACAGCCAGTCAAAGGATACTGAATCTCCGCAGGGTTATGTGCCCGCGTCTTTTGCTCCGCTTGTTAATAGGGTCAAGAACGCGGTTGTAAACATATCAACAACAAAGATTGTTAAGGCCAATTCTCCTATGCAGCAGTTTGGTCCTATGGGCGAACAGTTCAGACAGTTTTTCGGACCGCATTTCTTTGAACAGTTTATGGGACCTCAGGGACCGCAGGAATACAAGGAACATGCACTTGGCTCCGGATTTATCATAAACAAGGATGGTTACATACTTACAAACAACCATGTAATAGCCGGTATGACCGATATTAAGGTTATAACCGACAATGGTGACCAGTATACAGCAAAGGTTATAGGTGCTGATCCGCAAACGGACCTCGCCCTTCTGAAGATCACGGCAAAAAAACCTCTTGATGTTGCGTACCTTGGTGATTCATCAAAGGTACAGGTTGGTGACTGGGTTGTTGTTATTGGCAATCCATTCGGATTGGATCATACGGTAACAGCAGGTATAATCAGTGCAGAGGGCAGGAGGCTTAATTCAGGCAATTACGACCAGTTCCTTCAGACAGATGCTGCTATAAACAGGGGCAACAGCGGAGGTCCGGTGTTCAACCTTAACGGAGAGGTTATAGGCATAAGCACAGCTATAATTGCCCCAAGTATAGGACAGGGTATTGGATTTGCAATACCTATAAATGTAGCAAAAACAATCATCCCCCAGTTAATCGAGCACGGCAAGGTGATCAGGGGCTGGCTGGGAGTTTACATACAGAACATTTCTCCTGATCTTGCCGAGTCTTTCCATCTTAAAAGAGATCAGAAAGGTGCAATCGTTACAAAGATTGTCAAGGACGGTCCTGCGTTCAAGGCTGGCATAAAAGAGGGTGATGTTATAGTGGATTTCGACGGGAAGGATGTTGTTAGTGCTGATGCCCTTCCATGGATTGTATCCAATACGCCTGTTGGCAGCAAGGTTAATGTGAAAGTCCTCAGAAAGGGTAAAGAAAAGACATTTAAAGTGACAATAGGCGAACTGCCTTCAAAGGTGGAAGCATCGGTTGAGCCTCAACAAAAATCTGAGAAAGTAAGCGAGAAAAAGATCGGTTTGAGTGTTGGCAACATAACCCCTGATATGAAGAAGGAATATGGGCCGGATACAAATACAGGTGTTATTGTAACGAATATTGCCGAAGGAAGCCCTGCAGATATGGCTGGCATACAAAAGGGCGATGTTATAAGACAGGTAAACCAGAAAGAGGTTAGCAATACCTCAGATTATGACAAGATTGTATCTTCTGTTAAGAAGGGTGAGATGGTGTCCCTGCTTATAACCAGAGGCAATGCAAATATCTATGTTGCAATGACAGCAGAATAGATAATCCGGATTTTTTAGGTATTCAGTACATAGATTCTGGGAAAGACGTGGATTGGAGAGAGGATTTTTGTAGGGGGCGTATTCCAATACGCCCCCTACAGTATTTTTTTAATAAAAATGTCCTATGAAAATAATAGGGGGCAGATTTAAAGGCAGGAAGCTTAAAACCCCTGCTAACGATGCTGTAAGGCCGACACTTGCAAAGATAAGAGAGGCTTTTTTCGACATTATAGGGCAGTACATCCAGGGCAGCTGTTTTCTCGATCTGTATGCCGGCACAGGTGCAATTGGTATAGAGGCGTTAAGCCGGGGCGCAGGCATGGTCTATTTTGTAGAGAGCTCAAGGGACGCATCCACATTATTATTAAAAAACCTTGCCTTAATAAAAGATAATTTGTTAGACAATAATCTATACAGGGTTATCAGGATGGATGTAAACAGGGCGATAGAAAAGATAAAAGAGGCTAATGCCAGAGTCGACATAGCTTATATTGATCCTCCCTATGAGAACACAGAGGCATATGAAGATATTCTTCCCCTGCTGGTTGAAAGCAGAATAATGAATACTATGTTTATAGTGGGCGTAGAACATGACAGGTCAATGAAGGACGTAATGGGTAAGATTGTTTCAGGCTTTCATTTTAAAACATACGGGTATGGAGATACATGCCTTACTGTTGTAAGGAGAAATTAAAATGCCAGGTATAGCCGTATATCCAGGCTCGTTTGATCCGATTACCTATGGACATATAAACATTATTGATAGGGGCCTCAAGATTTTCGACAGTATTATCATTGCGATCTCTTACAATCAGTCAGGTAAAAAGTCGTTCTTTTCATTAGAAGAACGGGTTAGCATGGTTCAGGAGACCTTCAAGGATGAAAAGAGGGTGGTTGTAGAAACCTTTAAGGGTTTGCTTGTTGATTATCTTCAATCCAGGAATGCAAAAATAATATTAAGAGGATTAAGAACTGTTGCTGATTTCGAATTTGAACTTCAAATGTCTCTGGCTAATAAAAAGATGAGCGGTAATATTGAAACTGTTTTTATGATGACAGAGGGAAAATATTCCTTTTTGAGTTCTAGTATAATCAAGGAGATACTTTTGCTCGGGGGGCCTGTGAAGGACCTTGTACCCGATGTGGTTGTAAAGCTGTTCAACGAACGGCTCAAAGAAAGAAAAAGCGATATAGTATCATGGGAATGATGTTTCATGGAATAATAAAAGTAAAAGGAGGATCTTATGTTATCTAAAAGGGCCAAAGCTATCAAGCCGTCAGCCACACTGGCTATTGATACCAAGGCAAAAGAGTTAAAGGCGCAGGGCGTTGATGTTGTTGGTTTCGGGGCAGGCGAACCGGATTTCGACACTCCTGAAAATATCAAACAGGCCGCAATTGATGCGATAAACAAGGGCTTTACAAAGTATATGCCTGTTGACGGTATTCCGGAACTTAAGGATGCTGTTATAGAAAAATTCAAACGAGATAATGGTCTTGAGTATGCAAGGAATGAGATAATAATTTCAGTTGGTGCAAAACACGCTTTGTTTAATATAGCGCTTGCAATGATAAATCCGGGCGACGAGGTTATAATACCAACTCCTTACTGGGTATCTTATCCTGAAATGTTTGGTGTTGCAGGTGCAAAACCGGTGTTTGTAAAGACAAAGGAAAAGGATAACTTTGCATTAAAGCCGGAAGCAGTTCAAAAAGCCATAACAAAAAAGACAAAGATACTGCTGATAAACAGCCCCGGAAATCCTTCTGGCGCTGTATACCCCCAAGAGATCCTGGAAGAGATAGCCGAGGTCGTAAAAAAGCATAATATGTTTGTCGTGACCGATGATATATACGAGAAGCTTATATATGATGGAGAAAAATTTTTCACAATAGCCCAGGCTAAGGACATGAAATCGAGAACGCTGGTTGTTCATGGCGTGTCAAAAACATATGCAATGACTGGCTGGAGGATCGGGTTTACTGCAGGACCAAAGGAAATAATAAGCGGCATGAAAAACATCCAGAGCCAGAGCACATCCAACCCTACATCAATAGCAATGAAAGCAAGCGTAGAGGCATTAAGAGGTCCTCAGGAATCTGTTTCTAAGATGGTCGCCGAGTTTGACAACAGGAGAAAATTTATTGTTGAAGGACTGAACAGGATAAAAGGGATCAGCTGTATTACACCGAAAGGTGCATTTTACGCATTCCCGAATATCAGCGAACTTTACGGCAAAAAGTTTAAAGGCAAAGTGATAAAGGATTCTTTTGATTTTGCGGATTTCCTGCTGGAGCAAGCGAAGGTTGCTGTTGTCCCGGGTGCCCCGTTTGGAACAAAGGATAATATGAGGCTTTCATACGCAACGTCTCTTGAAACTATAAAAAAGGGACTCGAGAGGATAGAACAGGCCGTAGCTATGCTTGAATAAACACAGTATTATATTAACGCCTATCCACATTTACCCACCTGATGTTTATACTACTTAGGGATGTTGGCATAGAATATCTCTTATCATAAATGTCCGTACTTCTTTACATATTCCTCTTTATGGACTTCCATTCTATTTCTATCATCATTTAGCAATACAATATTTTTCGCATTGCTTAATGCATAATATAAAGGAATAACCATGCCTTGATCTAAATCAGTTATTCTGGTCTTTAAATTTTGTTCTAATGAATTTATTTGCTTATCTCTCTCATGATCGTAAGCATAAAGAAATCCGATTAAAACGTACAATCCACCTATGGCTATTAGAATAAAAGTAGTTGTAGTCATAAGTTTAAATTCCTTTACCAACCATAACAATAATAAGTAAATGATTGGAACTATAATTGACTTTAAAAGGCTCTCCCATATCCATCTTATTATTTTTTCTGAAAATTCTTTTTTGTTCATAGTATCCTCCCTTTATTTGGGAAGTTATCATGTTTTTTAGTGTACCGTAAATCATTTTGTACCTCCATTGTTTTTTCGTTCGCTTATCTTTTTGATTGCATAAAGAGTAGTTAAAGTTCCGCCAATTATAGCAGTCCACCCTAAAAAATATTTCCAATTAGATTTAGGTGTTTCTTTGTAGTATTTTTTTATGTGCTTAGGGTTTGGATAATAAGGGTGTGCTGGTTCTGTAAAGTCCTCATAGGTTCTTGACCTCTGAAACATTAAAAGTTTAAGCACGTCATTGAATACCTCTATCGGATTCCGTCTATTGTCGAACCGTACCGTAAACTCATTGAGATAGTTCTGCAAATGCTTTTTCGATACAAACCTATGTGTACCAGTGATCCATGCTTTCAGATTTGAAAATACAATATGTATCTTAGGAAGCTGTTTACTTGCATCCTCTGGAATGTTTAGTCTTACTGGTTTGTGGTTATATCCAAATCTTTTTAAGCCATTGTAACCACCCCAGCTATCCGTTATAATTGTTGATCCCTTTACTATATGATCCTTTACAAAGCTTTCAAGGTTTGCGGCACTGGCAGAGCTTATTTCCCTTAAAAATACCCTTCCAGAAGCATATCCCTTATAAACCTCTACCGCACCCACTACAAGAGCTTTATTGCCCTTTAAAGAGCGTCCCTGTTCGTCTCCGCTGTATAAATAGGTTTCGTCAACCTCAACTGTGCCTTTCAGCTTGTCTGTTTCATCTTCTGATACCATTCCAAGCCTTAATTTCTGTAACCACGCCCATGCGGTCTGATATGAACCAAAATCCATCTGCCGGTATAATTCCATAGCGGATATGCCTGTTTTTTGTGTTGATATGGTATAGATAGCCCAGAACCATTCTGCAAGGGGTTTATGGGTGTTTTTCATAATGGTCTCTGATATAATGCTTTCCTCGTGTCCACAGCGGTTACATCTTACTGACTCGTGGGAAGGTAAGTATGTATATTGGTTGTAATTGCATATCCGGCACGTCCATCCGTCCTTACCGAATTTAAGATCGATGATATAGGCAAGGCATTTCTCATCAGTATTAAAGTACCGCATGAAGTCCATTACTGTGCGTATGTGAGGAAGATCAGTCATATATTTATCCTTTAAAATAATATTTAACATGCAACCATAAAATCCGTATACTCCATTTCAAAGAATAATGAATATTCTTACTGAGTATATCTCTTAATATTGCTGATTCTCTTTTTATAGTATCAGTAAGTTCAATTATTTTTTCTTTATTATTATAAAAAAGTTTATTCCAATTATCAAAATTAGGATGATTAAGCTCTGTTGTTTTAGAATAAAG
>JAJYJX010000022.1 GCA_021789095.1 bacterium
TTGGCGATGCGACAATAGCAAGTGTAAAAGTAATAAATAACCACCAGCTTATGGTAACCGCTATTTCAAGGGGTGTTACAAACCTTTCTGTATGGCAGATATCGGGCAAGAAACAAGACTATACTATACGAATAACTACGGAGGACATAAAACTGATCGATTTTGATGTAAAAGAATTGCTGCATGCTGTGGAAGGCGTGAATGTTAATATAATAGGTAACAGAGTTGTGCTTGAGGGGCAGGTAATACGGGCTGATGATTATGATAAAGTTGAAAAGGTACTCGCACTTTATCCTCAGGTGATCAATTTTGTGAAAAAAAACGATGTGCGCCTCGATAAAATGGTACAGATCGATGTCAAAATGATGGAGGTTGACAAAGGGTTTGCAAAAAACATCGGCATTGGCTGGCCGCAATCCATACCTATGTCAGCGGAATTCAAAGGAACTTATCCTGCGATAGAAAATCAGCCCAAGATTAGCGCATTTTCAATAGAAGGTTCGATACTTTCAGATTTTGGCTTTATTTTTAATATGATGGTTACCAATAACCTTGGCAGGGTTTTGAGTAATCCGGTACTTGTTTGCCGTTCCGGCGATAAGGCCAGTTTTATAGCTGGCGGAGAAATTCCAATACCAACCACATCAACTTTTGGTCAGACAAATGTAAACTGGAAAGAGTTTGGTGTGATACTTAATATAGAGCCTGCAACAGATGAATTTAATAATATCAGTCTTAAGATACACGCAGAAACAAGCGATGTTGATATGAGCAATGCTGTTTCTGCGAATGGTATAAACCTGCCTGCTTTTGTTACAAGAAAAACAGAAACAGTTGTAAACCTCACGCAGGGCGAGACACTGGTTATGTCAGAGCTTTTAAATGATAAAGGATTTAAAAGTGTTGCAAAGTTTCCGTTATTAGGGAGCATACCTATTATAGGCGAGTTGTTTAAGTCGAGAAAATATCAGCAGGCCCAGTCGCAGTTTCTTGTTTTTATAACTCCGGCAATCATAAGGCCCGGCAGCATTGATGATACTAAAATCAAGGATATGAAGAGGCGATACAATGATGCAGGCAAATCTATAGGTTATGATCCAATGGACTGAATCATGCTTGAGATCAAGATTAAGAAAAATGACAAACCTATCACTACAATTGTTCTTGAAACCCAGTCTATTGTTGGAAGAGCAGATGATGCTGATGTAAGACTTGAAGATGATCTATGCTCAAGAAGACATTTAAAGATCTACAAAGAAGGCAATACATGGTTTGCAAAAGACCTGAACAGTTCGAACGGCTCTTTTTTCAATGATAGGCGTTTATCAGAACCTGTAGTTTTGAATACGGACGACAGGCTCAGGATAGGTGTTCATGAGATTATTGTAAAGCGCGCCGTGAACGATGAGCAGGACTATAAAGCACGGAACACTGCAACAGAACAGGTGGAGGATAATAATTTAAACGAGGCAGCCCAAACTTATTCTACGCATAATAAAATAAGCACAGAAAAACTGGATAATATAAAACAGGAGATACACAGACAATTGCTTGAAGAGCTTGATCTTAAAAATATTGACCTTTCAAAATTGAAGACAGGGGAGGTGCGCCGCAAGACTACCGACACAATAAAGAGTATTATCTCTAGATTTAAAGCTTGCAATACATTAGATGGCAATACCGACGAAGCAAGCCTGCTCAGGGATGTAATTGATGAGGCACTCGGGCTTGGTCCAATAGAGCCTTTGCTTGAAGACAAGGCTATAAGCGAAGTGATGGTCAATGCAAAGGATCAGATATATATCGAGAAGAGCGGCAGGCTTGAAAAAACACCATTGAGATTTTCATCGGACAGGGCAGTCTTGAATGTTATTGAAAGGATCGTTTCTCCTGTCGGCAGGAGGATAGACGAAAGTTCTCCGACGGTTGATGCCCGTTTAAAGGACGGATCAAGAGTTCATGTAATAGTGCCGCCGCTGGCGATAAAAGGTCCGACAATTACGATACGGAAGTTCTCAAAAACACCATACACCGTTCGCGATCTGATAAGGTTTGGTACGTTTACAGAGAAAATGTCCGAATTTTTAAAGATAGCGATACAAACAAGAAAGAACGTCATTGTGTCGGGTGGAACAGGTTCCGGCAAAACAACACTGCTCAATGTGCTTTCAAACTTTATACCGCAGGATGAACGCATACTAACTATTGAGGATGCTGCAGAGCTTAAATTAAATCAACCGCATGTTGTCTCGCTTGAGGCAAGGCCCGGAAACATAGAGGGCAAGGGTGCAATAAGCATCAGGGAGCTTGTGCGCAACGCCCTGAGGATGAGGCCCGACAGGATCGTTGTTGGAGAATGCAGGGGCGGGGAGGCGCTTGATATGCTTCAGGCAATGAACACAGGGCATGATGGCTCACTCACCACGCTTCATGCAAACAGCCCGCGGGACGCACTGTCAAGACTTGAAACCATGGTATTAATGTCGGGCATGGAGCTTCCTGTTAAGGCGATACGAGAGCAGATAAAGTCAGCCATTGATCTTATTGTCCAGCAAACAAGGTTTAAGGATGGGGTAAGGCGTATATCAGCCATATCAGAGGTCCAGGGCATGGAAGGGGATGCCATTGTACTTCAGGATATATTTTTATATGAAACAAGTGGGGTTGATCCAGACGGTAAAATCATCGGCAGGTTTAAATCAACGGGCTTTGTTCCAAGGTTTGTAGAGGAGCTGCGTGCACATCATATTGATGTGCCTCAAGAGATTTTTGGATGATATTTGTGTTAATGTCATCATTGTTTGCAGGCTTAAGCATGTTTCTCATTGTGTCCGAGAGCATGAACATTTTTGAACAGGGCATCGATGTGTACAGGCAGAGGGTTGTCAAAGAAACAAAAGAGTTCGGAGAGCTGTACATAAAAGTTGACCCACAGAGGTTGTTATACCTGAACCTGCTCATTTCATTGATTGTTTTTATATTTGTATCTTTGTTGACACGCAGTGCGATTGCAGGGCTTGTTGTATCTCCGTCAGGGTTGTTCCTGTCAAAGTTATGGATCACAATCATGAGAAAAAGGCGGTTGAGATTATTCAATGAGCAATTCATTGATGCAATAGGTATTATCAGCAACGCACTGAAGTCCGGACTATCGCTTCAACAGGCAATTGCAAGGGTTGCTGCACAATATCCCGTGCCGCTTTCACAGGAATTGTCCATGGTCGGCAAAGAGGTAGCACTTGGTGTGCCGCTTGAACAGGCGCTTATTAACTTAAGCAAGAGGATCGAAAGCGAGGACCTGGATCTGTTTGTAACAGCGACCAATGTTGTGAAGGATGCCGGCGGAAATCTTTCGGAGATGTTTGACACCATCGCAGACACACTCAGGGAGCGCAATACCATTCAGGGCAAGATTAAGGCGCTGACAGCCCAGGGGCGTATGCAGGGGATTGTAATAGGGTTTATGCCTGTTGTACTTGGATTTATACTCTATAAGCTTGATCCGAACCTTATTATGCCCCTGTTCAATGATCCAATTGGTTGGGCTATCCTGTTTATCATTGCTGTGTTTGAAGCTATTGGAGCATTCTTTATAGCAAAGATTGTAAGGATAGATGTATGAGCGCGGTTTATATAGTGCTTTCAAGCCTGTTCATTGGCATGTGCGGATATATGATAGCAGCGGCACTGCTTGATAAACGTGAAGCGGAAAAGCAGAACAGAATAAAGCCGGCAAAAGAAACCTTTATGAAGTCGCCCCTTTACAGGGTCTTTATAAAGTTCCTTTATTTTATTGCAAACATTCACCCCAAAAAAGATAAATTATCCGGCTATTTCAGCCGGGTTTGGAAACGGCTTTTACTTGCAGGGGAGCCGCTTTATCTGATACCTGAGGAGTTTTTAGCCCTGAAAGAGCTTGCAGCTTTATGCATGGTTATTATCTCGCTGGCACTCGGCTTATCAATTGCCATTACCCTTATACTCTCTGTTGCAGGGTTCTTTTATCCCGACCTGTGGCTCAGGGAGCTTTACAAGAAGCGGAGGGTTGCAATACTCAAAGAACTTCCATACATCCTTGACTTGCTGACCCTGTCCATTGAAGCAGGACTTGATCTGACCGGCAGTGTAAGCAGGGTTGTCGAGAAATCAAAGGAGGGTTTATTCCGTAGAGAGCTTTTTCAATTTTTGCAGGAGCTGAAGATGGGTAAGGCACGCAAGCAGGCATTGACCGATATGGCGCAGCGTATTGGCGTGCCTGAGATCACATCGCTTGTCAATGCCATCATCCAGAGCGACGAACTCGGCTCAGGGCTTGCGAGGACTTTGAGGATCCAATCGCAGGAATACAGGACAAGGCGGTTCCAAAGGGCCGAGAAGCTTGCCATGGAAGCACCGGTAAAAATGACCTTCCCGCTGTTGTTCGTCTTCGCATCCGTGTTTCTCCTCCTTTTCGGCCCGTTCGCAGTACAGACGCTGCGGGGGAAGCTGTTTTAGGCGGGAGGGGGACTGCTCTGTTTTGTTAGTATTGACAATATGACAAATGTCGTATATATTATAGACATATGGCAAAGCCATACAGGGAGGCTGATATGGGAACCATAATAAGCGAAGAGGAAAAAAACGAAGAGTTAAGTTATATTCTCGGAATAAAAAAAGAGGAAAAAATAAATAGTCTGTTGATAGATCAGCTTATACGCAAAGGGTTTTCTACAAGTGTCGGTGATCGCATAAAAAGCAGGCTTAATATTACCGATGCAGAACTTATAAAAGTAGCAGGCGTGAGTGGTAGAACTTTCCAGCGAAAGCGATCAGAAAACAAAAAATTTTCTTCCCTGGTAAGTGACCGTATTTTCCGAATAATACATATATGGATCTTTGCAACACAGGTGTTTGAAGACAATAAGCGGGCAAGCGATTGGATGCATAAGCCGCAAATCGGGCTTGGCGGACGGGTACCGATGGATCTTCTACAAACGGAAGCCGGTGAAAAAGCGGTTGAGGATCTTCTCGGCAGAATAGAATACAGCGTTATTTCGTGACAATTGCATGGCGTTTTGTAAAAGCTAAGCACGCACTGAAAGCTTTTGACGGCGAAGGTGCCAGACGTTACGGCGGTCGTTGGAATCGGGGGGGCATAGCTGTAGTATATATAAGTCAAAGCCTTGCACTTGCTTCACTTGAAGAGTTTGTGCATTTAGGAGATGAGGGTAAAAAATTAAAATTCGTATATTTTAAAGTAGAAATACCGGATAACATAAGGATTGATCAATTAACGACTTTACCGGGTGACTGGCGCAACGAACCGCCGTCTAATTCAACGCAGGATATGGGTACTGAGTGGGTAAAAAGAAACACCTCTGCTGTATTAAAAATTCCATCCGCTGTCGTTCCTATTGAGTTTAACTATATGTTGAATATAGCCCATCCAGATTTTAAAAAAATAAAAATATACGATCCTGTTGCATTCAGATTTGATCCCAGAATGTGGAAAGCATAAGAATTTGTAATGTAATAATGGAACGGAGTATCAACAGGGGTTAGCTGACATTTTTTAAGTCTAAAGCCGCGTTATCCCTTACTGGATTTGCCGAGAGACTTGAAATATTCTTCTAAAACCTTTTGCCCGTCATCTTCGAATTCCAAAAACTGTACACCCATCCCGGGCACTCTGTCATAATCCAGCAGCCTGGCCTGCTCACTGCCAAAAATATGCACTATCTCGCCAATGACCTTTACCTCTTTGGGAAAATTGGGCAGGGACAACACAAGCTCTACCTTTGATTCCAAGGGGAGCAGTTTATCCGTAGATACGAATATCCCTCCTTTGGAAATATCTTTTGTATACTCCCATACAAACTGTTCTTTCGACTTAAAGGTAACCTTGATGGATGTGCTGTATCTGGGATTCTTTCTGCCCGGAGTCACATTTGTTCTGGAAATAATACTGTTTAGTGCAGAGGAAATATCGAAGTCTCCGGTAAATTTCATGTCTGATGTCAGAGGGAATTTACTTTTAAATACTTCTCTTTCTTTTTCTCCGATCATCATGAGGTTATAGAATTTCGACTCTGACTTTTCTGCCCATGATTGGATTCCATCAACGTAACCGGGAAGGAAGGAATAAAAATCAAAAGAGAGGATTATCCCCAGGGTGTCACTTGAAGACCAGCTATAAATGTTTATGGCCTTGAGTACGGAAGGATAATGCTGGGTTTTTGTGTCTACAAGGAGCTTTTCAAGAAGTGCGGCCTTCTGGGATATATAGGGAATAATTAAAGCAATCTCAAAAAATCTGTCCATACATAATTCCTGGGAGTTTGATATCACAAAAACAGGAATAAAGAAACCAAAAGGCTGGGTGGTTCACTGAATCGCCCCTGCCTTGAAGCTCCCTTAACACGGAAAGTGCAATAAGGAAGTTTGCTCATTCTGTCGACCCTGCGATCCACCTAAGTTTTTTGAGCTTTTGTTCATGAATGATGCTGGAGTCCTCCGTATGTTTATATGCACACACCAGCGTTATAAGTTTTGCTGATATTCGAAGAATGCCTATGATTGACGCAGGGTTTTCCCTCATTACTCAAACTTCCTTATCTTGCAAATGCATTTTCCGGGTTAATGCCGATCAGTGCCTTTGCCGGCTGTCAAGTGCCCTGCCAACAGCGGCCCAGCTCTTCGGGTCAATGAGATAGCTGTAATGCGTGAACGGCGTGGCATCGATCTTTTCGGTACCGTTCAAGGCAGCTGATTCAGCGGGCAGGACGAACAGGTCGTTGCGGCTCCAGAATGTTACCCCGCGCACGCCCTTTGGCCAGCGCTGTTTATCCAGAAACTTTATAATCTTGCTGTCAGGCCTGAGTTCGCGGATTATCGTCGTGTTGGCATAGCGCGCATGGTATGTCCCGTGATGGGGTGTGCCAAGGGTGATCAGTGTCCTGACACCGGAGGAAAGCCTGTACTTGCTTATTGCAAGACGCGCGACAATACCGCCAAGGCTGTGCGCGATGATCTCCACCTGTTTTTCTCCGGTGGCCCTCCTGACACCGCGGATGAAATGTGCAAGTGCGGCCGCCATGTCTTCGACAGACTGTCCGGAATCAAAATTGATCTTATAGCTGCGCTTTCTTCCGAGGAGCCACAGATACCCTGCCATAAGCAGGAATTGACCACGGTTGCCCGCAAGACCGTGAACGAATATAAGCGGCGGATACCCGTCGGGCTTGCCCGGGTTGATCTTTTCATGCCTTGAAACAAGGAACGAATAGCCGAGCAGCGGGACCTGAACAAGATGGCGGATGACATCGGGATCGATCTTGCGATAGTTCTCAGACGCTTTATTGCTTATGAAAACGCCTGTTCTTATGACAGCAATACCTATTTTATTAATTATCGATCGCCATTCATCCATATCACTATTATTTTTTTATAACGATACCGGTAACGGTAACGCTGTTTACCTCGGTTAGAAAGCCGGGTCTTTTCTAACACGACTTATCCAACAATATATGTATTACAACCGCAAAAACCAAAACAGCATACGGAAAACAATATGTGTCCTGCTGCTGCAGCCTGTCCCGTGAGAAAGCCCCGCCATTTTCAGCAAGAGGACTTGAGCTATAGGCTCATCCGCCTAAGGAGGAGATCAGCCTTTGTCTGACTTTCTCACGGGGCCTATTGAAAAGTGCCGGAATCCGTTTTGCTGAGTGAAAGGAAATATGCGTCTAAAATCTTCTGTCCGTTATCTTCGAATTCCAAAAACTGTATGCCCATTCCCGGCGCTTTGTCGTAGCCCATGAGCTTTGCCTGGTCTGCGTTGATAATATGCACTACCTCGCCTATGACCTTGACCTCTTCAGGGGAATTTGGAAGCGACAAGAGCAGTTCCACCCTTGATTTCAAAGGAAACGCTTTGCCTGTAGATACGAATATCCCTCCCTTGGATATATTGCTTGTATACTCGTGGATAAACTGCTCCCTTGACTTAAAAGCGACCTTGATGGACGCACTGTACCGTACATGTTTTCTCCCGAGGGTTCCATTTATTCTGATAAGAATGCTTTTGAGTGCAAAAGGAATATCGAAATCCCCGATAAATTTAAGGTCCGATGTCAGGATAAATTTATTTTTGAATTCTTTTCGCTCGGTTTCCCCGAAAGCCATGAGTTCGAAAAGTCTTGCATCGGTCTTGGGTATCAGCGCTTTGATCCTGTTAAAGTAGCGGGGGAGAAAGGAGTGAAAATCAAAAGCGAGAATAATGCCAAGGGAGTCGCTCGAAGACCAGCTGTAAAGGTTTATAGACTTGAGGACATCACGGGAGTGTTCTGTTTTCATGTCCTGCAGGAATTCTTCCACAAGTGCAACCTTATTCGATATATGAGGAACTATTAAAGCGATCTCAAAAGATTTATCCATTGTTAATCCTTTGGGGTTTATTATCACAAATACGGGAATAAATAAAGGTTGCCGTAATGCCGATTGCCAATCAAGGAACAATTTGATAGGCTGGGGCCCAGGAGTATGACCGTATGGCCATTATTGCGATATCGGGCTGATAAAGTTCAGGGATTTTTATTCTGACTGTTCCTTCACCGGCAGCACACAGTCCTCTTTCAGTGTTGAGAAAACAACCATGGTGTATGTCCTGACAACCCCTGTTATGCTCCTGAGCTCCTTGATCAATCTCTCAAGCGTGGTTGTGTTGCGCGTCTTTACCTTGAGCAGCAGGGTGTAGTCGCCTGTTACATGGTGACATTCCAGGATATCCTCGTTGATATTTGTGATAGCCTTTTCAAAACTGTCTATGTATTGGGGATGCTCGACATAAACCCCGATGAATGCAGTTACATCTATACCAAGTTTCTTCTCGTCAATTACAGTTATGTACCTTTTTATTATCCCTTCTCTTTCGAGCTTTTTCACCCGGTCAATAACGGAAGGAGGCTGCAGTTTCACCTTTTTTGCAATATCCCTGTACGTCGTTCTGCTGTCCTTCTGGAGTATACTTAAGATCTTTATATCAATCCTGTCTAACATGGATACATCCTTATAAAATTAGATTTTTATCCCGTTAGAAAGCCCAATAACATGATAATTTTTAAATTCCTTATAAAGAAAGGGCGTGGCCTAAAACCATGTCCTTTCTAACGGGGTTTATTAGAGCCGGCCTTACTAAATATGGATAATCCTGCGCCGCCTTAATGTCAAGCTTTTCGTTGCGATTTCAGTTTTGCTTGACATTTCTTATCTAAAACATTAAATTTATCTTAAAAAGAAAGGTAAATTAAGTAAAAAACCTTATTTTATAAGATTACAAGGGTTTTCGAAAAGAAAAAACAAGGAATTGCCGCAGGAAGGCAACACAAGGGAGGCTGTAGAACATGCTTTACAAGAACCCTTACAACAACTACTTTGATTATGTAGTCCAGAGGGACATGGACAAGTGCATCAGGTGCAAAGACTGCGTTACACAGTGCTCGTACGATGCAAACTTTTACGATGAAGAGAGGGATCTCATTTACAGCCTTGATTCCAACTGTGTTGGATGCATGAGGTGCTCAACGTTCTGTCCGACCGACTGTATAAGGATTGTCAGGAACCCGGATACGTTCAGAATCAATGCAAACTGGAAAGACAATAATGTAAAGGATCTTTATAAACAGGCGGGCACAGGCGGGATTATAATCACAGGTATGGGCAATGACAAACCATACAAAAATTACTGGGAGCATATGGTCATTGATGCATGCCAGGTCACCAATCCTTCCATAGACCCGCTGAGAGAGCCTATGGAGCTCAGGACATTCCTCGGAAGGAAGCCGGACAGGCTTGAGGTCAATAAGGACGGGGACATCACAACAAAGCTTGCCCCGCAGCTTGTCCTGGAAACACCAATTATGTTCTCTGCAATGTCTTACGGTTCGATCAATTATAACGTGTGCGAGTCCGTGGCAAGGGCGGCAAAAGAGCTCGGCATATACTGGAACACAGGTGAAGGCGGATTGCCCGACACGCTGTATGAATACGGGAAGCATACGATAGTGCAGTGTGCGTCAGGCAGGTTCGGCGTGAGTCCGGAGTATCTTAATGCCGGAGCAGCGATAGAGATAAAGATCGGCCAGGGTGCGAAGCCGGGCATAGGTGGCCATCTGCCCGGAGAAAAGGTCTTGGAGGGCATTTCCAGAACAAGGATGATACCTGTTGGAACAGACGCGATATCTCCGGCTCCACATCATGACATCTATTCCATCGAGGATCTGAGGCAGCTTATATACGCGTTAAAAGAAGCCACCCGTTATGAAAAACCCGTTTCTGTCAAGATCGCCGCTGTCCATAATGTTGCAGCAATAGCAAGCGGCATTGCAAGGGCCGGAGCGGACATTATAGCCGTGGACGGTTTCCGCGGCGGAACAGGTGCAGCCCCGAAGTCCATAAGGGACAATGTCGGCATACCTACAGAGGTGGCCATAGCTTCAGTTGATCAAAGGTTGAGAGAGGAAGGCATAAGGCACCAGGTATCACTTGTTGCTGCAGGGGGGTTCAGGAACAGCAGTGATATCGTAAAAGCAATCGCACTCGGCGCAGATGCCGTATATATTGCCACCTCGGCGCTTATGGCGGTTGGATGCACACTGTGCCAGCAGTGCCACAGGGGAAGGTGCGCATGGGGTATAACGACAAACGACCCGGAGCTTTCAAAACGGGTCAACCCGGAGATTGGTGCAGAGAGACTGGTAAACCTGATAAGGGCATGGTCAAACGAGATCAAAGAGATGCTGGGATTGATGGGCATTAACTCCATAGAAAGCCTGAAGGGCAACCGCGACAGGCTCAGGGGCGTTGGGCTCTCGGAGATAGAACTCCAGACACTGGACATAAAACAGGCAGGCATGTGAGTTGGAAGATGAACATAAACCAAAGAAATACATTAGAGAATAAGGAAGTTTGTGTAATGAGCAGGAACTGCGTTCTTTTGTCATTCCTGCGAAAGCAGGAATCCAGAGAAAATAAAAAAGACTGGATTCCGCATCAAGTGCGGAATGACGGAGAAGATCAATGAGGATGGAATGAAGATTGTATATCCAAGAGAACAGTGGTGTATTGCATGTAACCTGTGCGAGGTTGCGTGCATGACAGAACATTCGAGGACAAAGGACCCGTTAAGGGCGTACCTTATAGAAAAACCAAGGCCCGTATCCCGCACAAAGGTGGAATATCTGCCGCCGGTTGCCGTCTCTGTAATGTGCAGGCATTGTGCAGAGGCAGAATGCGTTGAGGCCTGCAAGAACGGTACGCTTACAAGGGATGAAAAAACAGGCAAGATAGAACTTGATCGGGACAAATGCCTCGGCTGCTGGATGTGCATCATGGCATGTCCGTACGGCGTGATCACCCAGGTCAGGAAAGAGGAAAAGGCAGTTGCAAACAAGTGCGACCTTTGCCCGGACAGGGAGATCCCGGCGTGTGTTGCAGTATGTCCTAATCGTGCGCTTGTATTTGAGGACAGGGGTTAAACAATGAAATACGTTATTATAGGAAATTCGTACGCAGCTGTTTTTGCTGTAGAGTCTCTGCGCAAAACAGACAAAAGCGGTGAGATTACAATTATCTCGAAAGAACCTTATCATGTATACGCACGTGCGGCCATCCATGAATACATGGATGGAACAATCGGGGATGCGCAGATGTATTACAGGGACAAGGACTTCTATGAAAAACACAGGGTGACAACAATATTCGGCAGGACAGTAACAGGGGTTGAACCTGAGAAGAACAGGGTTGTTCTGGACAACAAGCAGAAGATCGACTTTGACAAACTGATGATAAGCTCGGGCGGGGTTCCGATAGTCCCTCCCATTGAGGACTTTAAAGGAGTCGGTACATTCACCTTCACAACGTGGGACGATGCAAAGGTGCTGAAGGATTGGGTCAAAAAGCAAAAGATGCCGCAGGCAGTAGTCATAGGCGGAGGTCTTATCGGTTTGCAGTGTGCTGAAGGGTTAAAGCACATGGGCGTTGATGTTACAGTTGTTGAACTTGCAGATTATGTGCTTGTGAAGGCGCTCGACAGCATTACTGCGCAGCGCGTTCAGCAGTGGCTTACGCATAACGGACTAAAGGTGATAACCGGCAATACGGTCGTATCCATAAACAGGGCAAAAGGCAGGATAACAGGAGTGAAACTCAAGAACGGCGAGAAAGTCAAATGCAACACCGTGGTACTGAGCATTGGTGTGCGTCCCAACACAAGCCTGGTTGAAGGCTCGGGCATAAAGGTAAACAGGGGGATAATGGTTGACAACAGCATGCAGACAAATGTCGAAGGCATCTTTTCAGGGGGTGATGTTGCAGAAGCCGAGGATTTTTTGAGAAAGAAAGGGGAAGTGATGCCTATAATACCTGTTGCGACCATGCAGGGTAAGATTGCTGGCTTCAACATGGCAGGAGAAAAAAGGACATATCCCGGCGGGCTTTTACAAAATGCGTTCCAGTTCTTTGGCAAGAGTGTCGTATCAATAGGTAATGTTATTTCCATAGACCACAACGACGGGTTTGAGGAGATCATAAAGGACGAAGGGGATGTTTATAAGAAAGCCGTTTTACAGGACGGGAAACTGGTCGGTGTCCTGTCAATGAATTATATAGCAAGGATCGGCATATACAACAGCATTATCAGGTCCAGAATGGACGTGACCGGGATCAAGGACAAGCTGTTGTCGGACAAATTCGGATTTCTTGATCTTCCGAAGGAATTCAGGGACGAAATGCTGACAAAACCAGGGTAAGAGTACAATGGACAGGATAATAATAACACAGGAAATGATATGGGAATAAAACCTTCTACACCTTACGGGAAAGATTTTGGCGGATGCGGACTGGTCGGCATAATAGACCGCAGCGGCGGCAGTCTCTCCGGCTCGATGGTTGTTTCCTCACTTTGTTCAATGAAAGAAAGGGGCAACGGTCTCGGCAGCGGATATGCTGTTTACGGCGCGTATCCAGATTTTAAGGACAGCTTTGGGCTGCATATAATGTACAACGACATAAGTGCGCGCGAGCCTGTAGAGGAGTTTTTAAAGACGAGACTGAGGATCAAACACTCTGAGCCTGTGCCTGTGAAGAAACTCCATTCCATGAACACCCCCCCGGAGTTCTGGCGGTACTTTGCCGACCCTCCGGAGGACCTGGACGTGCAGGACGAAGATGCCAACGACGATCTTATCGTTGGTGTTGTTATGGAGATCAACGAAAGGATAGATAATGCTTACGTTGTTTCGAGCGGCAAGAACCTTGGTGTGTTCAAGGGTGTAGGACATCCCGATGAGATCGCCGAGTTCTTCAGGATGCAGGATTATAAAGGATATCTTTTGCTTGGACATACCAGGTTCCCGACAAACACCCCGGGATGGTGGGGTGGGGCGCACCCGTTTACAATACTTGACTGGTCAATAGTTCATAACGGCGAGATCTCTTCTTACGGTACAAACAAAAGGTACGTAGAGATGTTCGGATATAAATGCACCCTGCTCACAGACACGGAGGTAGTAGCCTACCTGCTGGATCTGCTTGTAAGGAAGAAGGGGCTTACGCTCTCAGCCGCGGCATCTGTGCTGGCGCCGCCGTTCTGGAAGAACATTCAGGACATGGAACCGCCGAAGAAAGACTACTACACGGCGCTGAGAATGTGCTATGGCAATGCGTCTTTAAACGGCCCGTTTGCAATCCTCATGGGTTTTGACAACGGTATCCTCGGTCTCAATGACAGGATAAAGCTCAGGCCCCTAATTGTAGGCAGGAAAGGCGACATAGTCGCAATAGCCAGCGAGGAATCGGCAATAAGGGAGGTCATAAAAGAGCCCGAAGACGTATGGGCGCCGAAAGCAGGCGAACCTTTTATAGTGAAACTTAAGGAAGATGTAACCCAGGTCAGATCCACCTAAGGCGGATTTGCTGGGTAAAACAGTAATATGGAAGGCACAATGAAGATTGACTCACAGGGCATGCATTACAAAGTCCTTAATCAAAAGATCAACGAGGCCGTTATACAGGGTATAACGGATATAGAGCTTTTTAATGTTAACGGCCAGAGATACATAGGCGACGGGCTTAGAAAAGAGGTAAGGATCAATGTACATGGTGTGCCCGGGAACGACCTCGGGAGCTTTATGAACGGCCCTGTTATCACGGTCAACAATAATGCCCAGGATGCCGTTGGAAACACGATGAACGGCGGAAAGATCATAATAAAGGGGATGGCCGGTGATGTGTGCGGATATGGAATGCGCGGCGGGAAGTTGTTTATCCTTAAGGACGCGGGCTACAGGGTGGGCATACACATGAAGGGATACAAGACACTGAACCCGATCATAGTTATAGGGGGAAATGCTGGCGATTTTCTTGCAGAGTATATGGCGGGCGGCGTGATTATACTGCTCAGGATGTTCGGCCGCAATGATCATAACAATATAATCGGTGATTATCTTGGGACGGGCATGCACGGCGGGACTGTGTATATAAGGGACGGCATAGATAAGAAAAAGCTCGGCAAAGGGGTCGGGGTATCAGAGCCATCAGCCGAAGACAATATGCTTATAGAAGATATCATAAAGGAATACGCCGCAGACATGGGACTCGATGCAGGGAAAATATTGAACGAAAAGTTCGAAAAGCTCACGGCCCTGAGCACCAGGCCGTACAGCAAGCTGTATACGTATTAACCCGCGGATTTAAACATCTTCTGTATCTTGTCTATATGTTCTTTTGTGACGATTGCAATGACCTTGTCATCCTGCTGGAAGATTGTGTCACCTTTCGGAATGATCGTTTCTTCGCCCCGGTAAATGGAAACGATAATAATACCCTCCGGTAATCCGAGATCCTTTATCTTTTTATCGACTACGCTTGCCCCTTTCTGGACCTCCGCCTGTACAAGCTCAACGTTACCGCCTTTTAAAGGAAACAGCGGGACAACGACATCGCCCGCATGGACCTGTTCTTCGATAAGATAGTTCAGTATTCTCGTCGCATTGATCGTTGCGTCAACGCCGATGCTTTGAAACAATGGCTCGTTTGCCGGGTCGGAAACCCTTGTTATAGTCCTTGGCGCCATAAACATCATCTTTGTAAGCTGGCACACAACAAGGTTTGTTGAATCGTCTCCTGTCAGCGCCACTATTACATCCGCCCGGTTTGCGCCTGCTGCCTTTAGAACGGACGCATTCGCGCCATTCCCGAACATGACTACGTCTCCCAGTACTTCTGACAGGGAGGAGACCTTTAATTTATCCTGATCTATCAGGGTTACTTCGTGCCCGGCTGATAACAGTGTTCTTGTAAGACTGATTCCTGCTTTGCTCGCCCCAACGATTATGATATACATGTGTCCTCCTATGATATTCCGGGCATTTTAAGAAGTGCATCGATGGTAAGGCTCGTGGGGCACAGTATTTCTATACCAAGCTCTGTGTATACTGTCGCAAGGCTCACATCGAATAGCCTTGTTATAATCCTTATGGTTTTATCCAGGAGCTTTATCTTCTGGGATATGAGGATGTTTGTGTAATCATTGCCTGTTGCAACGATTACGATATCAGCGGGTTTTTTTAATGCGTCCCTTATTATATTGTCATCTGCACCGTTTCCAGCCAGAAACTCAATGCCCTGCCTGTCTTCTATGTACATGAATTTGCTTTCGTTCTGTTCAACCATAAGTACACTGTCGCCCCTCTTGGTAAAAAGGCTTGCAAGCCGCGATCCGAGCCTGCCTGAGCCTATTATGACTATTCTCATTTATGTCTCCTCACCGGGTAATTTATCTATTATGACCTCGCATGGAGATTTTCTAAGGACGATATCGGATGTCCTTCCGAGTATGTTTTCCTTAAGCCCTACGTGCTGCCGTATGCCCATGATAATAACATCAGCGTTCTGTTCCCTGGCGACCTTTATGATCTCCTCGCCTGCTGATCGTGACCTTACTACAAAAGAAACGCTTTTCATCTTGTGCAATGCAGCAAGTTCTTCTGCATGCGAAATGGCCTCTTTTGCCTCTTTGTCCTCTTCCTCCATCTCCGCATTCAGCGGAAGGGTCCTCGGTACTTCGATAACATACAAAAATATAAGTGTTGCGTCCTGCTCTGTCCCCAGCCTGCATGCGACCTCAACGCCTCTTTCCGAATAAGCCATGCCCTGAGTTGGTATGAGGATGCTTTTCAAAGCCTCGACCTCCCTGTGTGCCCTTGCAACAACCTGCGGGATAATTGGCGGCACATGAAGCATCCACCATAACAGAGAGAGCATGGTTAATAGAAACAGGAACGCTATACCAACACCTAAAGATGACTGGATCATTGCCTGCCCCTTAAATACTTCAGCACATAGAACGTCCTGTAAATACCATAGCCCATGAAACTTATACCAACGATAACCGGCAGCCATGCATGGAGATTTATAGAGCGTATAATTATGATTATGCCGATAATGATAAACAGCAGGCTGTTTACAGATATAATTTTATTTTTCAGGCTTAGTTTGTCCATTTCTCTTTAACTTTTCATCCCGCTCTTTTAAGGCAAGCCTGTACTCCTCTGCAAGGTCGAACTCCTCTGCAGATGTCAGGACGTCCATCTGGTGCGCCTCCCAGTTTCTTTTGATGCTTTTGGTCACAGGCATATTGTTTTTCTTCCTGAAATAAATGAAATAGAGCAGTCCTAATAAGACCCATATAGGGCCTGCTATCCTGCCTATTTTATGGGTAAGGATAACCTCGAACAAGATGGTGCCAACGCCGAGGAACCCGAATATGGCAAGCACAGGGAAATCAATGGTCCTGTCCTTGTAACGCATTTTTATATTTAAAGGCATCTTGTACGGTCTTGGTGTGTATGGATCTGAGAAGCGCAGCCTTATAAGCGCAATGAATACAATCAGGTATCCGAGTGTTGCACCGAAAGCATACATGTTGCCGAGCGTGTCCATTGCTTGTGGTGTCATGAATGAGAGAAGCATTTCTATTATTCCGATTCCTGAGAATACCACTATCGTTCTTACAGGGGTCTTATACTTTGGATTAACCTTGTTAAACCACCGTGTTATAAGGTCGAATTCACTCATTGAGTACGTAAGCCTTGAAGCGCTCATAACGCCTGAATTGGCCGAGATGAGCAGTATGGTTGCTCCAAGCAGCGCCGTGACAGGGCCTGCGATTAATCCTATGTATGGTATGGCATGGGCAAGTGTTGCAATAGGGTCGCCTATGTGTTCTGCAAAAGTCTGCCATGGAAGCACGCCAAGACTCAAGCTTGAGAATGCTGTTGCAAATATGAATACGGTGAAGATTAGGGTCACGGAAGTCCTTGGTATAATAGTGGCCGGTCTTTTTGTTTCCTGGGCTGCCTGCGATATGGATTCAAGCCCTACGAATGATATGATGCCGAGCGATGAACCGTACATAAAGTTATGGAGCGTTGGGAATGACATCTGCCACTGCTGAACAAGAAATTCCGGTTTCCATGCAAACAGAAAGCCGAATACAATGACACTTGATTCTATGAAGATATCAAATGCACCTATGACCTCGTTGAAAAGTGATGATTCCTTTATGCCTATGATATTGAGCCATATAAGAAAAAATATAAAAATGAGCGATTCTGTAAGCCACAGGTAATTTATTTTCAGCGATCCAAGCGTAAGAATAAAATGGGTCGGGTCTATGCCGAAGTAGGGCAGAAAGAAATTTACGTATCCTGCGGATGCAACGGAAAACAATGCGATGTCAATGGTATAATCAAGGAGAAGTGCTGTGCCGGTTACAAATCCCCAGAAATCACCCAGTCCGCGGAGTGCAAAGTATTGCCCGCCGCCGGCAATAGGATATGCTGAAGCAAGCTCTGTGTATGCGAATCCAATCATAATGTAAACAATGCCTGCTGCTGCGAATGCAAGGCTTGCTGCTCCCTGTGCAGCTGCAATGACAAGACCTAATGCTGCGTATATATCAGCCCCGACATCTGCATAACCCCACATGTATGAACCCCATACGCTTATATCCCTTCTGAGCTCGTGTGTAGGCTGAGAGGGTGTAACTATATCGGTATTATCATTCATGATATTCTTTATGGGTATAAAACCGGATGGGGTTAATCCGTGCTCTGTGTAAATCTGGCAAGTATGGCCTGGTTTGTCTCTATCCTTGCATTACTTACGAGGTCCCGTATCCAGTAACTGTAGGAGGATTGAGATATATCGTACCTTAACTGCATATCAGCCTGCATAATATTTTCAGGCTGTTCAGCAGGCTTTAAGGAATCGATCCATACAATAAACAGGTTGTTGTCAACCGTGAATACCTTGTTTAATACGGCGCCTTTTTTATTCATCGTTAACAGCTGTTCGGCAATACCGGGTGCATTGCCGATACCGGGAATGTTTTCGCCATGCAGTGTGAACGGACCGCTCGTCCCCTCCTTTACGCCATCCATAACAGGAAGTTTTGTCTTGCCTTTTAACAAATCATTAAGGTAGGACCTGGCAACAGTCATTGCATAATCCTGGTTTGATTTTTCCCCCTGGGGAAGTTTCAGATTGTCAGGGCTTATTTTATAGTAATTGAGGGAGATCTTCGTGTTGTCGATGGTATTCAGCATTCCGATCTCATTATTGCTCAGAAAAATACCGTCGAAGAAGAGCTTGCGCAGTTTCAAAGTCAGTAAATCATTGTGCACGTCCTCCTGGAAGCTGTCGGGAGTAATGTTGTTTTCACGCAGCACAGCGTAGTATGCCCTGGGATCAAACTGGTGCTCTTTATTGAGAAAAGCAGGGGTATGGCTTATCTGGTCGCGCAGTTCCTGATCTGAAACAATAAAGCCGATGTCGTGTGCCTGCTGGGCAGCTATTTCGTTTGAAATGAGATTGTTCAGTACCTGACGTGGTATATTGAGCTTCTCTATCAGATCCGGAGGTATCTGGCCGTTAAATTCTTTGCTGTATGCATTGATCGTGTTTTTGTATGCCCTGCTGAAATTATCCATAAA
>JAJYJX010000182.1 GCA_021789095.1 bacterium
AGGTCTATAGCGCTGGATGGATAGGCCCTTCTGTGAATGTTCAATGCAGTACTCAAGCAGTCCTTTTACCGTCTGTATGGATATTTTTTTTACATCATCTGCAACGGTATAGGGCGGCGGTATCTTTTCCACTATGGCTTTGTGTAATTCCCTGAGGGTCTGGAATTCCGGTGATTGTATAAAATTAGCGTCAAACCCAATCTTCCTTACAACTCCGTTGTCTGATACAACCATGGTAAGCTTTATGTTCTCATCACCGTTCATTTCTTCCTGTATGGTAAGGAGTTTACCCGTTGCCTTTTTAAAGTCTGTTATGATCTTTTCGAATATATTCTTAGGCTTCGATCCTTTCATAAGGTTTTCAATATTCTGTGACACAAAGAAGTCCAGTATTTCCGTATTCTTTTCCCTGCTTATTTTCTCCAGCATGTCATAGTATTTAACGGCATTTAAAAGGCCCCCGCTGAGTACTGCAGGTGAAACCTTGACACCGTTTTTTACGGAGATCTGAAGTTTGTTAACACCCTCCTCGATCAGAACCCTTTTTAATTCTGTATCATCCTTAAGATACCTTTGTGAGCTGCCCTTTTTGATCATGTACAGAGGCGGCTGGGCAATGTATACATAATTCTTTTCTATAAGTTCAGGAAAGTGCCTGAAGAAGAATGTAAGCAGGAGTGTTCTTATATGCGATCCGTCAATATCAGCATCGGTCATTATTATTATCTTATGATATCTCAGTTTTGATATATCCTTGTCTTCGCTTCCTATTCCTGTTCCCAGTGCCGATATAAGCACTCTAATCTCGTCAGAGGCAAGCATCTGCTCAAACCTGGCTTTCTCAACGTTTAATATTTTGCCCTTTAATGGCAGGATGGCCTGATTTTTCCTGTCCCTGCCCTGCTTCGCCGAACCTCCCGCGGAATCTCCTTCAACTATAAACAACTCGCTCAATGCAGGATCCTTTTCCTGGCAATCGGCAAGCTTTCCGGGCAGCGAACCCGACGAAAGCGCATTCTTCCTTCTTACGAGTTCTCTTGCCTTTCTTGCAGCTTCCCTGGCGCGAGCGGCATCTATAACCTTCTTTATTATGTTTTTTGCGATCTGGGGATTCTCCTCGAATTTCGCAAACAGTTTATCGTTTGCCTCTGATTCTACCATGCCCTTTATCTCTGTGTTGCCGAGTCTTTCTTTTGTCTGGCCTTCAAACTGCGGATCCGGCAGTTTTACGCTTATAACGGCCGTCAAACCTTCCCTTATATCATCTCCGCTGATCTCAACTTCTGATTGTTTCAGCAGGCCGCTTTCTACGGCGTACTTGTTTACCGCCCTTGTCAGCGCAGCTTTGAACCCTGAAAGGTGGCTGCCGCCGTCGTGTGTATTTATGTTATTCGCATAGGAATGGATGATTTCATTGTATCCGTCGTTGTATTGAAGAGCGCATTCGAATTCGACCTGGTCTTTTTTAAACGAAAAATAAAACGGTTTGGGATGAACGAGCGTTTTGTTCTTGTTTAAATGCTGGACAAATTCCTCCAGCCCGCCGGCATACTCGAATGTATTGGATTTGCCGCTTCTCTCATCTGTAATGGAGATCTTTACTCCCTTATTTAAAAATGCAAGCTCTCTCAATCTTGCGGATAGTGTGTCAAAGCTGAAATTGGTGGTCTCAAATATCTTTGAGTCCGGTTTAAATCTTATCTTTGTTCCTGTTGCCTCTGATTTGCCTATGACCTTCAGCGGTGCAACAGGGTCCCCGCTTTTGTATTTCTGGTAGAACTTTTTGCCGTCCCGCCTGATCTCAAGTTCCAGACTTTCTGACAGTGCATTAACAACAGATACCCCCACCCCGTGCAGCCCGCCTGAAACCTTGTAAACCTTGTTGTCAAACTTCCCTCCGGCATGCAATTTGGTCATAACAACCTCGGCTGCAGAGCGGTTCTCCTCTTTGTGAAGATCGGTCGGTATTCCCCTGCCGTTGTCATCAACGGTAACGCTCCCGTCCACATGAATCATCACATTTATCCTGTTGCAGAATCCTGCAAGCGCTTCATCTATACTGTTGTCAACAACTTCATATACAAGGTGGTGCAGTCCGCCCTCGGAGGTATTGCCTATGTACATGGCGGGTCTTTTCTTTACAGCCTCAAGCCCCTCCAATACCTTAATCTGGGTAGCATCATACGGAGTCATTACTGCGCTTTGTCCTTTTTCTCTATGTTTATGAAACTGGCAACAAGTTCAACAATCTTTTCTTTGATCTTCTCGTCGTTCATATTGACGATCTTTTCGAGCACCTGCCACTCGGGCGTTTTTGGTTTCAAGACATGCCCTGCGAAAACAAAACTTTGTTCGTTATCCCTGCGTCCTTTGTGCGAAGGTCCATGAAACAGCCAGTCAACCGTCACATTACCCATCTCTGCTATTTTGGCAAGTGTAGAAAGGGAAGGCGCCACTTGATCTGTTTCATACACGCTTACCGCATCCTGGGATTTACCCAAAATTTCACCGAATGCTGTTTGCGTCTTGTCTCCCCTTATCAGCCTTATTCTCTGACCGAGCGTGAGCTTATCCACATCGGTTTGTCTTAGTTTTTCCGTTGCTTTTTTACTCGTTCTCATAGTTCCCCCTGTATATTTTTTATTCCTGTTTTTAAATATGCTTTATTGCCGTCGTCCAGGTCTACAAATTCTATACCCATGCCAGTCCTTTTATCAGGATCGGCATTCTCGCTGCTTTTCACCCATGCCACCTTACCCTTCAGCTTAAACATTTTCTTTACACCGGGAAGATAAAAGTCAAGGAATGCCATGCTGCCGGGTTTGTGTATATTGGTCGTTTCTATGAACATGCCGCCCATACTTATATCTTTGGTATATACAACTTCAATATCGCCGCCGTTAAGATAATCTATCATTACTTTGATCTTATTCCTGGAAAACCTTCTTCTTTCCATAATTCTATTATAATAGGAATAACGGAATAGTCAATATACTTCATGGAACTTCCGGCCGGATTCATTGAATTCCTGAATTTGCTTGACAGCCTGTTATTGAATGATTATTCTTGCACAAGAAGCATAATTCATAAATTGAATTGAGATTTATAAGGTGAAATTAACAAGAAAAGAAAGAGAAAAATTAAGGAAGAATCAGGAGATTATAGAGGCTTCCATAAAGGTTTTTTCTGATAAAGGTTTTTACGGCGCCACCATGCAGGATATTGCAAAGGCAGCAGAAATGGGGGTAGGCACCCTCTATCAGTACTTCAAGAACAAAGACGATTTATATTACAATGCAATCCTCTATAAATTCAACGAGTTCCATCAGTTCTATATTGAAAAACTAAAAGACGAACATAATTTTATTGACAGCATCAGCTCGATCATAATGGCATGGATCGAGTATTTCGCCAATAACAAAGATTTTTTCGAAATTGTATTCTCAGAATGGGCCAATGTTAAAAAGACCGTGGTCAAAAAATTAAAAAAACGGCTAACGAATGAATTCCTTGAGAAAAATGACGAAATAATAAAGCTTATAGAACATGCAAAACAGGCCGGTGAAATAAAATATGATATAAACTCTGAGGTATTGGGCTCCATGATTTTCGGGACAATACAGCACATAATCCATAAAGGTACCTTTAACAGGAGTATACTTAACCCCGGCACTGTGGTGAATGGTATAGTAGATATCATTTCACCCGGCATATTGAAAATGAAATGAGGAGATGCATGAAGATAAGAATCGTATTATCTTGTTTGTTAATCATTACAGCGGATT
>JAJYJX010000183.1 GCA_021789095.1 bacterium
CTGATGGTTCAGGATACGAACAAGAACCTCTGGATACTTGCTGAACCCGATATTTATGAACTGAATCCTCAGGGAGACCTGCTGAAGACTATCGATCTGAAGGCAATAGGCATAAACGGGGTTGTAACAGATTTTTTACCGCTCCCTTCGGGAGAATTTTTGATCGCGATAGCGGATACACACCAGATACACGAATACTCAGGATCAGGAACCCTCGAACATGAATTTCCCATAAAGCAATTAGGCAGGGAACATTATAACGGCGCATTCAAATTTTCCATTGCGCCCGATACCGGAGATTACTATGTTACAGACACCCTTGAGCACAGGGTCTTGATCTTTGATCGCGAAGGAACCCCGAAGGGCGGATTCGGAAGTCTTGGCAGCGATTCCAGATCATTTAATTTCCCCAACCGCATCTCATTCGGAACAGACGGCATGATGTATGTTGCCGATACCAATAACCATCGTATCGACGCTTTTAATAAGACAGGGGAGCCGGTTACCGATATTAGCACTATAGACAGCGCACAGGTAAACGAGTTGGGAGCAGCTTTCATTTCCACTCCTATTAAGAGCAATGCTGTGAATAGGAAGGAAATGAATTTTAATGTATGGCCGACAGACTTCGCTTTCGGCCCCGGGTCATACCTGACCATCATCAACAAAGGTCAGGAACTGAAAAGAGGCGATGTCGTTATCGTAGATCGAAGCGGCAAAACAATGGCAAAAAATCGATCTGCCTTACGATACGGACCCGGAATATGTTGTTGTGCGTGACTCGGACATACTGATTACGGACAAAGCGGGGTTTAGGATCGCTCGTGTTTCCCTTGACGGTAAATTTCTCGGTTACTTTGGGGGAGAAAAGATACAGACGATATTCAGCGGGAATCTGGCGCAAAAGAATAAATACCATTTATTGGCCTCGGCATCCCGTGCAGGTCTGATTGTATTATTGATAGTGCTTCTTGTTGCGCTTTTAATACAGCAGCGCAGCAAAACAAAGGTAGACAAAAAAGCCCTTGCCGGGGCATTGAATCTCCGGCCAATACCGTTCCAGCCTCCTACAAAGAGTCAGAAAGCACTGTTTGGAACGATTATTGCAGGTATCGTCTTACTCTATATCATTTTCTTTCGGGCCGTAATATGGATAAAACATACCTCTCCGCATAACAACTCCTTACCCCAGCATCTTTCGGTACTTCTGGTATTTTTAGTGATGGCTATTCTTTGTTTCACTATTTTTCTGAGGCTTATGAAAAAAGGGTTCTTTACAGAGAAACAACTGAAGCGATCGGAAAAGATATTCAAGCGGTATTCAACACAGATGAGTAAAATCCTCAGACCGGGCGAGAAAATCAGGCTTTATACCCTATCGATCAAAGTCACATCGGGACGCAGATCGATCTTTAAACGAGGGCTTTTCCTGGATTTACTGAATCCTTTTCTGGGCATTTTTATAGGTCTTGCCAATATCAATATGGAATTACTGGTATGTACAACAGAAAGACTGCTGATATTGAAAATAAGCTTATTCGGCGGAACACTGAGCCAGGTACAGGAAATCAGCTATAATTGGATAAAAGATGTAAAAATAGAGTCGCCGGGCACAATACGGGGTTTTCTGTTGAGATTCTCGGGTGTTAATGTTGTGATCCTCAATTTCCTGGACTATGCCCAGCCCTTGAAATGGCAGATTTCTGCGCAGCTTATTGCAGACACTTTAAAAGCTGAAATAGATGAGAGGAAGATATCAAGCTCTTTATCGTTTCATGGTGTGCGGGATCTCTGCATGCATTGTTTTGAAAGCTTATTATCTTCGCAGGAAACCTGTCCTAAGTGCGGTAAGCCTGTGGTTTCACCGTGGAAGGCGGTATACCTTTCCCTTATTTATCCGGGACTCGGACAATTTCAAAGGCAGAACCTGTTCAAGGGACTTGCATTTTTGGTATTCTTTACCCTTGCCCTCGTGGAACTGGTGAAGAATCTTATTATATGGTATCGCGGCACCGCAGAGGCCAATTTGACAGTCCTTGGGACGGAAATTGCCTTTGTAGTTGCATTATGGATCGGCAGCGCCGCAGACGCCTACTACTCTTCAAAATAGATGCTTATCGCTCCGTTTACATGTTCCGAATGTGGGGTCGAATTTGGTCACGAGCATGGCGCGGTAAGCGGAAAATGCAATGAACTATTTTGTGATGATCATGTGTACAAAGTTAATACCGGAGCTGAAACAGTTTTCTTATGTAAGACCTGTAAAGGTAATGTCAATGGCGCAAAAGTGAGAAGCAATATTCCGAAAATCAGGAGAACATGAGTTTGTGATTCTATATTTTCCTTGATTGTATTTTAATACGGATGTATATCGTTTCGTATGGCAAAAGAAGAAATTAAAAAACAACCCTTAAAAAAGAAACATTTTGAAATACTGCTTGAAGATATTCAGGACAAATTTCAGTTTCTTGTAGATGGACATATCGTTTTAAACGAGAAAGTTGATAATATGGCGAATGAACTCAAGGCAACCCGCGATGAGTTGATCTTCTTAATGAAGGCTTCTATCGAAAAGTCAGAAGAACGGTTAACTAAGAAGATCGAGGATGGTGATAAAGCTATGATGGAGCATACGGACCAAAAGATAGAGGAAGTGAAAGATATTCTAAGAATTCACTCTGACAAGCTTGATACCCATGAAGGAAGAATAACGTTGCGTGTTCGTCAAGAGGTATTGCATCCTTGGGCGGCTTGTACTTCCATATATGCTTTGTCATAAAGGCAGAAAGCCTTTCTACAAAATTAGGCGGCTCAGGGGCAGGAGTCTTGCCGATTAACACCCTGGAATCATTTTTATGCACATAGACACTTGCAAACAATATTCTAAGATACAGGACGGGGCTCATAAAAGCTTTTTGTTGACCCGTATATCCCATGGATGTAAAAGAGGGTATTCCTTACAAAAGGAGGGCTGACTATGAAGTTCGTAACCTTGTTTGCTTCCCTTATTCTACTGATTTTGTTTTCAACCATTTCATACTCTGCACATGACACTCTCATCACACAGGCAAATCAGTTCTTCAAACCTCTGCCCATGGTCATGGAGTCGGAGCAGAACCCCGTTACACCTGCAAAGGTGAAGCTCGGCAAGATGCTGTTCTACGAAACAAGGCTCTCGATCGACGGTACGGTGAGCTGCGAAAAATGCCATATGTTCAGCCTTTACGGCACAGACGGACTGAAAAAGTCCTTAGCCGCTGACTGCAAGGTTGCACCGAGGAATGCACCCACGGTCTTAAACGCGGCAGACCAGATCTCCGAACACTGGACAGGCAACATGAAGAGTGTCGAAGAGCAGGCAAGCAAGGCAATGAGCAGCATGCCGGGCGGGAATTATACGAATGTCGTTGCAAAGCTGGAAAGCATGAAAGGCTATGTTAAACTATTCAAGGATGCATTCCCGCAGGCCAAGTCTCCGGTAAGCATGAATAACATCGGTCTTGCGATCGGTGCTTTCGAAAGGATACTCGTTACGCCTTCACCGTTCGATGCGTATCTCAAGGGTGATGAAGAGGCGCTTACTCAAGAACAGAAAGAAGGGCTGAAAACATTTATTGATACCGGCTGTATCCATTGCCACAACGGGACATACGCCGGAGGTATGATGTACATGAAATTCGGCCTGTTTGCGTCGTACTGGAAATATACAAAGAGCAAGAAGATCGACAAGGGAAGATATGAACTCACGAAAAATAATGCAGACCTGTATGTGTTCAAGGTACCTG
>JAJYJX010000184.1 GCA_021789095.1 bacterium
TGGCTCTCCGGATGGGTGATTGTGCGCTACAATAATCCCCACTGAAATTATTAGGAACAGCTGTCTGTCCCCTATTTTTTTATTTGAATATGGAGCGGTTCGCTTTCAGTCCCATAACCTTTATTCCAAATGCCCGTGCAGCCTGTCCCAGCATTTTATCGTGGGTGGCCATCGCTATGCCGGCTCCCTGTTCATCCTGCCATAACAATGCGGTTGAAAGATGTATGGCATCAAGAGTACCGAGGGTAACGGGGAAGGCGTCGGATGCACGTTTGAGGACTGAACGGCTCATCTCTACGACTTCGGCTGCGTCCAGAATCAGAAACAAAGCTTCACGGCGAACAACGATCTCACGTTCCGGAAGGCTGAATCTGAGGCGAAGTCTATCCAATGTCCTCAGGCATTCGACCTCGGTCAGATCGCTTGTTACCAGCGTATCAAAATCCTTCCAGCCTTGAATCTGATCGTGTTCCCCGAGAATCAATCGCAAGATGACCGATGAATCCATGTATGCATTCATCTGCCTGACTGTCTTTCTTCCATGAGAACGGTAAGGCTATTGATGCCCTTTTTCAAAGGGGGTGGCAGGGAAACCTCTTTTGCACTGCGGCCCGGCTTGCGTATGATAAGCTTCCCATGGTTTGCCGGATACGGCAAAACCCGTGCAACAGGGGTTTCCCTGTCCAGTAAGGTTATGGGATGACCCTTGCGCACACTTTTGATGTATTGGCTTAAGTGTGACTTAAATTCAGCAATTTTTACCGGAGTACCTTTATTCATGACCATATTATGACCATAAGTAGTCATAATGTCAAGCTGGATGGTACGTGCACTCAGGGGAGGCTGTTTTGAGGGAAAAGCGGCCTTGACAACGTTCGTGGGACTGTCTACATAGGCGATATATTACCAATGCATACAAGGAGTTGGGAAAGCAATAGATGAGCAGTATAATCAATAAAGTCCGTCGTGAGCTGAAACGAAGCAGCGATGGGAAGACCATGAAAAGCAACCGGCGTTTTTTCAAGGGAAAGATCATGCTGTATGGCGTGAAGACCCCTGTCGTAATCAAAATCGGAAAAAAATACTTAAAAGAAATCAAAGACAAAAAGAAAACCGAAGTTTTTGATTTATGCGAAGAGTTCTGGAGTTCGGGCTACATAGAAGAATCATTTATTGCATGCCTTTGGGCTTATTCTGTGCGCAAGGATTTCAGACCGGAGGATTTTAAAGTATTCGGAAAATGGGTAAATAATTTTGTCGATAATTGGGCATCGTGTGATACCCTTTGCAATCATACGGTCGGCGCTTTTGTGGAAATGTATCCTGAATATGTGTCGGGTTTAAAAGATTGGGCTGCATCGAAAAACCGCTGGATGCGCCGGGCCTCTGCGGTATCGCTTATTGTTCCAGCCAAACAGGGGAAATTTTTAAAGGATATTCTGGAGATTGCCGATATCCTGCTTTTCGATCAGGACGACCTGGTACAAAAAGGCTATGGCTGGCTGCTCAAGGTAGCCAGCCATACACACCAGAAAGAAATTTTTGATTACATCATGACAAAAAAAACAACAATGTCCCGCACGGCTTTACGGTATGCCATTGAAAAAATGCCAAAAGGACTCAAGATAAAAGCTATGACGAAAGAGAAAAAAGTTGGGGGCAGGGCTACCAATTCTTTTTAATAACTCTGCCGTATAAATCTGCCGATCGATGCAAAGGCGCCTGCGAAACCGAGCAGGGCGCTGCATGCAAGCAGCGCGATCATGGTTTCTTTTGAGATGAAGGAGATATTGATGTTCACGAACAGCGAACCCAGGTTTTGATGAAGCTTGTACATGAAGATCCGGTACACGAGGTATAAAAGAACGATGGAAAGACCGGTGCCTGCAACGACCTGTATCATGCCTTCCAGTATAAACGGTATCTCTATAAAACTGTTTGTTGCACCGACAAGCTTCATGATTTCTATCTCGTCTTTCCTTGAAAAAATGGATATCCTTATGGTGTTGGAAACGATGATGAATATTGCAAACAGCATGAACCCCCCTATACCGAAGCCCAGCATTTTCACAATGATCAGCAATCCGGAAATCCTTTCTGCTATGCCTTCACCATACTGCACATCGGTTATACCGGATATGCCTTTCAGGAATGAGACAACCTTTCCGATTGCCTTACCTGTTATTATACTGTCCTTTACGGTAACGAGAAAATAGGCCGGCAGTACGTCCTGCGTAATGCCACTCAGTATCGCGTCCTGTCCCTTAAGCTCCTTTCTGAATTCATTCAGTGCATCCTGCTTTGAGAAATACTTCACGCTGTTTATACCTTCGTTGGATTTTATCTGGTTTCCTATAATGATTATCTGCTGATCGTTTACTCCGTCTTTCACGTAGGCGATGATCTTTATTTTGCCTTTCCATTCACCGAGCAGGGAATTCACGTTCCTGTAAATCATGAAAAATATGTTCAGGATCAGGAATGCAACAGCTATGGTTATCACGGTGACGGCATTAAGGTACAGGTTTGTTTTGATACCTTTAATCGTGGTTGAAATAAAATATGCAATCCTCTCAATTAACCGTATCATCTTTATTGTTATTTCTCCGAGATTCTCCCGTGTTCAAGGGTTATTACGCGTTTTCTGTATGTTGATATCAGGTTCTTGTCATGAGTCGCAACAACGACGGTTGTGCCCTTTATATTGATTTCCTCAAAAAGCTTCATCACATCGACTGTCAGGTCGGGGTCAAGATTGCCTGTAGGCTCATCCGCCAGGAGGATTGCAGGCTCATTGACCAGCGCACGTGCGATGGATACCCTTTGCTGTTCGCCGCCTGATAGGCGTATGGGAAGGGCATTGAGTTTGTGCTGGAGGCCGACCATCTTCAGTATTTCCCAGACCTTTTTTTTGATCTCTTTTTTCGGTATGCCGAGCACTGCGAGTGTAAGTGCTACATTATCGAAGACGGTCCTGTCGTACAACAGCTTGAAATCCTGGAATACGACACCGATGTTCCTTCTCAGAAATGGTAAGGCTGTTTTCCTCAGCCTTGTTATGTTATAACCGTTAACGATAATTTGCCCCTTTGTCGGCAGTTCCGCAAGGAACATGAGCTTGAGCAGGGTTGTTTTACCCGCACCGCTTGGACCTGTAATAAAGACAAATTCACCCTTTTCCACCTGCATGCTTATATCTTCGAGTGCCGCACTGCCTTTAAGATAGTGTTTATATATATGAAAAAGCTGGATCATTATACCTGTTTTTTTTCTTCAACAATATGCCAAAATCCCCACGACCCATTCTTTTTGATCGGTGTCTATCTCCTCCGGCAAAGAGCGGTGAAGGGGGATTTCTTGTACTTCATTTGTCTTCTGTTGTCTCAACGAGATAATCAAGTATTACTTCGTCAAGATTTTTAGTTTCCTCGTCGATGTTTAAGTTTTTTTCCTTCTGCTCAACCGGCTTTGCCTTCTTTCCGACCGCCCCCATGTTATTGTTGAGGAGCTCTTTTACAAGTGTATGCGTGTCGTAAAGGCCGTCCCTTAATTCCAGCACCAGCTTCTTATGCTGCTCTTTCATGATGTCGGCAACGATCTTTTCAAGACCTTCGACCTTTATTATGTCCATGTAACTTGTTTTTTTTGTTGCTATGATATTCCCGCCTATAAAAAGGTGCGATATTATGGAAGGGTTCTCCATCCCGCTGTCCTCGGTCTGAACGTGGAATGTAATCCCCTTATGTACAATGTTATGGTTGTATCCCTGCAACATACTAC
>JAJYJX010000023.1 GCA_021789095.1 bacterium
AAACTGCCAAAGAGATAGAAGGTATAAAATTTCTTGGTGATACTTCTGCTCATAATCCTTTAATTAATGTAAAAATGGAGACAATTATCCCACAAATGCCTTTTATTATTACAGCTTATGAAGAGCTATCCAAGAAATTATAATTTAGGACGGAAACGGGATCGGGCAACATGAGAAGCAGCAACCACCGACAGCCCCTTATATAATCAGAGGCAATAAAGGAAGAGGTATTGCATGATTTATGTGGAGATAGATTTTCGCAAGAAATAATAATAGAATTAGTCGTTGGCAATATTAATTCAGTTGTGGTTTTTCTTTATTCATGTCAGACTATCAAAAAACAGACGATGGATTATGTGTTTCTATGAAGGTCTTAATCAAAAAATATGTTTGAATTTTGGAACCAAAACCAGGAAAAAGACTTTTTTATAAAATCGCTTGAGTTTGCTACTCCGGAGCAACTTTTCTATGTAACAAAAGACAGAAAGTATTTAGCCTATTGGCCAAAGAAATATAATGGTGCAAAGACAACTTTACAAAGCAGAAATTCATTAATCGGTTCTTATACAGAGAAGTGGGTTACTGATTTATTTAGCGAAATAGCAGAGACAATTGGAGGGTATTCTATTCAGGGTGTAATTTCTGAGGAAATAGGATTAACTAATCAATCATCTGCTGATGTAGCCATTTGCAAAACAAAAGAAGTTATCCAGAAACCTCAGAATATTCTTATGATTATCGAAGTAAAAATGTCTGTAGTTTGGAATTGGGAATTTATACCAAAGAATAAAGAACTTATTTGTATCGGCGATTATAAAACGCATCAAGGGAATCCTGGACTATTAAGATCTGATACCATGTTAAAAGCTATTGGGAAATGCATCAACATCCGCGTATCTAATCTTTCGGCTTCAAAAATACCAATCATTGTTATTGGCAACGCTCCGATTACAGAAAGCTATTATGAAAAGGTTGATCGTCTTAAAAGGAATGGGATTATCCAGGGTTTTGGGTCAGTGAATCCAAAACCATTAAACAATAATGGAGAAAATATTAAGTCTACCCCCTACAAAGGATTTTACAGGTTTGATAGTTATGAAGAGTTACAAAATAATGCTTTTAATCTTTTGAAAGAAAAGAGAGAATTTTTTTCCAGTATGCAAACAAAAAAGAGATTAGGAGAAATTGTTGAGATAGCCAACAGAGAAAATACTTATGAAGCAAAAGCACAAAAGTTCCTAGAACTTATCCATCAATCAAAAAAATAATATTACTATGAAAAACCAAAGTTTTGACAATAAAAGAAAAAACGGAACACAAACCAGCGCTTTTGGTACGCCGGGCCGGATTAGCCATGACTCATCGAAATTTTATGACAGTAAGCTTTACGAGGGGCTGAATAATGGGAAAACCGTTGAATATATTGAGAACCCAATTGACCAACAAAATATAAATAAAGTTTTTTGTAAAAGCAGTGAGGCTATGTCAGAGCTTCCGGATAATAGCGTCCATTTAATGGTTACCTCGCCGCCATACAATGTCGGCAAGGTCTATGATGACAACCTATCGCTTCAGGAATATAGGAATTTACTGAAAAGGGTATTTAAAGAGACCCATCGTGTACTGGTTCCGGGTGGCAGAGCTTGTATAAATATTGCTAATTTAGGGAGGAAGCCGTATCTCCCCCTTCACAGCTATATTATTGAAGATATGAATGACATTGGGTTTTTAATGCGTGGGGAAATACTCTGGGATAAAGGAAGTAGTGCAAGCCCTTCAACAGCATGGGGGAGTTATCTAAAAGCAAACAACCCCGTATTACGGGATGTCCACGAATATATTCTTGTATACTGTAAAGATACGTTTACTCATTCAAATCCTCACAATAGGCAGAGTACTATTTCAAAAGAGGAATTTTTAGAATTTACAAAAAGTGTCTGGAGGTTTCCGGCAGAGCGAGCTACAAAAGTAGGACATCCAGCCCCTTTCTCTGTAGAATTGCCTTATCGTTTAATTCAACTTTATACATTTGAGGATGAAGTCGTTCTCGATCCCTTCGCTGGAAGCGGTTCTACCTGCATTGCAGCGTTAAAGACCCACAGAAGATATGTAGCTTATGATATTGACCAGAAATATTGTAATCTGGCAGAACAAAGAATAAAGCAATTTTTACAGGAACGGATTACTTTATTTAAATAACGAGGTTCTCGTGTGTTTCAAATACGCCTTTTGGGTTAAGGCAATCCTTAATGCTCTCACGATGCTATAGCTATGCCTATACCTACCATCATCAGGATCCATGCGATCATCAGGTAGACACTCCATGTTCTTAACTTAAGCGACGATAGGTCAACAGGCTTTGATGACCTGCCCATCTTGAAAACAACGGTGAGCATATATCCTATAACAATAATGCCCATGATAAAGGTGACGGCAAAAAGCGCAGTACTGCCGTAACTGAGGTTTAATTTATAATTATATACCGAGTAGTCGTAACGGCCGGTGTAAAGCACGCGCAGGGCTTCGCGAGCAGACGTCATTCCGAGCACGCTCATGAACGCCAGTGCTGCAGCCGGCAGTGTATATTTCTGCGGATTGGACTGTGCTTCTATAAGCACAAAAAGAAGCAAAACCGCGAGCACACCCGCGGCTATGAATACCGGATTCTTGTAAAACTGGAAATCTGACGGCACACTGAACAGCCACCATACTCCTACAACCATCTGCAAAACGGTAAAAATAACAGCCATCTTTGCACCTGCCCTGCCCACCCATGCAAGGTATGATTTATCCATGTCATCCCTGTCTTTGAAATACCATGAATAAAGCATCATAAAGATGCCCGTAATTGCGAATGAGGCAACGACAAAGTGCAAAAACCTGGGCAGTTCAAATGCATGCAGTATGGTGCCTGAAAGATCCACCTTGCTTCCGTTTACATACCACTTAACCCATTGCTCCGGAAAGAGTGCCTGGTAAGACACAGCATGCATGGTAATTCCTACAAGTATTATCAGGAGAAAAGCAGCTATACCCCATGTACCGATGTGCTTTTTATCTTTATTCAGTTTAAGGTAAAACACGTAAGAAAAAGAAAAAGCCGCCATAAGCGCAAACACGATCCCCAACATCCATGCTGCTGAAAGTACATTTGAGGTATACCAGAATGGATCATATATGACCTGCATAAAAAGAAGCGGAGCAACACCCAATACTATTAATAAAGAGAGATTTATTGTGGATGCCCTTGCAAAAGCTTTTGAAAGGTTTTTGTAATAATCCCCGGACCTGAAATAACTGTAAATGCTTATGAATACGCCGCCGATAACAAGATTAACAAATATGATGTGCAGTGCGAAGGTAAATACAAGCAACACCTGAAAAACCAGCGGATAAAAGGGAACCCCCATCGGGTCCTGCAAAGCTTTTAACATTGAACCTGCGTTCATATACCCCCTTACCTGTGAAGTTTCACGATTTTAATATGATCAGCAGAAACGCTCCGTCGCTGAAGCTCTGGAGCGTAGGCGGCCTTGCTGCCGGGCGGATAAAGGCTTACAAGGTATGTTGCCAGTGCTTCCTTCTCCCTGACTGTACCTGCAAACTGCGGCATAAAAGGAAATGCATTCAGGAAACCGATGAGTGCCTGGGCGGTATCAACACTGATAAGACCGGCCTTCTCTACCATTGAAGGTAACGGCCTGAGCCATCCGTTTGATTCAAGCGTATGGCATGCAGAACATTCTATCTGTGCAATTATCTCACCAGCCTGCAGCATGTTTGTATTATTTATAGTCTTGAGCCCTTCGGGAACAAAATATGAATAATGCAGTATACCTTCCCTGTCAATATCCCCGATATTGCTCTTGATGTTTTTTGACGGCATGTCATTTGATATGATCTGGTTTGAGTACAGATAATGGTCTATAACATAGGGCTTTCGTATGCGTTCCCGTATACTTTCCGCAGAGAATACACCCGCGAACAGTATAAAAATGGCCAAAATCCCGGGGATCAGCCTGGCCCATTGAGGTCTTATCCACACAACGATAAACCACACGAACAATACTATAAATGCAGCCGCAACAACGTGAGGTATAATGTCCGGTATGAGCACATTCATTTTATAAAGCTCTTCGGCAGTATTTGGGAGCGACCATAAATACCATTTAAAAAACAAAGCCGCCAGCACCGAGCCTGCCATACCCCACAAAGAAGCCTTCTTTATAATAAACGATTTAACTTCCCTGTTCTTCAACGTACCCGCAACCACGATGGCATAAAGCCCTGCAATCGCGAAAATGTGCGATGTCCTCATAAGCAGCTGCGGCAGGTATGTCGGATTGAAGAACCCGTCGAAAAACCCTCCTGTTTTAAGCCATTGGCCCGGAGACAGCATAAATGCGATAATGCCCGTTATGATTACCATGCTTATCCACGCACCGATTGCATATATCAGGCCTATGGTCAGGTGCGTTTTCTTATCGACCTTGCCCAGGGTATAGTAATATATATAAATCGCGAGTATCTCGATGATAAAGAACACCCACTCACTGGCCCATCCCCACACATAATTATGTATTACGGCGGAAATGCCTTTAGGGTTTGAGACTGTTATGGCATACCATATGCCAACACCCGATAATGACCCGAACACAAAGGAGAAAATCAGTATCACAAGAACGTACTTTTTTATAAATTCAAGGAGCTCCGGCTTGTTTTCTTTGTAGGACTTGTTCTCCACATAAACATTAAACCAGAACGCAGATGTTGCAAGATGCGAAGGAAGTATATGAAAAGATGCAATAAAAGCTATCACCAGAGCCGACCCTGCAACAGGCAATTGCCAGACTGGATACATGCTAACACCTCCTTAAAATTGCATGGGTACAATTTATAATAACGACAAAGAGTGTCAAGAAGTTTTATCTATGGATAGGATTGACTTTAAGCATAAAATATTATTTAAAATGTTGAAAGCCTGGGTGGCGGAACTGGTAGACGCAAGGGACTTAAAATCCCTCGGGGCAAAAACTCCATGCCGGTTCGATCCCGGCCCCAGGCAAATATTTTTCTTAAGGAGGTTTATATGAAAAACAAGATTACATGGCTTAGCCATGCAAGTTTCAGAATATCCAATGACAAGGTAATATACATTGATCCGTGGCAACTAAAAAAATCTGAACCAAAGGCGGATCTTATACTAATCACGCATGATCATTTTGATCACCTGTCTGTACCTGACATAGATAAAATAAGAAAAAGCGATACGATCATCGTTACAACCGTTACCGGAAAGTCAAAGATAAAGGGTGATGTAAGGGTTGTCAGACCCAACGACAGGATAACCATAGGGGAAATACAGATCCATGCGGTGCATGCCTATAACCGTGAAAAGCCCTTTCATCTTAAGATTTCGGACAATGTCGGGTTTATAGTTACCATGAACGGCGAGAGCATATATCATACCGGTGACACAGAATTTATTGAAGAAATGAAATTATTAAAAGCAGATATATTGTTGGTCCCGGTCGGCGGAAAATATACCTCTGATGTAGTTGATGCGTTAAAGATTGTAGAAGCAATAAAGCCAAAAACAGCAATACCCATGCACTGGGGCACACTTGATGATGTTGCAGGCGAAGAGGCGGCGCACGAGTTTAAGAAACGCGCAAAGACCGCTGTAGAGATCCTGAAGCCGGAATAATATGTCATGCGGGATAAAGAAATGATACGCTTTACCCCGTTAGAAAGCCCCACCATGTATGGCGGGGATAATATGATAGGATTCAAACTCCCTATGGAAAGGGTGTGGTTCAAAGTAACGTCTTTTCTAACGGGGTTTAACCAATAAAGGAGGTAGCAGATGAAGAAATACCAGATGTTCGTGAACGGTAAATGGGTTGATGCAAAGTCAGGCAAGACAATGAAGGTCATAAACCCTGGTAATGAAGAGGTAGCAGCAGAAGTACCGGCCGCAGACGTTGAGGATGTAAGGGAAGCGGTAAAAGCAGCAAGAAATGCTTTCGACAGCGGTATATGGTCAAGACTCGAACAGAAAAAACGCTCTGAATTGATGCTCAGGGTTGTTGATGGACTTATAGCAAAACAGAACGAACTTGCAGAGCTTGAATCTTTAAGCTCGGGTGCCACATTGAGAAAATCCACCATGATAGACGCGCCGCTTGCGGTCGAGCACTTCAGGCATTTCGCTGAACTCGCCTATAAAAAGGACCTCTATGAACCCCTGCCATGGATAAATTTCCCGTCGGTCAGCTGGAACTTTGTGGTAAGGGAGCCCATAGGTGTTGCGGGACAGATTATCCCATGGAATTTTCCGTTACTGATGGCGGTGTGGAAAATAGCACCTGCACTTGCGGCAGGAAATTGTGTCATACTGAAACCTGCAAGCTACACACCCCTGACAGCGCTTGAACTTGCAAAAATAATAGAGGAGGCTGGCATACCTGCCGGCGTTGTGAATGTCGTTACCGGCTCGGGCGGCATTGTAGGTGAGGAACTCGCAAGCAATCCCATGGTCGACAAGGTAGCTCTCACAGGATCAACCGTTGTCGGCAGGCGCGTCATGGAGCTTGCGTCAAAGACCGTCAAGAAGGTAACCCTTGAACTCGGAGGCAAGTCTGCAAACATAATACTGGCTGATGCAATTATAGATGAAGCCGTGGACGGAGCATTGTTTGGAACATTCCTGCATGCAGGGCAGGTATGCGAATCAGGCACAAGATTGCTTGTTGATGAGAAGATATACGATAAGTTTATGGATAAACTGATCGCAAGAGCAAAGGGCATAAAGGTGGGCTACCAGATGGATTATGAGACCACCATGGGGCCTGTTGTGTCTGCCACACAGCGTGAAACCGTCGAGGGCTATATCAAGGCAGGACTGGACGAGAAAGCAAAACTTGTGATTGGGGGCAAGAGGCCAGCAGATATGAAAAAAGGGTTTTTTGTAGAGCCTACGATTTTCGTGGATGTAAAAAACAGCATGAAGATAGCGCAGGAAGAGATCTTCGGTCCTGTGCTGGCTGTGATCAAGTTTAAAACAGTGGAAGAGGCAATAAAGATAGCAAACGACAGCATGTATGGACTGGCAGGCGGCGTATGGTCAACAGACCTGCCGAGGGCGATAGAGGTGGCAAAGGCAATCAGAACGGGTACAGTATGGATCAATGATTACCACCTTATAAATGCAATAGCACCGTTTGGCGGATACAAACAGAGCGGAATAGGCAGGGAGCTTGGCGCTTACGGGTTTGATGAGTACACCCAGGCGAAGCACATTCACGTAGCCGTTGCTCCGCGTAAGGCAAAGTTCTGGTATGATCTACTGCTGGATTAAGACTCAAGATTCAAAATTCGAGATTCGGGCGGGGCGACCCGCCCGTACATACCTTGCAGATGAAAAAACCGCACACAAAGTTTAAAAATTTAAAACCTGTACAGAAACTTTCCTTCGAGGATACCGATATCATAATATCAGAATCTGAACTTATGCGCCAGCTCAACGAGAAAAAAGGCTACAGCCTTTACCTTGGTGTTTTTACCAAAGAAGAAGTGCGTAAAGTACTGAAGAGTTCTCATGTATGGCGTGAGCTCACCCTGAAGGGGTTTGTAAATCTTATACTCGATATAAATACGGATGATCCCCGCAGGCATATACTCAGGGTATATTTTGATAGTATGGACAAAGCCCATATGCTCATCGAGATTATACTCTCGGAGAGTATATTCAAACCCAAGATCCTGCATATCCCCTCATTCAAATACGGCACGTATAACATGACCGTGATAGAATGGCTTGTTTTGCAGAATCCCGTTTCGCAGTTTACAAAAGAAAGGCCCAAGCTGCCGGATCAGCAGTACCCGGGACTGGGCATAGCAAGGCAGGTTGGCGACATGCTGGTAAACGTATCAAGGTACCTGCAAAAAGACGGCATCCTCAATTTCCCCCAATACTATCATAACGCAGTAATATACTCTGAACTTTTTAAATTCTATAATCCTTACATGCAGGGCATTCTGAAAGCGCTTGAAAAATCACTCTCAAAATATCCGCTCGCTGAATCGGCTTTTGCCGTGTCCATAGGATGCGTGAAAAATCTAAAAGACGGCAGTTATTTTAAATGGAAGGCAGAAGAGTTAATACTTCCCATCTCCGCAGAACTTACCCGCTACTTTGAATCGAAAGAGTACGAGAACATTTCCAACAATACAATGAAAGAGTATTCTTTTGATATTGACTGGGTACTTTATAAATCAAAAATCACTCATTAACGGCGGTAACTGTAAATGAATCGGTGGCGGGGTCATAGGATAATTTGTACTTTTGTTTGCCTGCCTTACCCTTAAAACTGGCAGTATTGTCGGTATTGCTCTTGGCCTCTTTCATTATAAACTTAAGATAAAAGAGGTTTTCTTCTTTTATGCGTTTCAGTTCTTCCAACCCTTCAGGGTCACCGCTTAACTTCATAATGAATTGTATGTCTGCAGCACCCGCGGGTGCTGCAGACATTCCCTTCACTCCTTTGTTATGGTAAACTCCACCCTTCTGTTCTTTGCCCTTCCTTCTGCCGTAGCATTGGACGCAATGGGCGACATCATGCCATAGCCCTTTGCCTCAAGCCTGTCCGGCGAGATTCCGTGATCTACGAAATACCTCATAACGCCGTCAGCCCTCGCCTGAGACAGCCTCAGGTTGTATGTCGGGGAGCCGACATTATCGGTGTATCCTTCTATCCTTATATTGATAGTCGGGTTGTCCTTGAGCACCTGAACAATCTCATCGAGCAATGAGAATGAATCCTCGAGTATCGCTGCGCGGCCGGTCTGGAAGTGTATTGCTTCTGTAATCTCTATTTTCTTCTTTGCCTTTTCAAGGATTACCCTTGGCTTTTTAGCTGCAACAACAGGTGCGGGAGGAGGCGGTGCTGCTTGCACGGGCTCGAGTACAAAGTTTGCAATGGTTTTTATCATATTCTTTATCTGCACGTTTAATGTTTTGCTTACATAGCCCTGGGCAGAAACCGTTATTTCATAACTGCCCGGCGTTAATTTCACAAAATAAAATCCTGTTCTTGGGTCCGTTGCAGCCGGAGGCAGGGCTGTATTGTTGAACGTGATTACTGCCGCAAGCGGTTTGCCTGTTGTATCCGTTATCGTTCCTGCAATAGCACCGATCTGCACAATCTTCTTCATAACTACTTCTTGTGTGATCGTCTGACCTGTCAGAATCGTGCCGTCAAGAATACCAGGCTGATAGCCTTCTTTGGACAATTCGAGCCTTACGGGTCCTGAATTCATCGGACAGCTTACAAATGAACCATTGCTGTCTGTTTGGATAGTGGATAACTCCGTGCCCGGGAAGTTTACGGCAACGCCTACGATAGGCTGTCTTGTCCGATCGTCAAGCACAACACCGGATATCTTTCCTTTTTCAGGAGGAGGCGGTGCCTCAACCTTCTGTATAACAACCGTTGCACCCGGGAGCATGGTATAGTTTGCTCCGATTATGAGTTCCCACAGAGGTACTGCCCTTACTTCCATTGTTTGCCCCGGATTCAATGAGGAAGGCAGTTTTATCGCCTGTGTAAGGCCGACATCAACAGCAACATCTATTGCCAGTCCTTTGGAAGGCGTAAATCTGAATCCGGGTGTAACGTACTGCGGTGATTCGTTATACTTGAGATGCGGCAGCGAGGAGTTCTTCCCGGTATTGATCAGCTGGTTCGTGGAATATTCAACGAAGGGAGTCAAATAAGGTCCGGGAACTTCTATGGCAGCAGCACCAAGTACCTGATCGTCATGGTATATACCGTATGCGTACTCTTCCTCGCTGCGGGGCAAGCCAACGGCATACATCTGCGCCACAGTGTACGAACCCATTGTATAGTTCGGACCCGGCAAGAGGTATCGTGAGCGGTCAAATTTATAGCCGATATTTATATGCAGCCTGAAAGGTACATTGTTTGCGGCATCGAGATCTACCGTCCACAGCATCCGTGCACCAAAATTTGTTGCGCTCCATTTATACCCGAGATCGTCTATGCTTGTTAACAGTTCTGAAAAAGCGTCTATGCCTATCGATAGAGCCGGAGAAGCTAGGTAGCTTAATTTGAAGCCTCCTGTAAGATTCCCGAGCCTTTGATATATGTCATCCCTGTTTGTTAATTTGTTTTTTATTGTCTGCCCTGAACCCGATTCATTCAAAAACAGCTCGAACCAGTCCGCTGCGCCATAGGTCACATTTACATTCTGCTCCAGTCTCTGGTTAACATCCCCTGCCGTATTCAGCAGGTCGGTTTCACGGAAATACAAGCCGTTTATGCCTACCATCAAGCCTGTTGCAGGCAATGCCTCGGCAGATATAACCCTTATTATTCCAGTTTGCCCTTCCATTGCAGGTCCTATTGGTGATGCGGCGTAAACCGATGTGCTCATGAGAAGTATAACTACCCCAGCTACACGTAGCGTATTTTTCATACTACCTCCTCGGCTATTGATTATATACTACTTACAAAACAAATCCTGTTCAGTCAAGTAAGAATTTTTGAATAATTTTCAATTGTGGATTACCGCAGCCACAGGCGGCGGCTTCCAAAAAACTACAAAATGTCATTCCCGTGAAAACGGGAATCCAGCTCTTTTTTATCTTTTCTTTTTAAAGACTATTTCTGGATTCCGCATCAAGTGCGGAATGACGGAAAGAAATAGCCTTACTACTTGGCGGCATGGCCAACTTTCCATAACCACCGTCAAAGACGGTGGATTTTTACTTCGTATTAAATCTTGAATCTTCAATCCGGATTCAGCATGGCCGTTACTTCCGGGGAATACCCGCCCGCTTCATGAACGATCAACGGCGGAAGAATGCCGAGCTGCTTTCCGCCGCCTTTCCTTGCAAGCATCAAAAACACATCTGAAGGTCTGTCCTTTGTTCTATGAACAAACCTGAGTACCTCGATATGAAATCCCCTTATACAAGTGAATACTTCATCTATCCTGCGTGAAATAAACAGCATGATCAAATAACCTTTCGGCTTCAGGAGGTAACGTGCTGCCTTGAAAATATTTTCTATTGTCAGGTACTTGTCGCTGTGTGATGACTCAAGTCCGCTTCTTGTACCCTTTTTGACTGTCCCTTCTCTGCAAAAAGGCGGGTTTGTCACAAGAGCACCATACGACTGTGCGCGGAAAAGTGTTTTATATGCATTTATATCGGCATTCATAAACCGGACACCGTTCTCTGAGTCGTGCATCTGCCGGTTCTTTAAAGACGCGAGATAAAGATCCCTGTTTATTTCAACACCCGTTACACCTGATACCCCGGGGTGTTTCGACAGGAGTATACTTATAATCCCCGATGCCGAGCCTATCTCCAGCACGCTGCCCTTTGCATATTTCGAAGCAAAGTCATAAAGTATAACCGTATCAATATTAATCCTGTATCCATGAGATGGCTGATAAAATTTGAATTCAGGGCTTATGATGCTGTCAAGGGTAAACCCCATATTGCTCCTCTGTCTAAACCAGAACACAAATCCGGCTGTCATTGCGAACGAAGTGAAGCAATCCCCGGGTGTACCTGTGGATTGCTTCGTCATGGCGCTCAAGCGCCATTCCTCGCAATGGCGTTTTCTATTACCCTAGGTCCCGCTCTTCCATGACGCAAGGTAAGCCTTCTGCCGCGGTGTAAGGCTGTCGATCTCTATACCGAGTGTCTTCAATTTTATTACGGCGATATTCTTGTCGATATTTTCCGGAACGGGATAAACTGTTTTCTCAAGCCTTGATGCATTGGTCTTTAAATATGCAACCGAGAGCGCCTGGTTGGCAAAACTCATGTCCATGACACTTGAAGGATGCCCTTCTGCTGCCGACAGATTCACGAGCCTTCCGTCTGCAAGCACGTATACCGCCCTCCCGTTCGCAAGGCGGTATTCCTCTACAAACTCCCTTACCTCTCTGTGATTTCTGGATATGGACCGAAGCGTTTCAAGGTCAAGCTCTACGTTAAAATGGCCTGAATTTGCCACGATCGCCCCGTCTTTCATGTTCAGGAATTCATTTTTCGATATCACGGTTGTGTCGCCGGTTACCGTAACAAAAATGTCTCCTATCTTTGAGGCTTCCCTGATTGACATTACATAGTAGCCGTCCATTGCAGCCTCGAGTGCCCTTACGGGATCGACCTCTGTTATAATAACCCTTGCGCCCATGCCTTTCGCGCGCATTGCAACGCCCCTGCCGCACCAGCCGTAACCACACACAACAAATACAGATCCTGCCATGAGCCTGTTGGTAGCCCGGAGTATGCCGTCTATCGTGCTCTGTCCCGTGCCGTACCGGTTGTCAAAGAGGTGCTTTGTGTAGGCATCGTTAACCGATATGATCGGATATGCAAGCTTCTTCTCCTTTGCCATGCTTCTCAACCTTATAACGCCTGTTGTTGTCTCCTCTGTCCCCCCTATGACATTCCTGAGAAGGTTTCTTTTCTTCGTGTGGATGGTGCTGACAAGGTCCGCACCGTCGTCCATGGTTATCATGGGCTTTATTTCAAGTACCGAGAAAATATGCTTATAGTATGTTTTCGTGTCTTCCCCTTTTATGGAAAAGGTCGGCACATCAAAGTATTTTACAAGTGCCGCTGCAACATCGTCCTGCGTGCTGAGCGGGTTTGAAGCTGCAAGCGCAACATCAGCACCTCCAACCTTCAATACGCGCATAAGGTTCGCAGTTTCTGTTGTTACATGAAGACAGGCGCCGATCCTCAGACCCTTGAGAGGTTTACGCCTGTTGAAATCCTTCTCGACCTGTTTCAATACACCCATTGATCTATATGCCCATTCAATGCGCTGTTTGCCTGTCTGTGCCAGGCCCATGTCCTTTACATCATATTCCCTTATCGGATTTTTTACCGGCGGTTTCATCTGTTCACCTCTCTCAGGATTGCATTTACCTTATCCGTCCTCTCCCATGTAAACTCTTTCTCTATTCTGCCGAAATGGCCGTAAGCTGCTGTTTTGCGGTACCTCGGCTCCAGAAGCCTGAGTTCCTTTATAATGCTTGCGGGCTCCATGCAGAACGTCGCACACACCGCCTTTTCAAGCTTGTCGTTCGATACCCTGCCCGTGCCGAAGGTATCGACCATGATGGACACGGGTTCCGAAACACCGATTGCATAGGCAAGCTGCACCTCGCACCTGTCTGCGAGCCGTGCGGCAACAATGTTCTTGGCTATGTACCTTGCCATGTACGAGCCGCTGCGGTCTACCTTTGACGGGTCCTTGCCGGAGAAAGCCCCGCCTCCGTGCCTTCCGAATCCTCCGTAAGTATCTACAATAATCTTGCGGCCTGTAAGCCCTGTATCACCGTGCGGACCGCCTATGACAAACCTGCCTGTCGGGTTTATAAAATACTTTGTCTGTTTTATAAGATTTGCAGGGATGACCTTTTTTATCACCTCATCGATGATTGCCTCTTTCAGCCTGCCGGTTGAAACGTCTTCCGAGTGCTGGGCTGCAATGACGATCGTTTTTATATCAACGGGCTTGTCGTCCTCGTACAGGAACGTTACCTGTGATTTTCCGTCAGGCCTTAAAAACTTCAAGGTGCCGTTCTTTCTTACCTCTGCAAGCCTTTTGACAAGCGCATGTGCATACGAGATTGGAGCCGGCATAAGTGTTCTGGTTTCGTTCGTTGCATACCCGAACATCATACCCTGATCACCCGCACCCAGCTTGTCCTTGCCCCTGTTAACGCCCATTGCAATATCAGGGGACTGCTGCTTAACGGAAACAATAATGCCGCACGACCGCCAGTCATACCCCATGTCAGGATCATTATACCCTATGTCTTTTATCACTTCTCTGGCAATGTCATCATACGCTATAGTGCCCTTGGTTGTTATCTCTCCTGCGATAATTGCAAGCCCTGTCGTTACAAGCGTCTCGCATGCAACCCTCGAGTGTTTGTCATGTGTAATAGCTGCATCAAGAATGGCATCCGATATCTGATCCGCAATCTTGTCGGGATGTCCTTCTGTTACCGACTCCGATGTAAATAAATACCTGTTCTTCATTCATATCTCCTTGTTTTATTTTTTTATCCCGTTAGAAAGTCTCATGCGTTCACGGCGCGGATGGCACACAGATCCTAAATTCGTTGTAGAAACAACACCGTATAAAGCCGAGGCCTTTCCAACGGGATGTATATAAGCCGAAATTTATAACTTATACAAACAATATCGTCAAGCACGAATTGAACCGGTTATAATGAAACATCTATTCTTGCTTCGTCATTGCGAGCCGTAGGCAAAGCAATCTCATTTTGGTCATTCCCGTCTCGCGCAATGCGGGATAAATTCCAACGGTAATCCAGTTTTCTTTTGTCATTCCGCACTTGATGCGGAATCCAGTATTTTTTCTGGATTCCTGCTTTCGCAGGAATGACGGGATATGATTGGATTCCTACTGAAGCCTACCCTTCTCCCCTGCCTCTTATGTTCTCCATATAGCTTTCAAGTATAAACGTCGCCGCAAGCATATCAACGACCGACTTTTTCTTCTTCCATTTCACGCCTGCACTATCAAGCACCTCTTGTGCCTGTACGGTCGTGTATCTCTCGTCCCATTCTATTACCGGCAGGGGAACGTGCTGTTTTATTACGGATATGAACGCATCGACCTCTTTTGCCTTGCTGCCCTTCTCGCCGCGCAGGGTGTAAGGCATGCCGACAATGATCTCTTCTATATGGTGAGATGCTATTACCCCTTTTATCTTAACCATATCGTTTTTCAGCGATGTTCTTTTAAAACTGCAGATACCCTGTGCGGTTATGCCGAGTGCATCGTTCACAGCAAGTCCCATCCTCACATCGCCGTAATCAATGGCAAGTATGCGTTTCATAGATAGTAAGATTTACAATGCAGTACTTTAAAGTCAAGCGTCTGTGCATATACTATTATACATGACGGAACAGGAATTATGGAAACATGTTGAAGCTGATCTTTCCAGCGAGGCTCTGCACCAGCAGTATGTGAATGCCTGTGTAAAGCATGACCTTGAAAAAGAGGCCTTACAGCGCTACAAACAGATCCAGAATACGTATCCGGAAATATCCGCTAAGTTTACCAAGCAATTGACAACGGTGCTCCAGTTCAAATTCATGCCTGCACATGGCAGCGCTGACGAACTTAAACCTAAGGGAAATCTTCTTGTAAGATTATTCGGCTTTGAGTATTCTATTTTGCTAACAGGCGTACTATCGCTTGCTTACGGCATAATTGCCGGCTCAAAATTACAGACAGGGATCGGACTTGTGATCATTCTGGGGTTCATGGGCTACAAGTACACAAAGGTGAAACAGGTGAGGCGCTGAGGAGGAACAACCCCGCCCCATCCTTATAGGGGGCTGTCCGACAATTATCGGACAGCCTGTATATATACCGCTTGATATCTTCTGTTAGTGGTGCGGGATATTATTGGATATATTTGGATATATAAGGAATAACATTAGGATAGTTGAGCCCGGTGCTCTTGATGAGTCTATTTGCAGAGATAAGGAGGATGTCAAAATAATAGGAACAGCGGTGAAAGGCAATGAACGTTTCATCATAACCGGGGATGATGATTTATTAAACTTAAAGAAATATCATGAGATCAAAATAGTTACACCAAGAAAATTCTGGGATTTCTTTAAGAAATAATTGAGTCGTGCATTTTTTTCACAGTTTTGACGCCTTTTCATGTTTATCTTGTAGATGTTTAATGGCAATTAGTTCCAACATATTGAAAATTCATGTAGATTTTTGTAAGATATGATGGTATGTTTGTTGCTAAATAACAATACGGAGGCTATTTATGCATCAGATATTTAAACTAATAAAGAACACAAATTCCCCCTTTCTCCCCCTTTGTCAAAGGGGGAGAAAGGGGGAATTAACGGTGTTTATCCCGTTACATCTTAAAGCTTCATTTTTTGGACGGAAGTTAAATAACGTGTTGAACAAACTATCTCAAATAAACGGTTTGATAAGAAACGGGTTGACAGATGTAACGGGATTTACACTCATAGAACTTATGGTTGTTATACTTATTGTAGGTATTATGGGTATTATAGCAGCACCGAACATGAGGAGCTGGTATACCGGCTTTCAGGTAAGAAGCTGTGCAGATAGTATAACGAACACACTCGTAACAGCAAGGATGAACGCAATTAAAAATGGCAATAATGTTGTAGTGGCTTTTTACACAGCCGGCAACTGCCCTAAAACTGTTGCGGGGATTGGCACCAATGTACCAGCAGGGACAAGCTGCTATTTCATAATCAATGATGCAGACAATGATTGCCAATTGCTTGCAGATGTATCAGGGGGCGGCTGTATCCAGGCAGGCGAGTTCAACGGTGTGGTAAATACCTGTTCATCAAGTATTGTTTTTCCTGCAGCTATAGTTCCAAAGCCTGGAGCAGGATTTACAGTAACAACTACCTATTGCGCTGTTACCGGTATTAATACTACGCCCTGTGTAATACCCAATGCTTGCACGTTTTGTACGGGCAATGTTGGAGCAGTAGCATTTCTGCCAAGTGGCTATGCCCAGTTTTTGAGTGCAGGAGGACCTAATGGCGGCGGTAATATGTTGGGCGGCAGCGTGACGGTAATACCATCAATGGACGTGACGAATAACGACAGCTCAAAGGAATACGCAGTAGGCATTATAAGCCTGACAGGCGCTGTTAAGGAGTTTTACTGATGATATTAACCAGTAACACAATTATAAAGACTTTTATTCCTGTCATTCTGAATCCTTCGCTTTATGTCATTCTGAACGAAGTGAAGAATCTATTCCTATTAATGGAGGCATCATAAAATGAATAAACAAGAAGGCTTTACCTTAATAGAAGTTATAGTTTCCATCCTGCTTTTTGCCATAGGGGTGCTCGGCATGATGGGTTTGCAGGTGCTTGCAACACGAGGGGCGGTAATCGGCAACAATAACACGGCTGGTAATTATTTGGCTAAGTCCTTAGCAAGCGAACTTCAACAGCTTCCAGTTACAGATCTTAAGTTAAAAGCAGGTCCTCACGGTTATGGTGCAAGCACTGATGCGTGTTTATTATGCAACGATTGCGGCAACCGTGTCGATGCGTTAGGCTACTGTGTCGCAAATCAGGCTAATAACTTTAATGTTAATAATAATGTTTATGACATAATATGGACAGTTACACCTGTTACAACGGTAAACAGCGGCACACTTAATAATTTGTTAAGCGTAGCTATAACCGTTGAATGGGCGAACGGCAATTTTACTTTAACGATTCCTGCAGGACATTATTGATAAGGAGCTTATATGATAAAGGAACAAAAGGGTTTTGCCCCGTTACATCTAAAAAACACGGCCTTCAGACAATGGATAAAGAGTAAATCAAATACCGGTTTAATAAAAAAGCTCTCTTCTAAAGGAAAAGATGTAACGGGGTTTACCCTTGTTGAAATGGCGGTTGCCCTTGTTTTGTCATCATTAATATTAATTGCTTTAATGGGCACATTCATACTACAAGGCAGGGCATATACAGCTACAAGGATGTCCACAGAATTGCAGGACAATGCAAGAACAGCGCTTGATACCATTGAAATGATGGTGTCAAATGCAGGATTTGGTGTTGTCAAATCTACTTCCCATCCGCCAAACGACGCAGCAACTCCGGATTCTGCTGCCTTTTATTTCCCGAACTATAGTACCGGTACTTTTGGATATGGTACTGGACAGGACAACTATAAGAATTCAACAATGGATGGCACGGAATGTTCCGTAACTCAAGGACTTACACAAGCACAGAACGGGGGGCCGTGCCCACCATACGGTACTGACAGCTTAACGTTTGCTTATAGGGACCCGCAATACCAGGGTACAATTACCGGTATAAGTACAGCTCCATTTGAACTGATCTATACTGATAATTTTCCGTTTTTAGCATTGCAACCCGGTGATGTTACATTCTTAATAGGCGGAAATCACGGCTTATCAGCACTTGCAACAATAGCACCAAACAGTGCAGGCGGTGGATCAGGAGGAACTGTTACCCTTGACCTCTCCGGTGTATCAACAGGGTCTGCTGGTTTTTATAATGAAATAACATTAGCAAATCCAAACTTAACAAATGTTGCAGCAGCACTTTCGAATAATGGGTTTTTAGAAAAGGTAAATGTTGTTCATGTCTATGTTGACTATTCAGATGCAAATCACCCTGTTTTAATGATGCAGATAAACGGCAGCAATCCTTTGCCGCTTGCGGACAATATAGAGGACTTTCAGGTGCAGTTTATAATGGATGACAGTATCCTTGCTACAGGTACCAATACAACCAATCCCGATAATATAATGGGTTCTGCTGCAATTCCGAAGTATCCTTCTTTTGCCAATAACTATTTTCCTGCTACAGATACTGCAAATCACCCGCATCAAAACCCTTTAAACATCAATGCAATAATTATAACTTTAGTGGCAAGATCAGATGTACCAAGCCAGAGCGTTGCTACTGCTTCACAACAGCTTATAGCAGATCACGATACTACTAATAATGCAACGCAATATCCCACACCTTTACTGGGTCAACTGGCAAACTATCAAAGGCAGGTATATCAGCGGATAATTCAACTGCCAAATATAAGAACTGTTTCAAAATTGTTTGATAATAGCATGCTATAAGGAGATTATTATGAATAAACAAAACGGCTATGTACTTATCATAACGTTACTTGCACTCGTTGCGCTTACGATTGCTGGC
>JAJYJX010000024.1 GCA_021789095.1 bacterium
TGTTTTAAATCTTAATGATGCAAAATGCTTGTCTATTTCATCCTTTACCTGAAAGGATAGATTATTTCTTGGGTCAAACATTGTCAACAAAATACCTTCTATCTCCAGCACATGGTTTATGTTCTCGGTTACGAGTTCCACGGTCTGCATGAGCTGACCGAGTCCTTCCATGGCATAATATTCACATTGCAGCGGGATAATAATGCTGTCTGCCGCTGTAAGTGCGTTTACTGTTAACAGTCCGAGCGACGGCGGACAGTCAATAATAATATAATCATAGTCGTCCCTGACATCCTTCAGTACGTTTTTTAGCCTTGTTTCCCTTGATAAGACGTTGATGAGTTCTATTTCAGCGCCTATGAGCTCCTGGTTGGAAGGGGCAACCTGAAGATATGCAAGTTCTGTTTGCTTTATAATCTGGGTTAATTTGCCCTTGCTTATGATTGCATGGTAGATGCTTTTTTCCAGGCCTGCCTTGTCGATATTAAATCCGCTTGTGGAATTGCCCTGCGGATCCATGTCAACGAGCAGGATCCGCTTCTCTGCCACGGCAAGGCTTGCAGACAGGTTTACAGCCGTTGTCGTCTTGCCTACGCCGCCTTTTTGATTAGCGATTGAGATTATTTTCCCCATGCCTTTATTTTTATGTCAGAACAAGATAAGTCTGTCAATGCAGAGCAAGGTTGCTGTTTTGAAAAATAAGTCCTATAAGACCTATAGGACCTATTATGATCAGTGAAAGCAAGGGAAAAGAGCTCTCTCAAAGGATGCGGGAACTGGACATCCGGGAGCAGGACATTGAAGAAAAATTCATCAGGGCGCAGGGGCACGGGGGCCAGCATTTGAATAAGGCTTCGACATGCGTATACCTGAAACATATTCCGACAGGCATAGAGGTTAAGATGCAGAAGGAAAGATCGCAGTCGATCAACAGGTTTCTTGCAAGACGGCTTTTGGCCGATAAGGTTGAGCAGAGGATAATGGGGGAAAAGAGCCGCATCATGCAGGAAATAGAAAAGCGCAGGCGGCAGAAAAGGAAACGATCAAAACGCGCAAAAGAGAAGATGCTTGAGGTCAAGAAAATGCAGTCCATGAAGAAAGCATTAAGAGGCAGGATAACAGAATAGGGAGAATATATATATATTCCCCGTCATTCCGTGCTACGACACGGGATCCAGTGTTTAAGTGCATGAGTCCCGCCTATAGCTGGATGACAGGAAGGAGCAATTGGATCCCTGCTTGATGACAAACAGGGGTGTGGATTTATGAAAAGATTGGCAGAAAAACTCGGCGATCTCCTTATCAAACATAAGAAGACCCTCTCAACGGCAGAGTCGTGCACAGGCGGCATGATTGCAAAGGTCGTAACCGATATTCCGGGCAGCTCCCAATATTTTATGGGCGGGGTTGTCAGCTATTCCAATGAATCAAAGATAAAGCTTCTGCATGTTGACAGGGCATTGATAGCGAAACGCGGAGCTGTGTCAAAGGAGATTGCATCTGCGATGGCAAAAGGCGTTCAAAGGCTTTTGCACACGGACTGTGCAATTGCAGTAACGGGCATAGCAGGCCCTGAAGGCGGCACGCCTGAAAAGCCTGTAGGCCTGGTTTACATTGCAGTCATTCATAATGATACTATCAGTATAAAAAGGTTTATATTTAAAAAAGACAGGGATGGAAACAGACAGTTAACAACGGATGCTGCCATTAACATATTGATAAATATGCTGAATCCCTGAGATTACACTCGGGGTTGGTTGACTTGACAGGCCAACTACACATATTCATATAATAGTAGGCTGTTAGATAATTATCAATTTGTCGTCTGAATGGAGCACAGTCACGTCGTTTAGTGTAAACGCCGCGAAGAATCCGTCGATCTGAGTAAAACGAAGAGTCTCGGTTTTAGATTCTTCGTGGCGTCAAGGCGCCCCTCAGAATGACAATGCGGCACAGTTCCGGCAGCTTTAGAGGACGATGGAGGTATCATGAAATTATACACGAAATTATACACAATGAAAATGGAAAACCTTCCCGCAGGCAATAATAAATATCAAAGGATAGAAGCTTTTACCCTTGATAACGGATTGAAGGTCTTTTATGATCGTGTGCCCGATGCCCCGCTTGTATCAATACAGGCATGGGTCAATACAGGCAGTGCTGATGAGCCGCCGAGATTTGCAGGCATATCTCATTTCATAGAGCATATGTTTTTTAAGGGAACATCAAGCAAACATATAGCGGCAATTGCAAAGGAGATAGAAGCACTCGGAGGCTATATAAATGCCTTTACATCATTCGAAGAAACGGTGTTTTATATAACCATTAAAAACGAGTATTTTAACAGGGCACTGCATGTTCTTGCCCAAACCATTATCAATCCGTCGTTTAATGAAGACGAATTAAAGATGGAGAGGGAGGTCGTGCTTGATGAGATTAAACGCGGCAAAGACGATACGTACCAGACATTGTTCCTGAAACTGTACGAACTTGCCTACAGGGACCATCCGTACAGCAGGCCTATTATAGGTTATGAGAGAACAGTGGGATCCCTCACAAGGGACAGTATACGTGCTTATTACAAACACTGGTATGTCCCTTCGAACATCAATCTCGTGATCGCCGGTGATGTACCGAGACAGCAGGTGGAACAGAGGGTTTACGATGCATTCGGCGTAATGAAGCACACCAGCGTAATCAGGCATATCAGGCCCAGGCGTCCTGAACAGAAGCTCCAGCAGGATGTTGTAAAAAGGCTTGACGTAAAGGATACCTATTATGCAATGGGCTTTCTGACCCCGTCCGTGTCAAACAATGACAGCTTTTCGCTTGAGGTATTGGCATACATACTCGGAGGGAATGACGCTTCCAGGCTGCAGCGAATCGTGAAGAAAGAAAACGGCCTTGTTGACAGTATCATGGTTTCACATTCCGCCAACAAATATACCGGCTTTTTCAGCATAAGCGGTACGACCGAGCCGGAGAAACTGAAAAAGGCCCTCGGCAATATTATGAGCACCGTGTCGGACTCGAGGGTTCAACTTCCCACGCAGGAAGAGATAAATCGTGCAAAACAAATGCTGAAAAGCTCGTTTATATATGATCTGGAAACAGTGAAACACCGTGCGATGAAGATAGGAGAGGCTGTTGTTGAGATGGGCGGGCTTGATTATATCATGGACTACACAAAAAATATTGATACGGTCAGCGCGGAAAGTATAGAAAATGTAATAGGCAAATACCTTAATTCCTGGCAGAGGAACGTTGTAACGATTTTACCCAGGAAGGATACCTACAATAAAAAGCACGTTCCTGCCGTGCATCCGGGTGTATCACGGGCAAGCGTATCGCCGGATTATGACCTTACCCATGCAGGGGACATTGTCATGGCATCATTCGAAAACGGGCTCCGGGTGATTGTCAAGGAAAAACACACAATACCTGCAGTGGCATTGTCTGCCGTCTTTCTGGGGGATATTACAGAAGAGCCTTCCGGCAAAACAGGACTTATCAATCTTATGTCCATCATGCTGAAGAAGGGCACGCATTACAGGAAGGAAAGCGATATAGAAAGGGAGAGTGACAGTATATCAGGCATGTTTGCCTATGTCAGGACAAAACAATCCTTCGGCATAACAGGTGAATTCCTGAATAACTATACGGATGACGGATTAAACCTGTTTTCGGATATGCTGCTGCACTCTACCTTTGACCCCGATGAGATGAACAGGACAAAGAAGGACATTATAGCGGACCTCAGGGTAGACAAGGACAATATAGGCCTGCAGGCAAGGAACGCATTCTTAAAGCTCATCTACAGGCAGACACCGCTGAGTTTAACGGAAAAAGGCAACGAGCATACGATAAAAAGGATCACAAGGCCGGATTTAGTAAACATGTATGACAGGCTCGTTTGCAGCAAAAACGGCGTTGTCTCGGTTGTTGGAGATATAAACAAAATGGATATAATAAAAAAGATTGCGCGGTACCTGTCCATGATCAAAACCGGAAGGAGCTACATCCCGCCTGCACATGATATACAGCCACCTGTCCATGCAACAAAGATGGAAAAGTACAGGATGGAAAAGAACCAGGCCCATATTATAACAGGTACGCTTACGGTTCCCGTTAACCATAAAGACAGGTTCGCCATAATGCTCCTTGACCAGATACTCGGGGGACAGAGCGGCAGGCTGTTCATAGAGCTGAGGGACAAGCGCGGCATATGCTACACGGTTCAAACCATAGGTGAATCAAAATTGAATAACAGGGGATGGTTCGGGATCTATACGGCAACATCGCCCGAAAGGGTGGAGATTTCTTTAAAGGTCATAGAATCGGAGCTGAAAAGGCTCTACAGCAAGGGCATCAATGATCTGGAACTCGAGAACAGCAAGAGGTACATACTTTCCGATTATGACAGCAGAAAACAAATGGCGTTGAGCATATCAAGCATGCTTGCTTACAATGAACTGTTCGAGCGCAGCGTTGATTACTATAACAAGCTGCCGCAGTTTATAAAACAGGTGACAAGGAACGAGATTAACGCGGTCATCAAAAGGTACTTTTCCCCGGAAAGGTTCGCGACGCTTGTGCTTATGCCGGATTAGATATGCCCGACAATAAAATCATTTTTCTTGACCGGGACGGGACCATCAACAAAGAAGACGGGTACATAACAAAGGTCGGGCAGCTTGAACTGTACAGAGGAACAGTGCCTGCACTGAGGATGCTGAATGAAGCAGGGTACGGGATTGTAATCGTTTCCAATCAGGCTGGTGTTGCAAAGGGACTGCTGACCGAATCTGAGCTTATGAAAATAAACAATGCACTGCTTGAAATGCTCGGGTCGGAAAACATCATGGTTGAAAGATTGTACTACTGCCCGCACCATCCGGACGCAGTCATCCCTGAGTATAAAAAGGACTGCGAATGCCGAAAGCCCAGGACAGGGATGGTGCAAAGCGCGGAAAAAGCATTAAACGTATCAGCCAGGGGCGCCTATATGATAGGAGACAAACTTACGGATATGGAGCTTGCGCACAACTTCGGAGGCAAAGGCATACTGCTGCAAACGGGCTACGGCAAAGAAGAAGCGAGAAAGATCAACAGCACGGCGCATAATCCCGTATATATTGCCGGGGATATCCTGGACGCAGTGGAATGGCTGAAAGCGAACAATAAGTTATAATGAGGTAAACCCCGTTAGAAGTCTGCATAGCATTTATATCAAGTTACCCTTAGGAAGATACGTCCTATGGTATATAATGGACTTCTAACGGGGTGAAAAAATACTTGACAGGTTTTTTTATGCATGTATACTGATACAAAAAGGGGCTCAATATGTCCGAAAAAAGGCAAAACAAAATAACTGTCACGTCTGAAAAATCAGATACCAGTGCTGTTGCTTGTTCTAATCGGGAGGGAAAAAAGACATTTATTGAACCTGAGCTCAGAGAATATCCTTCTCTTAAAGAAGTAACACTGTTGACTATGTCGGGCGTTTCCGGCGCAACATTTTTTAAAACATTTAAGTAATTTAATGAAGTCACGCTGTGGCGTGGCTTTATTTGTAGATAGATGAATGCAAAAAATACAAAGACAGTGAAAAAAAATGCAAGAAAGGAGGAAAATATGAGTACAGCACGTAAACAAACAAGTCTTTTATCTATAATAATGAGGTATATCCTATTACCATTGACAGTCTTCAGTTTTGCCATTCTGCTTTCACGCTGCGGTCAGCAGGGTCCGTCGCCGGCACCGCCTTATAAAGGTCCTTCGCTGGTAAGCGTTTATCAGGTTAACTTCGACAAATCGCTGAATAAATTAACCTGGGAGAACATGACACCGCCCCAAGTAACACCTGCAAACGGCGGCGCAGGTTACACAGTTTCTATCGTTGGTGTTGCGCCGGCTACCTACAGCGCAGGGATAATCAGCCAGTCTGTGCAAATTACATATGTTAATCCGCCTCCCGCTGGCTTTCCAATCACGTTAACAGGTGTTGTTGCCGTGGTTGACAATGCTCCAACAGGCAAGTCAACAACAACGGTTAACAATCCTGATTATGGCAACGGCTACCGTGCAGACAATCCAACAAAGGGACCATGGACATGGTGGTTCAAAGGCTCGGGAACAAATGCTGACGCAACGGCAAACTACGGTATTACATCAGGCGGTTCATCCGTTGCAAAGACAATTGCATTCAATGCAACAGCCAGTTTTTCTGCAACCCTTTACATCTATGCATTCTGTCCTTCGGGCGTTGTCGTTGACAGGCTGAACAGCAATGCAGCAGTAGCCAACGCGTTTGTCATGCTTGGCAACAGCCCCGGCGATTCAAACTACTGGGCAGAAAACAGCCAGCCAATCACTACTATTGTAAATTACGTCCCTGCAACAGATTCACAGGGATACTGGGCAATGCCGATCACAACGGTTATTGGCAATTACATGACCATTACAATAGGCGCTATAGGCAGCGGAACCCCGGTCAATCCGCAGTATGACAACGCAACACTCTGGGCAACAGGCTTCTCCAATGTCGTGGGCCCGATACGGGCAAGGATCGTACGTTCAGGTTATGTTGCTGTTGGAGACACAGACGGGACCCACAGTTCGTTAAGTACAGTGACGGGCATTTCTCCCGGAACTTGCACCAATAACCTGCTTATGCCAGCCGCACTTGCAACACAGGCCATTGGTTATGAGGAGGTTGCAAACATCAATATATCAACGCTTACAGGACCATATTTCGGCAAAAACCTTTTTGTAGGCACAGGCTGCGGACAGACAGATGCAAACCAGTGGAACGGCATGCCTTCAAACCTGCTTGTACCCGCTATGAATGCGAATAATATGACGCTCTATACAGCGCCGAATGCAACCACCACCGTTATGGCACCAAGGACATTGAACGCCGTCGGCACCGGCAGGATCTTTTTTGTACCTGCACCTGCAAATGCGACAAACTTTGCGTTCGGAGGCAGTATGGGAGTGATTAACTACACCTGGTTCTTAGGGCTCGGATCAGGACAGGCTATGTGGAATAACCCCATGCCTCTGACCAATGTGCTGAGGAACGTAAGTTTTTCAAACATGGGTATTGACATGGCTATATCTACAAATACAGCCCCTGGTACAGCAGTCGGGTTTACAACCACAGGCTCAGGGACAAATTATTTAGGTACAACATTGAGTTCCAAGAGCGTAGCTCTTAATAACCTTGGTACAATCTGGGGACCGACAATGCCAACCACCCAGAACTATGATATTGTAGGATCTATTGGTGTTGATCTTGGTGCAACCCAGCCCGCGGACTTGAGGATAGTAATACCTGCGTTAACGCTTGCTGATACGTCAAAAACAGCAATGACCATATCAATGCCTGCTGCCATACCTTCTGGCGCAACACTTGTTCCAACAGCCATGATCCTGGCAGTTGATGCGCTCAATGAAGGTAACAATATTCAGTATACACCGAACACAGGCACTTCACCGCTTGCGAATTTCTCTGCAACTGTGGTTGTGTCGGACAGGACGGGCTATTCAGTAGCCAGTTTCCCTGCATCAATAACCTTTAGCAACTGGTATAAGTTTATAGAGCTTAAGTGGCCGACCATCAATGCCAATGATCAAACACTGCAATGGACATCTGCTGTAAATGCAGGGGTAACAGGGGAGTTACCACCGTCCATAGGGTATATGCTTGTTACCTACGCTGTTCCGTATAATGAGGCTGTGACAGGATATCTGAGTAACGGTGTACAGATTGCAACACCCACGATCTACAGGCCTGCATACGCATGGGAGATACTGTTCAATCCTAATGCTGTATGTTTTACCTGTCCCACTACCAGTTTGACCATACCTACACTGCCGCTGACCTCTGGAGGAGAACTGCTTACACAGGGTACTTATGGAAGGTTCCACACGGTGAACATACTGCAGGGACTTGCGCATACGAGTATAAACGGTCCTGCCTATCAATGGGACACAAACAACGATATGGCAGCGGTTTCAAACTATCTGATCACCAATATGGACAACTTCTCGAGAATAGGCGTACCGATTGGAGCAGGATGGATTATAACGCCGGCAACAGGTGCCAATTTGGGGGCTGTGGGTACAACACCAGCCACGGCTTATATAGATGCATACAACTGGAAGATCGTTTCAGCGAGCAGCGGGACAGACCTCAGAGGATGCTGGTGGGTGAATTCTGTATATCTTAATTGCACCGGTGGAACCTGCGGAGCTTCAACGTATTATAACTGGTCGAGTTGTGCCAGTGGTACAACTGCGTGCTCAAGCATGCCTGGTGTAACAGTGATTGCAAACCAGTACGCATACCTGCAGTCAACGATCACCCTTACAACCGGCGAGTATAATACCATTACATTCACGCCTTACAATACATCGGCAGGTACAAGTACAAATGGTTCTCCAGCATGCCAGCAGGTTGGACCATCACACACAATCAATGTAAAGAACTGAGCTAATGTTTTAAACATATAAATTCAAGGGCGGTCTTGATGACCGCCCTTTTTTTGTTCTGCAAACTTGTCATTTTCCTCTTTCTGTCATTCCGTGTCTGACACGGAATCCAGTCTTCTTTTTTCTGGATTCCCGCTTTCGCGGGAATGACGGAGAAAAGCGGATAGATCCCCGGTGGAATTTATCCCGGAATGCTAAATCTTTAATTTTGAGTTTTGAATCCGCCCTGGTTATACTGCTTCAGCATTTGCATAAGCTGTGCGTTCCCCGGTACAGCTTCCATGCCCTTTTTCAGGACCTCCAAAGCCTGCGCATCCATGTCCTGGCTTTTGTAGATCAATGCCATCTGCGCATAGCCCTGCTCATATTTCGGGTTGAGCACAACCGCCATCTTGAACGCCTCTATCGCATTGTACCAGTCATTGTCCTGGTTATAATAAGCACCGAGTATGGCATACAGCGCGTAGTCATAGGGAAGATTGTAGGCCGCCTGCTTCATGACCTGTATTGCAGTATCAAGCCTGTTTCCGGATGCATAAATACCTGCAAGCAATGTATACGCCTGTTTGTATTTTTTGTCTGTCTGAATAACATGCTCAAGGTCGGCAACTGCGGAAGCCGTATTGTCGGTCTGGATTTTAAGCATGGCAGTGTAAAACAGCATGTCAGGACTTGTTATATGCAGGGATTCAAGCTGGGTTAAAGCGTTTTTCTTGCTTGGTGTTATGGAGATGAACAGGGGAATATATCTGTTCAGTTGCCCATTATCGGATACCATGAGCCGTTTTAGTATCCCTTCAGCAACCGTGATATCATCGCCTGTATCGCCTTGTACATTGACACGTTTAATCAGCTCGTTTGCAAGCACCCATTCGCCGTCGGGCAGTGTCTTTGCTGTTTGTTGAATCTTTTCCATAGCAACATTATAAGCAATAAGCATGGCAATGGCGTTCCATGTATAAGCACCATAGATTTCACCGGCTTTTTTATAGTAAGATATTGCATCATGTTCATTGCCTGTCTCAAGCTCCATGTCTGCCATTCTTAAACACAAAGATGCATTCGTTGGGTCGAGCACCAGGGATTGTTTTGTGTATAAAATGGCATTGTTCATGTCCCCTTTGAACTGATAAAGCCCGCCTATGTCCTCGGGATAATACGGGTTCCACGGACACAGCCTGTATGCTTGTTTGAACTGCACGATAGCTTTATCAAGAGTGCCGGGTTCGCCAGATTGGACAAACTGCCTGAACAATGCCCTGCCTGATTCATAGTGGACAAGGTCGGTATTGATAAACTGCTGTGCGCGTGTGAGCGTTTCAACGGCGGCTCTGGCATGGTTTTGCCTGAGAAAGTCACTGCCTTTGTTGTACATGTACTCACCATAAATAGCCCTTGAACATACAACAGTGACGCCTGTAAACAAAACGACTGCTGCGGCTCCTGCAAGTACGCGCTGCGTGTTTGAAAGCCTTTTTACATAATCAGGAGGCAGGTCATTTTGATTTACAGGTCCGTTTGACTTTAAAACAGAGGCCGTGCCTGCCATCAGTATGATTGCGCAAATGGCATTTGAAGGGACCAGGATGCCGAAGTCCACAAAGTTGTGGAATATAAGATACAGTGTTGACGTCAATCCTGCCCAGAGCACTGCCTTTATAAAATCGGACGAAGCATGCTTGATGCCGTTGACCATGCTCAATATCCATGACAGGAGTATCCATAGAAAAATGCCCAATCCTATAATCCCGGCATCATCCGCGATTTCTATGAACATGTTGTGCGCATGATTAACGAGATACAGTATGTCCGCAGGCCTGAACCTGTGAAATGCATCTTCATAGGTGCCTATGCCCCAGCCTGTAACAAAAGAACCGGGATCAAAAACAAGCATCCTTACGGAGCCCAGCCATATACCCAGCCTTTGCGATGCGCTTAAGATGAACAGGCTGCTGAAAAGCCTTTTCTGGAAAGGATACATGTTCATAATGAAAATACCTGCGAGTACACATGCAGCCAGCAGCACAGATGCGGTTTTCCTGCTGAAAAGTCCGAGCCATGCTGACAGGACAAGCATAATTGCTGTCGCAAGCACAAAAGAGATGTAACCGCCCCTTGACACGGAGAACAAAAAGCCCGCGAGTATGGCGAATAATGCAATAAACCATGCAGCCCTGCTTTTTACGTCCTGATGTTTATAAACGCCCAGTGCAATGGCATAGGGCATGAGCATGCCCGCAAGCATTGCAAGGTGATTGTTGTTTACCAGCCAGCCCGAGAAAGAGTTTGTCCCTGCCTTGAAATGGACAAGCATTTTTACGATGTAAGCAATCAACAGCAGGCTGTTTGTATAGAGGACGGATTTTATCAGGTCAAGGCTGTCACTCCGTCCGCCGAAACCCGCGTACAGATAAACCAGGAACAGGGCAATTAACGAGAGTACGAAAAGGGGCTCGAAAATGTAGCGCTGGTTCGATGGCCATAAAATGATTACACGGACTATGACGTAGACGGACAGGAAGAGCAACGGCAGGTATAAACGGGATCTGGGCAGGCTGATCATGCCGCTGCGGATCCATGAAAACACGATGAGTGTCAGCATCAGGCACGCAAAAATGATGATAAAGAGTTTATCGATCAGGAAAGGCGAGCCGTAATGCAAAGATGTGGCGAGAACAAGCAGTGCGCTGAAAAATATAATTATCTTTTTTGTCATAAATTCTCTTTACAACAGGGATGATTTATAGCATACATGGAGTATTATGGAAAAGGAAAGATTAAAGGAATTCAACCAGATCCTTTTGAAGATGAGGCAGGACATCCTTGAGGAAACAGGCAGGCTTTCGGATCACTTCCAGACAGGCGGGGAAAGGAATATAAGGCTGTCAGATCCGAACGACAGGGCGTCCATAGAAACAGATGCCGGCGTATTATTGAGGCTCGGAGACAGGAACAGGAAACTTCTGATCAAGATAGAGGATGCGCTGAAGAGGATCAGGGATAACACATACGGCATATGCGAGATCTGCGGCGAGGAGATCTCCGAGGAAAGGCTGAGGTTCAGGCCAGTTACAACACAGTGCATAAAGTGCAAAACAGAGCTGGAGGATGAGGAAAAGCTATTGAAGAAAAAAACAACACGATGGCCGAGATAAGGTGGGTTGTCATTGCGAGGATGGCGAAGCCGGACGAAGCAATCTTATTTTCGTCGTTCCGCACCCCCGATCGGCGTCGAGGGCAGGCTTGATGCGGAATCCAGAGAAAATGAAAACATGGGTTCCCGTTTTCACGGGAATGACAATGAAGGGAATGTATTAGTAATAATATAAAGGAGGGAATATGGGTGCGGGTGCGTGGGTAGTTCTTATTCTGATTATATTTGCGGTTTTCTGGGCTGTGGCCATATACAACAGCTTTGTAAGGATGAATGCAGGCATTGACAATGCGTACAAACAGATAGATGTTCAGCTGAAACGGCGTTACGATCTGATACCGAACCTCGTTGAAGCGGTAAAGGGATACATGAAATTTGAAAGGGAAACGCTTGAGGCCGTTATAAGCGCGCGTTCAAAAGCCATGTCAGCCCCGCCGGGCGCAGAAAAGTTTGCAGCAGAGGGCGCCCTGTCGGGTGTGCTGGGCAAACTGCTTGCTGTTGCGGAAAATTATCCGGAACTGAAGTCCAATGAGCAGGTGAAAACCCTGATGGAGGAACTGCGCACGACCGAGAACCAGCTCACATTTGCACGGCAGTACTACAACGACAGCGTCATGACGCTGAACACAAGGGTAGGGCAGTTCCCGTCCAACATGATTGCAGGCATGTTCAACTTCAAGCCGAAAACGTATTTTCAGATAGAAGAAACCGCAAGGGCAACACCAAAGGTGGATCTGAAAATATAAGAGATAAATACTAAATTCTAAATCCGAAATTCTAAACAATAGTAAATAAGTAAATATAAAAATTCGGAAATGTTTAGTATTTAGATATTCGAATTTAGTGTTTCAGCGTTAAGCGGGTAGAGCGTTATAGTGGAGTGGATGAAAATATATGGATTTTTTTGAAGAGCAGAGAAAGAACAGAAGAACGACGATCGTACTTATAAGTGTATTTTTATTCCTGGTACTGCTGCTGGGGTATTTTATTGATCACTACTATCTGGGGTTTGACATAACAAAAGGGCCGTTCCCCTTTGCCACGGCAGTGGCGCTTGTTGCGGCTTCTTTCTGGGCAATGACGTCTTACTACAGCGGCGACAGTATTGTGCTTGCATCCGTCGGGGCCCTACCTGTTGATCCTGCGATCAACGATGAAAAAAACAGGATACTCATGGATGTTGTCAGGGAGATGTCCATTGCATCCGGCAATCCTGTGCCGCTTGTTTACATCGTACCGACAGACCAGCCCAATGCGTTTGCAACAGGCAGGGACCCCGGACATTCGAGCATAGCCGTAACGCAGGGCCTGCTTGAAAAGATGGACAGAAGCGAGCTGCAGGCAGTAATTGCGCATGAAATGGGTCATATAAAGAGCAAGGATATACAGACAATGACCATTATTGCAGTGCTGCTCGGCGCTATCGCTCTGATGAGTGACTGGCTGTGGCGCATAGCCTTTTATTCTCCAAGGAGGCGGGGCAGGAGCACGGACTTCAGGGGCACCATAGTCCTGCTGATCGTGGCACTCGCGCTTGCCGTGATTGCTCCTTTGATAGGCCAGATTATTGCAATGACAGTATCCAGAGAAAGGGAATATGCGGCGGACGATGCATCGGTAGAGTTCACGCGCAATCCGCTTGCACTTGCAGCGGCACTTCAAAAGCTCAGGGCGGATTTTGTGCCGATGAGGAACGCCTCGCGCGGTACTGCGCATATGTTTATCGTTGACCCGCTTGTAAAAATGGTGGGCGATAAAGAGGGCTTCTGGGCAGACCTGTTCGCGACCCATCCTCCGATAGACAAGCGCATAGCACGGCTGAAACTTACAGGGCATGAGATCGTAGCGCAGGGATACGGGAGAAGATAAAGATTCAAGATTCAAAATTTGAAATTCAGGAATCGCCCCCGTTAGAAATCCTTCCAATTTCTTTATCTGCGCAAAGGGTCATTTTCTTCAGAAATCAGTGGCTCTGGGACTCAGGCCGATTAGGGTTTCTAACGGGGTTGACAGCTTGTAAATTGTATGGAACTGTTCTATTATTAAAGATTAAAGGAGGCTACATGTCTGACATTGAACCAAACAATGAAACAAAAAATGAAGGGCAGCCGCAGCAGCCGCGTGACCGGTCAACGCTGATCGTTTTATCGAGCGTATTGATCGTGGTGGCGATAGTTGTGGGGGTACTTCTCTGGAAAACAAACATACTGAAAAGCGGACCCAAGCCGTTGGCTCTTATAAGCGGCTCAGGACCTGCCATCATAATAGGCGATAAAACCATTTCCAAGGCTGATCTCAACAAACAGCTCAATCTCCAGGTGTTGCTGCTGAAGCAATTCTTTGCCAGCCAGGGCAGGCCGTTTGATCCGTACAGCAAGGACAGTGCGCAGATAATAACCCAGATAAAGAACAATGTTATCCAGGGTATTATTACATTAAACCTGCTGACGGGTTACGCCAAGCAGAAAGGCATAAAGGTTGACGATAAAGAGGTAGACACAACGCTCGGTATGCTTGAGGGCAGGTTCGGTAAGGATAAATTTAGCGCAGTGCTGAAAGAATCAGGCCTGAGTATGGACGAGATCAAGCAGCAGATCAAAGACCAGCTTATCGCAAGGGATGTTTATACGGATATAGAAAAGAACGTAAAGGTCAGCGATGCTGAGGCAAGGGCCTTCTATAAACAGCATATAAAGGAATTCAAGGCTGCCGAAGAGGTCCATGCGAGGCATATACTGGTAAAGACACCGCAGGAAGCGGATCAGATAGAAAAGGAACTGAAAGCAGGAAAATCCTTTACAATGCTTGCAATGGAAAAATCCATTGACAAGGCAAGCGGAGCAAAAGGCGGGGATCTGGGCTTCTTTACCCAGGACATGATGGTCCCGGAGTTTTCAAAGGCGGCATTTGCCCTGAAAAAGCCAGGGCAAATAAGCCCTGTTGTAAAGACACAATTCGGCTATCACATAATTCAGCTGATCGCCAGGAAAAAGGCAGAGGTAAAGAGCTTCAAGGAGATCAAGCCGATGCTCGAGCAGAACCTTGCAAAGAGACAGGCGTCATCCGATCTGGAAAAATTGGTGGACAGCCTGAAAGCAAAGACAAAGATAGAAATAAAAGTTCAATGATGTGCACAGGGAAAACACTTTAAAACAAGCTTATCAAAAGCCCCGCATAAATTTTGAAAAAGAGCTTAACGAAGAGCAGCTCAACGTCGTGTTATCAAAGGGCGGCCCGTGCCTTGTTATCGCAGGCGCGGGAAGCGGTAAAACACGTACACTTATTTACCGGGTGGCAAAGCTTGTAGAGGACGGCGTTTCTCCCGGCGGCATCCTGCTTGTCACGTTCACGAACAAGGCGGCAAGAGAAATGCTGTCAAGGGTGGAAAAGCTCTTGTCCATTGACAGCACCGGCGTATGGGGCGGTACGTTTCATCACGTTGCCAACCTTATCCTCAGGAGGCATATAGGCCTTCTTGGTTTTAAGAACAACTATACAATCCTTGACGAGGAAGACAAGACAGACCTTGTTTCTCTTACAATCTCTGAATTCGGACTGAACGAGAATAAAAGGTTCCCAAGGGCGAACGCTATTGCGGATATGCTGAGCCTTTCTTCAAACCTTTCAATGAATATAGAAAAGACAGTACTTGAAAGGTTCCCCCACCTTTCAGATTTCATAGATGATCTGATGCTGATACACCAGCACATGACAAATAAAAAAAGGGCGCTGAACGCCCTTGATTTTGACGATCTGCTTGTTTTTCTTAAGCAGCTTTTGATTGAACATGAAGAGGTAAGGGATCATTATGAAAGGCTTTTCCGGCACATACTCGTTGATGAATACCAGGATACAAGCAAGCTGCAGGCGGATATCGTAGACATACTTGCACAGGGACACAAAAACATTATGGTAGTCGGGGATGATGCGCAGTCCATATATGCATTCCGCGGCGCGCACTATGAGAACATAATCGGGTTTACGGATCGCTATCCGGATGCGGTTGTTTGCAAGCTCCAGACGAATTACAGGAGTACCCAGTCAATCCTTGATCTTGCGAATGCAAGCATAATCAGGAACAAAAAACAGTACTTTAAACAGCTGACTGCGACAAGGGGCGCCGGCGCCATACCAACAGTTATAAAAACCGCGAATACCGAGGAACAGGCAAGCTTTATAGCAAGGCGCATACTCGAGTCGGATGTGAATCTGAACGAGATCGCGGTCTTGTACAGGTCCCATTACCATTCAATGGAGATCCAGATGGAGCTTACAAGGCTCGGCATACCCTACGAGGTAAGGTCTGGCGTGAGATTTTTTGAGCAGGCGCATATAAAGGATGTGCTCAGCTTCCTCAGGTTTATAAACAACCCCATGGATGAACTCGCCTTCAAGCGGGCATTGAAGTTGTATCCGGGCATAGGCATAAAAACAGCTGGACACCTGTGGGACGGCTTTGCCAGGAATAATTATGCAATTGCATCACTTGGCAATAAGGATACTGCAAACGAGCTGACCGGCAAAGCAAAACAATACTTTTCAGATTTTTATAAGCTCATATTCAATCTATCCGAAATGCGCGAGAAGCTTCCGTCCGACATGCTGATGATAATACTTGAGTCGGTTTATGAGGAGTACATGAAGCTGGCGTATACAAATTATGAAACAAGGCTTGAGGACATAAAGCAGCTGGTAAACTACTCAACGAGGTTCAGCAGTGTAACAGATTTCCTGAGCGAAATGGCCTTGGTGGCGACCGTGGTATCTCCCGACACGGAGGAGGATGAAAAGGAAAAGGTCGTACTGTCAAGCATACACCAGGCAAAGGGACTCGAATGGAAGATCGTTTTCATGCCCTGGCTCGTGGAAGGCAAGTTCCCCGTGATAAAGAACAGGGGCCAGAATAAAATGGAAACAGACAACGACGCAATAGAAGAGGAGAGGCGGCTGTTTTATGTTGCCGCTACAAGGGCAAAGGACATGCTTTACCTGTGTTATCAGGAATGGCTGCCTGAAAGGGGAAGTTATAATGATGCATTGATAAAACCATCGAGGTTTTTAAGGGAACTTCCGTCCTATACCTATGAAGTGCAGGAATAAGACAATGTTTAAAATTATAAAATACATTATTTTGCTCCTGCTTGTAATTGCGTTGATCTACTTTATCAGGATCAGGTTAAAACATAATGCAATGGAGATAACATTGAAGAACCAGGAGAAAATAGAAGATATAAAGCAGAAGACCAACGAGCTGAAAAACGAATTTACGATTCTCAGGAAACAGCAGGGGCAAAAGCCCACGGAAACCTCGCCTTCAGAGGACAAGCAAGAGCTCGATAAGTTTATAGAAGAACATTCAAAGTAATACCGTTTTTTTCATTTCATTTGACGGCATATCGAACGCCGTGTTAGCGGAAAAATGGCATGTTAGGCTTTAACCTTCGACAGGTGGGAACGATCTTTGCCCTGAGCATAGAGGCCGGATTGGCCGTGGTTGTTGGTATTTTTATCGGGTATTACGCAGACAAGCACTTCGGCACAACGCCATGGCTTACGCTGGTTTTTACGTGTCTTGGGTTTGTTGCAAGCGTAATGAGACTGCTGGAAATAGGCAGGATCGTAGGATCGAAAAAGAATTAACCTGAAAAATGCTGTTCAAAAAAAAGGAAAGGTTGTGAAGTGAGCGGAAAGATGCGTCATTTTATGTATAAAGTGTGGGTTATAACAGGAGTACTCATGATCGCGGGCGGAACGCTGCTTTTTGCACCAAGCCCGGCAGACATGTTCGCATTCCTGGCAGGTGCAGGCATAATACTCGTCAATGTGCTGCTGCTCGCAAAAGGCATATCCTCCCTGCTCGGACGCACAAAAAAACAGCCCGTCTTTATCTTCCTGCTCATACTAAAATATGCGTTTTTGTTGACAACACTTTATATAGCAATAGTAATAATCAGATTTAATCCCGTTCCTTTTATAGCAGGGATAACAACGCTGCCTTTGAGCATGATGATAATGGCGGTTTTTTTAACAATAAGGAGACAGGACAATGCATGAACAATTGACATGGTTTAGCTTTATACCGGTGATAAAGGAGATTCCGAATTTTATAATAACATATGCATTAGCAGGGATCTTGCTGATAATCTGCGCATTGTTAGTAACGCGAACACTGAAAAGACGGAATTACCCGGATGTACCCGACGGTGAATTTACATTGTCCTCGCTGTTTGATATGATTTATGAAGCGCTGTATAACTTTACGGCGTCGGTAATACCGGAAGAGCCGGAAAAATATCTACCCCTGATAGGAACGTTGTTTGTATTGATCTTTATTTCAAACCTCTGGGGCGTTGTACCGGGCATGGTGCCGCCTACAGATAACCTGAATACGAATGTCGCAATGGCCGTGATAGTCTTCATAGCTTTCAACTATTATGGATTTAAGACGCACGGCAAGGCATACATAAAGCATTTTATGGGGCCGGTATGGGTAATAGCGCCCATCATGCTGGTTGTTGAGCTTATCAGTACTCTTGTAAGGCCTGTTTCGCTTTCGCTGAGGCTTTTTGCAAATATGCTTGGCGATCATACGGCATTGAGTATCTTTTCGCACCTTATCCCGTTGGTTGTCCCTATATTTTTTATGATACTCGGTATTTTTGTATCATTTATACAGGCATTGGTATTTTCAATTCTGAGTGCGATTTACATTGCTCTTGCAGTTGCACACGAACACGAAGAAGAACATTAAACATAAAAAGGAGGAATAAAACATGGTAAAAAGGCTTTTAAGTATAGCGTCATCGACTATTTTGCTGATGCTTGTTGCGGTCCCCGCATTTGCCGAGGCTGTGCCAGCCCAGGCGCAGGAAACGGGTGTAAAGGCATGGCTTGCCATTGCGAGCGGTATTGGTATTGCAATAGCGGCATTCGGAGGAGCACTCGGTCAGGGAAGGTCCATCTCATCTGCACTTGATGGTATTGCACGCAACCCCGGTGCATCTGGCAAGATTGTAACGCCGATGATCATAGGTCTTGCTCTTATAGAGTCTCTTGTTATTTACGCCTTTGTTATAGCATTCCTGCTTCAGGGAAAGATATAAACGGTACATTGTTTTTAGGGACAGCGCCCTATTTTCTTTTGAAGAAA
>JAJYJX010000025.1 GCA_021789095.1 bacterium
TGTTAGTGGCGATAATCTGTGTGTCCTGCTTATCGTTGTATTTTTTCCTGAGTATTGTTTTCCTCGGCAATACATGATGGATAATCGCTCTCTCTTTATCCAATACGGCTATTGCAACCCAATCGCCGACAGCCGGGTAGTCCGCTCTTTTCGCTGCATTGAACATTTGTTTCCCCGTGATCCTGGCCAGGAATTCGCCGTGAGTATTTATTACTTTATATGCTTCTTTATGTTCGGCAGTAACGCGGGCAGCCAATAAATTATTGAGTTCCAAAGATTTCCATTTTAAGTCAAAGAAATCGTCATAGCCGAGATCCTCAAGTTTAATTTTTGCAATTTCATCAGTCATAATATTACCTCAGTAAACCCCGTTAGAAAGGACGTGGCTTTAAACCACACCCTTTCTATAAGGAATTTAACAATTATCGTTTTGACCCCTCCATAAATGGTGGGGCTTTCTAACGGGGTAAAAAGGCATGGAAAGGACCAAATCTTTCATATTGACAAATGGCCCCTTGTCTCTTTGAATCCGTTCGATGCGATCGGATATTTGCCGGGGAAAGTACGGAATGACCATGGGGAGTAATGCCCTCTTTTCCCTCTTATATAAGAGGGATGACGCAGAAGTGCGGGCATGTGCGGGAAGCTGGATGTCCATGAACTCCGTATATCAAACCGGGCGGGAAAGGACAAGTTCGGTTGAGATAAATAAGATGTCGCGGAAACAAGGCCTCACCCTCCCTAACTCCCTCCCGTCAAGGGCGGGAAATAAATAATTGAGAAGCGGAACTGGAGCCTGAGCCGCAAAGGTGCCGGATGTTGACCTTTGACAGAACACTCCTCTTTTTTTAGAAGAAGAAGTCTGCCCATCTAAATAAATGGCGGTGTTTTACGCACCCTGCCCCTCTTGATAGAGGGGAGGCAGACTGGATTCTCCCGCATCAAGTGCGGGACAGGCTGTGTCAAGCACGGAATGACGGAGAAGGGGGAACAATACCCCGTCTGCTACACAGCCGCCCTTTGCGAAAGGGGAATGAAAAACAACTTACCGCCTCACCCTGCGGCATTCTCAAGGGCCCCGTCATTGACTTACCGTCAATGGGTCATTATATCCTGTATAAGCTGAACAGAACGGAGCTGCAGCTCCTTCCGTTTTCAGCGGATAGCAGTGGAGGCGGATATGGATGTAAAAGACAAAGTGGTATTGATAACAGGTGCATCCGGCGGCATAGGGAGCGAACTCGCACGCCTGCTCGCACGCAAAGGCGCTTTGCTTGCTTTGATGTCAAGGAACGTGAATACCCTTAACAAGCTGAAGGAAGAACTGGGCAACAGCGCTATTGTGGTTGCAGGAGACGTGGGCGATGAAAAGAGCGCCGAAAAGGCCGTCAAGGACACCCTCGGCCATTTCAAAAGGCTCGATATTCTTATAAACAACGCCGGCTCCGCGTACCACGGCTCCATAGAGCACATGGACATGAAGGCCTTTGACAGCATGATGAAGACGAACGTCTATGGCGTGATAATCATGATACAGCATTCGCTGCCCTTCCTCAAGAAAACAAAAGGCATGGTCGTCAACATATCGTCCGTTGCGAGCAAGCGTGCAATACCCATGCTCGGCGCATACTCAGGATCGAAGAGCATGGTGGACGCTATATCGGACGCCCTCAGGGTGGAGACCATGGGCTACGGCATAAAGGTCCTGAACTTCTGTCCTCCGGAGGTCGATACGGACTTTGCGAAGAATGCGGCGAAAGAGCGGGGGATCGATTTCGAGGCACAGAAGAACCTGCGGCGTGCAATGACCCTGAAGCCGGACAAGGTGGCACGGATGATCGTGAACGGCATAGAAAAAGAGAAACGGGAGATCGTTGCAATGAAGTCGATCCGGCCGGTAAACTATTTTATGCCCGGGGTGCTCGATAAATTGTTTTACAGGTTTATCATGAAGCCGTACAAGGACAGGTACTCGTCCTAAACCCGGGAAGAAGGCGTGCAGTCCGGCTGTCCGCACCTTATGAAACGGGGTCAGCGTCCTATGTCCCCGTCTATTCCCTGATTGCGCTTCTCAAGAAAATCCTCAGCTTTTCAGCAGCATATCCTTCTTACTCTTTCTTGATACCGACCCTTTTGATGCACAATATATGCTCATTACTGGAAGGGCATGGTTTTTTAACGTGTCTTGGGGATCGCGGGACACGATAAAAAGCAAGGAGGTACGATTATGACGCATAAAACAGGTAGAATTGCGGGTTCGTTAATAATTCTTACAGCCGCAACGTTTGCACTTGCTCTTACGGCAGGCGCAAGGTCATTGAGATTTACAGCACATCTCTCGGGCAAGGCACAGGTGCCGAAAAAAATAGACACAAAGGCGACCGGCACAGCCGTGTTCCGTTTAAGCAAGGATGGCAAGGAGCTTTCCTACAAGCTTACAGTACGCGACATAGACAATATAACAATGGCGCATATACACATGGCACCTGTAAACAAGAATGGCCCGCCTGTTGTGTGGCTTTATCCCAGCAGGGGCATGGCACCACAACAGAAGCCGGGTAAGTTCAGCGGCATACTTTCAGAGGGTAAAATCACGGCCGGTGATCTTATTGGTCCGCTTGCAGGCAAGCCTCTCGGTGCACTGATGGATGCAATAAAGTCAGGAGACATGTACGTTAACGTGCACACAGTAGCATACCCTGACGGCGAGATCAGGGGCCAGATAAGATGAACCCCGTTAGAAAGGACGTGGCTTTGAACCATGTCCTTTCTATAAGGAATTTAAATGCTACCCTATTGTCCCCGCCATACATGGCAGGGCTTTCTAACGAGGTAAACAGGTAAATGCCCCAACATAGCTTATTTGATACGATTGCGCCTGTATACAGCCTTTTCTTCAGCTACCAGGAAAAGGCATTCGGTACAATACTCGAAAGGGCAAGACAGCATTTATTGGCACCCGAAGGCTCCAGGGTCCTTGATATAGGCTGCGGAACAGGCGCTCTCGCTTCATGCCTTTCAAAGATGGGCTACAGGGTGACGGCAGTGGATGCCTCTGCAAAGATGATAGAGCATGCAAGGAAGAATAACAGGGCAAACAACGTCGATTTCTTGGTGGCTGACGCACTCAACGGCCTGCCGTATAAGGACAAAAGTTTTGATCTTGTAATGTCCTCGTATGTCGCGCACGGCCTTAAAAGAGAACCGAGGCACACGTTCTTTGCAGAAGCAGGCAGGCTTGCAGGAAAGCAGATGATCCTTCATGACTACAACAGGAGAAGAAAGCTGTTTTCGGATATCGTTGAATGGGCTGAAGGAGGGGATTATTTTTATTTTATACAGCATGCCGAGGAAGAACTGAAAGCACTGTTCCCAAAAGTAGAGGTAATTTCCTTTGCAGCACAGATAGCATGGTACATCTGCACGCCGTAATTGCATTATACTATATTCCGGCCGGGAAGTACTTATGGAATTTGTAAAAATAGCAGGCACCAATATCAGGGCCTCAAGGATTGGCATCGGCACATGGGCCATAGGCGGATGGATGTGGGGAGGAACGGACGAGCAGACATCCGTAAAAACCATACTGGCTGCACTCGAATCCGGTATTAGCCTCATTGACACCGCACCCATATACGGGTTCGGCCGTTCAGAGGAGATCGTCGGGAAAGTGCTTGCAGAGTACAAAAAAAGAGACAAGGTGGTCATTGCAACAAAGGCCGGGCTTGAATGGATTGACAGCAGGGTGTGGCGCAACTCGAGCAGAGAGCGCATACTCAAGGAAATAGAGGATTCGCTGAAACGCCTGAGGACGGATTATATAGATATCTACCAGATCCACTGGCCTGATCCCGCTGTCCCTTTCGAGGAAACCGCTGAGACAATGTTGGAACTCTACAGACAGGGAAAGATCAGGGCAATCGGTGTAAGCAATTACTCCACCGGACAGATGGATGCATTCAGAAAGACGGCCATGCTCAACACTTCACAGCCGCCGTACAACGTATTTGAAAGGGCAATCGAAAAAGACGTACTGCCGTACTGCATGAACAATGGTATAACAATACTGGCATACGGCGCTCTCTGCAGGGGCCTGCTCAGCAACAGGATGAGACCTGATACAAGTTTTACGGGAGATGATCTGCGCAAGATCGATCCGAAGTTCAAACAGCCGCGCTACGGACAATACTTAAAGGCCGTTCAGGCACTCGATGAACTGGCAAAGAAAAATTACGGGAAACGGGTGATCCATCTCGCCGTACGGTGGATGCTTGATCAGGGCGCTGACATAGCACTCTGGGGCGCAAGAAGACCGGAACAGTTAGAGCCGATCAAGGAAATAACAGGGTGGTCGATCAACGAGAATGCTAAAAAGGCCATCAACAGGATCCTCGAGGACACGATCAAAGACCCTGTTGGCGCGGAATTCATGGCACCGCCTGCACGGAAGCAGGGATAATATAATACAAACAATGCATTCAACCCAAAAAGTTCATTTGCAAAGTAGCGAGGTTTATGAAGTGAGAAAAGGAGGTTTTTATGATTATTGATTGTCACTACCATCTTGACGAACGCCTGCTCAAGACGGACGAGCTTATCAGCAGGATGGATGCAAACGGCGTGGACAAAGTAGCGCTCATGGGGGCCATGGTTGAACCATTTAAAGAGCCTCCGGCTTTTCTTGTGGGACTTTTGCAGTTCCTTTTAACGCATAAAGCCCTGAGGGCCATCGGGAAATCCCTGGTGGCAACCTTCGATGATCGGGGTGATATAAAAATACTGGGCAAGGTCTATAAAATCGACAAGGACCCTGATAACGAAGAAGTTTTTAATGCGGTAAAGAAGCGCCCCGGCAGGTTTTTGGGCTGGATATTTGTAAACCCGAGGGGAAAAAATGATCCTGTTAAAGAGTTTGAAAAATGGAAGGGCAGCCAGGGGGTCATAGGCATAAAAGCACATTCATTCTGGCACCACTTTAAACCTGTTGAGCTTGCGCCTGTTGCAAGCGAGCTTGTAAAGATTGGCAAACCCCTGCTTATACATGTTGGATTCGGGGAAGAGGGTGATTTTTACAACCTTCTGAAAGAGGTGCCGAAGCTGAAACTGATACTTGCACACGCAGGGTTTCCCGTGTACCGGGAAACATGGGAGAAGATCAAAGACAAAAAAAATGTATATGTTGACCTGTCACAGACAAGCTACGTCGGCGATAGCATTACACGGCAGGCCGTTGAATACCTTGGCGTGGAACGCTGTCTGTTCGGCACAGACGGACCGTTCGGGTTTTATGCAGCGGACGGAAAATTCGATTACGGGTTTATCAAGAGGAGGATAGAAAGGCTTTTCCCGGATAAGGGAGTAAGGGAAAGGCTGTTCGGCGGCAACTTTGCAGAGCTTGCAGGGGTAAGGCAGTGAGGGTTAAAGCCCGGAATGCTCTATGACCCTTACTGCTGCCTGTTCCAGGGCCTTTACTGCAAATATAAGTAATGCAAAACGTTCATCCTTTGTCTGTTTGTGAAAATAGCGGTAGTATATCTGCTGGGCAATGCCCGCAAGCCTGAACAAGCCGAAGCAGTAATAGAAATCAAATGCATTTTGGGGGTTATCAATACGCATGCCTGATTTCTCGGCATACCGCCTGACAAGTTCGTCCCTTGTCATGGCACCGGGCATATCGGTTGGCATCATGCGTATTGCCTGAAATTCAGGCGGATCTTCGGCCTGTATCCAGTAGGCAAGAGAGCTCCCGAGGTCCATGAGAGGGTCCCCTATTGTTGCCATCTCCCAGTCCAGCACCCCGATGATCTTAAGCGGGTCCTCCGGTGACAGTACAATATTATCAAATTTATAATCGTTATGTATAATGCACGGCCTGTCGCTGTCCTTCTGCATATTTTCCTGCAGCCATGCCATTACAGGCTCGAAATCCGGTGCATCTTCCGTCCTTGCATTCCTGTATCTCTCAGACCATCCGTCTACCTGTCTCTTTACATAGCCCTCCGGCTTGCCGAAATCAGCAAGCCCTATCTTTTTATAATCAATCGAATGGAGCTCAAGATGTACATCGAGCAGGTTTTCGCAAAGCCTTCGTGCATCCCCGGATTTAAACACAAGGCCGTCCGGCAGGTCCCTCCTCAGGATGATGCCTCTTATGCGCTCCATAACATAAAAGGGACAGCCCATTATTGAGGGATCTTCCGTGTACAAAAGCGGCTTCGGACAATAGTGGAAAACGGGGTTCAGCGCATTGAGTATTGTATATTCCCTTTTCATGTCGTGCGCGGTTTTCGCCTTGGTGCCGAAAGGAGGTCTTCTGAGGACAAGTTCCTTTTCACCGACCTTTATCATGTAGGTGAGGTTCGAATAACCGCTGGGAAACTGCTCTATAACAAGGCTCCCCCGGAACCCTGGTATACTATCTTTGAGGAACTTCTCTATCTTCGCTCTGTCGAGCTGCTCGCCTTCGCGTATCTTTTTCGGTTTGTCCGTAAGATCCATAATCACTCCATTCTTAGGATTCTTCCCAAATTAAAAATATTAAATTAAATCCGGAAGAAAGAGTTTGATACGAAGCGAAGTGAAACACCTACGGACTGCTTGATACACCCTCATACTACTCTGCGTGGACAACTTCTCTTTCAGTGTCAAAGAATACACAATGCATGTTATGGGAACAACCCCCTTTCGCAAAAAGAGCGTTGTTTTACGAGCAGAGGAGAAAACTCTTTCTTCCATTGTATTTTTGGGTTTCAACGTACATCTCTTCCCTCATATGTTTTGAGTATCCTTCCTGCAACCGACATCTTGTGCACCTCGTCTGCACCGTCGTATATCCGTGCGGCGCGCTCATGCCTGTAGAAGAACGCGAGCACCGTGTCATCGGTCATGCCGAGCCCGCCGTGCACCTGCAGCGCCCGGTCGACGACGCGCTGGAGAACACCGGCGACAAAGAACTTGATGAAGGAGACATCGTCACGCGCTTCCTTCTGTCCCAGCTTCTCTATCTTCCACGCCGCATTGAGTACCATCAGCCGCGCAGCGCTGATCTCCGCGGCGGAATCGGCGATCCATTCCCGGATGATCTGCTTTGTCGCAAGCGTCTTTCCGTCGGGAGACATGATCCGCTTTGATGCCCTTGAGCACATAAGGTCGAACGCCCTGTTGCATATGCCTATCCACCGCATGCAGTGGTGTATCCTGCCCGGACCCAGCCGTTCCTGTGCGACCACAAAGCCCATGCCCTCGGGCCCGAGCAGGTTTTTCTGCGGCACCCTGCATGACTGGAACGATACCTCCCCATGCGAAAAATAATCCTCGCCTGTGTGTCCCATAACAGGGATGTTCCTCACGAGGGTATAGCCCTTTGTGCCTGTAGGGACTATAATCATGCTTGCCCTCATGTAAGGGTGTGCATCCGGGTTTGTTATTGCCATGACTATGGTAAATGCAGAACCGTCTGCTGCTGTGGAGAACCACTTCTGCCCGTTTATCACGTAGTCATCGCCGTCCTTGACAGCGGTCGTCTCAAGCATGACCGGGTTCGAACCCGGCATCTCGGGCTCGGTCATGCTGAAGCAGCTCCTGATCTTTCCATCAACAAGCGGCTTGAGATACTTCTCCTTTTGCTCATCCGTTCCATGCAGGTAGAGTATTTCCATGTTCCCTGCATCGGGGGCCTGGCATCCAAAAACATAATGGCCGAGCGGGGTCCTGCCAAGGGCCTCGGATACAAGTGCATGCTCAACAAGATTAAGTCCCATGCCTCCGTACTCCTTTGGCTGGTTCGGCGCCCACAGCTCCATTCTCTTTACCATCTGCCTTTTTTCTTCAAGCACGGGAAGCATGCTTTTAATGCTCTTGTTTACGAATTCAGGCTCGAGCGGGATGAGCTCTTTGTCCACAAATTCATTGATCATGCCGGTTATTGTCTTCATTTTTTCCGATACTTCAAAATCCATAAATCCTCCCTTATCGGTACGTTATAAGCGTATTACCGCCGTTCAGTTCAAGATGGCAGATAGCGTTAAATCCTGCAAGCGTTATGCGCTCTTCGTTATACATGAAGCGGGTCATGGACGCGTTGATGATCTGCCAGTTCAGCCGTATGGCGTTTTCATTTGAAAGACCAAGGAACGTCTGCAGTGCAGCAGCAATGGGCCCTCCGGATGTAAACACGACGATCGTTTTGCCCCGGCCTCCGGCCTTCATGATCGTTCCCATACCGTTTTTTACCCTTGATACCAGGCTTCCCCATGTCTCGACACCCGGGGCGTCATGCCTGCCTGACACCCATTTTAACAGTGCTTTTTCAAAGACCTGCTTGAACGCCTCTTTGTCGGCAAAGATGTTCTCAATGTCTATTTTCAAAGAAGGCTCGTCTTCAAGCACGTGCGGTATCTGCGATGTCAGGACTGCCACGGGATCGTATTCGTTGAATTCTTTCATAACGGAAACATCCGGGAAGGGAAGCCCTTTTTTTTTAAAACAGCCCGCGACCTCATCCGCCGTTGCCTTCTGTCTGCTCAAGGGACCTGTGTACGCGGAGTCAAAGCGCATGCCCGTGCCTGCAAGGTACTCGCCGAGCATCCTTGATTGCACAATGCCGGTATCCGATATTCTGTCATAGTTGTCGTGACCGAACGATGCCTGGCCGTGCCTGACCAGATAGATCATGCTCATGGTATTCCGAGCAGTTTTTTTATGCCCTTTTTGTAAGGCGGAAAGAGAACGCCCTTTTCCGTTATAATCGCTGTAACGTACTTCGCTGGCGTTACATCAAACGCAGGGTTGCGCACCTTTATCCCGTCGGGCGCTATTGCCCTTCCTGCTATCGTTAAAACCTCTTTATCGGGACGCTCCTCTATTACAATCTCTCTGCCCGAGGTAATAGCCGGATCAAACGTTGAAGACGGCGCAGCTACATAAAACGGTATATTGTGCGCGTGTGCCAGGATCGCAACGCTGTATGTCCCGACCTTGTTGGCAACATCGCCGTTCGATGCAATCCTGTCAGCACCGACTATGCAGGCATTGATAAGTCCCTGCTTCATCATCCACCCGGCCATATTGTCCGTAATGAGCGTTACATCAAAACCATCCTGCTGAAGCTCCCACGCAGTCAGCCTTGCACCCTGCAGAAACGGCCTCGTTTCGTCTGCAAAGATCCTGATCTTCTTGCCGGAGTTCTTTGCAGAGCGCAGCACTCCAAGGGCAGTGCCGTAGCCTGCAGTTGCAAGAGCACCGGCATTGCAGTGCGTAAGAACAGTCCATCCGTTTTTTATGAGCCCGGCGCCAAAACCGCCCATCTTCATGTTTGCATCTATGTCCTCATGGTATATACGGAGTGCCTCTCTGTACAGCCTGCGGGTAATTTCAGCAGGGCCTGCCTGCCCGGCACGGGCAAAGGAAAGCATCCTGTTCACGGCCCACGACAGATTGTGGGCGGTAGGTCTTGCATTTATAAGATGCTCCCCCATCTTCCCAAGCATTGAGAAGTACCTTGTCCGGTCATTTGTTTTTATTGACCTTGCTCCAAGCCACACGCCGAATGCCGCTGTTACACCTATCGCAGGCGCACCTCTTACAGCCATGTGTTTTATAACGGCATAAGCGTCCCTGTATGTTTTCATTTTTATGTAGTGCATCTTTCCGGGCAAAAGCCTCTGGTCCAGAATAAGCACGTGGTCCCTTTTCGGGAGGAGTGTATAAAAAGACGTGTTCATCTGAACAACTGTTCTATGGCTTTTTTGCCCTTTTCCTGGATGTTCTGCTGAAGCTGCTGCGCGGGCTTGTTTGTCTGAAGTTCCTTATTGAGCTGCTTGTTGAGCTCCTGTATGACCTTTTTCTTTGCAACCTCTTTCAGCCTCTGTTCGAATGCCGCTTGATCCAGTTTGAACACCGGTCTTTTTATATCGCCTGTCAGTGTAAACGGCACCTCGACTTCGCCCTGTTCATTCTTTATGAGCTGCCCTGTTGTCCCGCCGACCCTGGTTGAAAGTGACCTGGAAAAAATGCCGGTGCCGTGGTAATTAAGGTTGGAATCAAGGTCGAAATACCCGTTTGCATTCACATTAACGTCATCGCTTATAAGCTTCAGATCGTTTGTCGTTATCTTGCCATTGTCAATGGACCCCGTAAGTTTCATATTCTTGATTCTTGTCGTATTGCCTGTGCCGATGTTTGCAAGCCTGGCAATGTCCGTAAGCTTTGACAATACCGAGAATGTCTTTATCTCGCCGTTCGTAACGGTAATAACGCCGTTGCCCGACACCGTCTGCTTCAGCTCTTTTGCATTTCCATGCAGTGCAACATCCGTCCCGAGCCTGCCGGACATAATATCCTTATACGATGTAAACGTATTCAGCATATCACCCAGGTTCAGTTCTGTTGTCTTCAGTTTGAGATTGTACGGCTCTTCGCCTTTCATACCAACGGTGCCGTTTGCAGCCAGAACGCCGGAAAATGCCCTGACATTAAATTTATCAAGTATAAGAGAACCCTTTACAATCCTTGCTACAGCGGTCAGGTCGCTGAACAATGCTTTCTTTACAATACCCTTTTTTACATTTGCATTGACCGTTATATCCGCTTTGTCCATGATGGAAGGTTGCTGTTGTTCTTTTGCCTGTCCGGCCTTCGCAGGCTCTTCAGGCTTTTTCTCCTGTTTTGATGCAGGCATAAGCTCATCTATATTAAGATAAGGTGATGCGATATTAAACCTGCCGTGCGGTGCCGAAAAATCCGTGACATCGCCGCTGGCCTTAATTACGGACTGGCCGATCTGCGCTGTCATGGATTTTAATGCAAGGCTGTTGCGCGTAAAAGAGGCGTTCATGTCGAACGATTTCAAGGGTTTCGGCAGCGAGGAGATCTGCGCGGATACATTCTTTACCTGCAAGCTGCCCGTAACTGCGAGCTCTTTCGGGTTTTTGAATGCGCCTTTCGCCCGTGCGGACAATGCAACGTTGCCCGAGGCGTTGTATGATTTGATCAAGGGTACGATGTCCTCCATTGTCTGGAGCTGGATGGTATTCGAGTTTATGCTGACATCGCCGTCCATGCTGCCAGACGCAAGCATCTTCCCGGTAAGGACCACGGAAAGCTTATCCAGCACGAGTTTGACATCCTTCATGGTTATATAGCTGCTCTGTTTGGATATGTCGTAAGACAGGCTGAACGGAACGGAGTCCGGCTTTGCAAACATCTTCTGCTTGCCTGACTGATAGCCTATCCTGGCATTGGTAAGATCCACAATGCCTTTGATGCCCATGGTGCTGCCGTCGGCAGTAACATCCGTCTTTATGCTGCCGTTGCCGCTGATGTCCATATCCTGCGGCAGCATTTGTTTCAAAGGACTGTAAAAATCAAGCAGGCCGCTGATGGGCAGCTTTCTTGAAAAGAGGCTTATGTGTGCCGACTTGCCGGAGATATCCGCATCACCCTTCAATCCAAGGTCTATGCCCTGTGATTGAACGGTAATATCGTTTATGGACAGCTGCTTCTTATCGGAGTGGAACTGCAGGTTATCGGTAATGTTGACCGCCGCGATGGTCGCGTTTGTAAGCGCAAGCCCGGAAAGTCCGATCCTGCCGTTAATGTCCGTTACGCCTGCTTTCGATTTTAAGGCCTCCTCGACATCGAGCGTGCCGGACTTGAGAACCTGCTTTTTCTGGCCTGCAAGGGAAATCATGTAGGGTATGTCTATGTGTTTCATGGACACCTTGATATTAAGCGGAAGTGTTTCAGGAGAGAGCTGTTCGCCTATGGGGCCTACCATGCCGTTCACATCAAGCCGTGCATCTTTCAGGTTGCCGAAAGTAACACCGAGGGATACTTTGAACGGCTTTGTGACATTGAAGTCCTGCACCCCGAGGTTTATATGGTCGATAACATAGCTGTGCTCTTTTTTGTTATCAATGTCTGTAATACTGACCCTGCCGTCTGTTATTGCAAGCTTACCCAGGGAAAAGCCTTGGGGTATGCCCGATGTCCCGCCTTTTTCTTCCGGCTTGGCAGCAGTGGTTTCCGTGGGCTTTTCAGAAGTTTTCTTCATCAGGTCCGAAAAATTATACGTGCCGTCGGCATACCGTATAATATTTATGTCGGGTTTTGTGATGATCACCTTGCTTATGGCGATCTCCTTCTTCAATAACGGCAGGAGCTTGACACCGACATCAACGCCTTCAATATGCACAAACGGGGTCTTTGAAGGCTTTGTTTCTGCCACTGAAACGCCTTTTAACTCTACCCCCAGGCCCGTGAGTATGGTCAACCTCAGATGATCGATCGATACCTGTCTGCCTACAGCCTTGCTTGCAGGCCCTGTTATCTTGCTTATGTACTTGTCGAGATTGACAACAAAAGGAAGCACAAGCAGGACAACGATGATCATTAACAGTGTGATTGCAGAATAGATAAGAACCTTTTTTATCTTCATTTATTTTTCCTCTTTTAATGTTTTTTTTAAAAGCTCATTTACCATACCTGGGTTGGCTTTGCCAACAGTTGCCTTCATCACCTGCCCCACAAAAAAACCGAACACCTTTTCCTTGCCCGATCTGTACTGCTCGACCTCTTTTGGGTTTTTGGCAATGACGGACATGATTACCTCTTTTATGGCGGATTCATCCGAGATCTGCTCAAGCCCCAGTTCCTTTACAAGAACATCGGGCTCCTTGCCCGTTGCTACCATCTGCTCATAAACACCCTTCGCAATCTTTCCGCTTATTGTCCCGTCCTCTATCAGCTTTAAAAGCCTTGCTGTTTGGTCATGGGTGACCTTGAAACTCTTTATTCCGGTATCGATGTCCTTTATGAATCTCAGCATTTCGCTCATGATCCAGTTGCTTACCGCCTTTGGCTTGCCGAGCAGTTTTACGGCTGCTTCGAAATAATCGGCGAGATCTTTTGATGCCGTAAGTACATCGGCGTCGTACACCGGAAGGCCGTATTCACCGATAAACCTCTTTGCTTTTGCATCGGGCAGTTCCGGCACACCGGCCTGCGCCTCCTTTAAAATCACGTCGTCCACTTCGAGTGTGAGAAGATCGGGCTCCGGGAAGTATCTGTAGTCATGTGCCTCTTCTTTCGATCTCATGGATTTTGTTGTTCCTGCTGCCTCATCCCATAACCTTGTTTCCTGCACAATGACGCCGCCTTCTTCCAGAACATCCGTCTGCCTTTTTATCTCATAGTCGAGGGCCTTATGGATAAACCTGAAGGAGTTCATGTTCTTCAGCTCTGTTTTCACGCCAAGCTGCGTTTCTCCCCTGGGCCTTACGGAAACATTTGCATCGCAGCGCAGGGAGCCTTCCTCCATGTTCCCGTCGCTTATGCCGAGATAAAGCAGGAGCGTCCTGAGCTTCTTAAGGTATGCAACGGCCTCGTCCGGACTTGACATGTCGGGCTCGGAAACAATCTCGAGCAGCGGAATACCGGACCTGTTGAAGTCCACAAAGCTCGTGCCGTCCGGGTTGTGCATGAGCTTGCCCGCGTCTTCTTCTATGTGGATGCGGTTGAGCCGCACGTCCTTGGCTGCGCCGTTCACCTGCACACCGATCGTGCCGCTTTTGTTGATGGGCAGCTCGTACTGGGAGATCTGGTAGCCCTTCGGCAGGTCCGGATAGAAATAGTTTTTCCGCGCAAATACGCTGCGTCCCGATATGCTGCCCTTGACCGACATTGCGAGCATGCAGGCATACACAACGACCTTCCTGTTCAGTACAGGCAGGACCCCGGGAAGCCCGATGCACACAGGACATACATTTATATTGGGCTCGAGTGCAAATACGGTCGAACAGTCACAGAATGTCTTTGACTGCGTTTTAAGCTGTGCATGCACCTCGAGTCCTATTACTGCTTCGTATTCCATAAACAAACCTTGTGAACCTTTCAAATGATGCCATATTCGCACGTTTTTTATTTTAAATCAATGAACAAGGCAAGCTATCAAAAACTCTGCTTTTCATGTTTTAACGATACCAATGTATATAATTGATTTTGTGGAAATGGACCGGCAAACCGTGCTATTCATTGAAAGGGCAAATCATGAAGGTACCTGCCAAATATTCCGTAAAAGAAAAGGACAACAGGGTCAGGTGTGTTCTCTGCCCGTACAACTGCCTGATATCGGAAGGCCACAGGGGCGTCTGCGGGATAAGGAGCAATGACCACGGCGTGTTGATCGCTGAAACCTATAACACAGTCAGCGCAATGCATCTTGATCCCATAGAAAAAAAACCCCTTTATCACTTCTATCCAGGCTCATCCATACTCTCTGTCGGAACTATCGGCTGCAGTTTCAACTGCATGTTCTGCCAGAACTGGGAGCTTGTGGAGGGCGAAGTCCCAACACATGAAATGACCAAGGAGCAGCTTTATGATTATGCGAAACAGATGGATTCAATAGGCCTTGCCTATACATACAATGAGCCGCTCATCTGGTTTGAGTTTGTGGAGGATACCGCAAAATTCTTCCGTGAAAAAGGCATGGCCAATATTCTTGTGACCAACGGGTTCATAAACCCGGGTCCTCTCGAAGATATTGTGCCCTTAATCGATGCCATGAACGTAGACCTCAAGGCGATTGATGATGATTTCTACAAGCGGCTATGCAAGGGCAAGCTCGACCCTGTAAAGCACACCATTGAATACGCCCTTAAAAAGGGCGTGCATGTGGAACTGACAAACCTGCTTGTAACAGGCTACAACACCTCCGAGGATCAGATAAAAAAGCTTGTGGACTATGTTGCTTCCCTTGGTAAGGATACCATCCTTCATTTTTCGCGCTATTTCCCAAGCTACAAGCTTGATGCACCTCCTACCCCGCTGGGGGTACTGGAATTTGCCTACACCTATGCAAGCAGGAATCTTAATTATGTATATGTGGGCAATGTGATAGACAGCAAAACAGACAGCACCTACTGTCCGAAATGCAAAAACACGTTGATCGAGAGGGTCGGATACACGGTCAAGGTGACCGGCCTCAAAAACGACAAATGCAACAAGTGCGGCGAGAAAATCACTATCAGGGTATAAAAGTTATATCATGATTAAGGATTGGTGAGATGAACGAAGGATAGGCGTCAAATAGGGTCCCCATCGAATTTATCAAAAATGATAATACAAAAGACTCGCATATAAACTTACAGAGGACGTAAGCATGAGTATAAGCATAAAATCGGGTATGAAGGATGGATCGACTATCCGAGCGAATATGACAATCCTTATTCATATTTGAAATATGAAGATAATAGCCGATCTGCATGTTCATTCAAAATACAGCAGGGCAACAAGCAAAGACATGGATAGTGACAGTATTGCCCTCTGGGCGCACCGCAAGGGCATAAACCTTGTTGGCACAGGTGATTTTACCCATCCCACATACCTTAAAGAGCTAAAGAAAAATCTCGCACCGTCTGCAAACGGCCTGTTTAAATTAAAGGAATCGAACAATAATGTGCATTTCATGCTTACGACGGAGTTAAGCAATATTTACTCATACAGGGGTAAAACAAGGCGCATACACAACATCCTTACAGCTCCGTCTTTTGAGGCAGTAGATAAAATCAACAGCGCGTTATCAAGGTTCGGCAGGCTCGATTACGACGGAAGGCCCATATTCGGATTCAATGCAAAAGAGCTTGTAAAGCTTGTTATGGATGTTTCTGATATGTGCATGGTCATACCGGCTCATGCATGGACACCGTGGTACTCGGTCTTCGGCTCAAACTCAGGGTTCGATTCCATTGAAGAATGCTTTGAAGAACAGTCAAAACATATCCATGCAATTGAGACAGGCCTTTCATCCGACCCGCCCATGAACTGGAGGCTTGAAGCCCTTGACAGGATCACGCTCATATCCAATTCGGATGCCCATTCTCCGGAGAAATTAGGCAGGGAGGCGAATGTATTGGAATGCGGGATGAGCTACAGCGACATAATATCGACGATAAAGACCAAAGACAATAAACGGTTCCTTTATACAATCGAGTTTTTCCCGGAAGAGGGGAAATATCATTTTGACGGCCACCGCAACTGCAAGATCAGTTTCTCGCCGGAGCAAACCAATCAGCATGCAGGATTATGCCCAGTCTGCGGCAGGCCGCTGACCATAGGCGTCTTAAACAGGGTTGAAAAACTGGCAACGAGGAAAGATGGCATAGTACCTGACAACGCGATCCCGTTTAAACATCTTATACCCCTTAAAGAGATCATGGCAGACATATTGGCCGTAGGGGTAAATACAGTAAAAGTAAATAAAATGTACACCGAGTCTGTGATAGACAAAGGTATATCCGAGCTTGATATTCTGTTGAACATACCTGAACAGGAGTTGAAGCATATTATGCCTGATACTATGGCAAACAGCATCATAAGCTCCAGGAACGGCATGGTTAAGCGCGTACCGGGATATGACGGCGTATACGGCAGGATAAGCGTGTTAAAAAATATGAAGCAGGAGAAGCAGCAGAGTCTTTTTCAATCAAAAGGAGGCAATGATGGGACTTGTTAATCTCAGCCATGTATTGCTCAAAGCAAAAGAGCGCGGCTATGCGGTCGGTGCGTTCAATTTCGTCAACATGGAGATGCTTCAGGGTATTCTGGACGCCGCCGTTGAGACACATTCGCCTGTAATTATCCAAACAACAGAAGGTGCAATAGAATACGCGGGCATTGATTATCTCGCTTCAATGGCACGGATGGCTGCAGAAAAGGCAAATATAGAAGTTGTGATCCATCTTGACCATGGTAAATCCCTCGATACGGTCATGCTTGCGCTCGAGCACGGCTACACATCTGTCATGATCGACGCCTCGGACAAGCCTTATAAGGAAAACCTGTCTCTGACAAAAGAGGCTGTGGACCGCGCGCACAAGTTCAATGCGTCCGTTGAAGCCGAGCTCGGCAGGCTGAAAGGCATAGAGGACAACGTGAATGTGGATGATGCAGGCTCAACGCTTGTGGATCCGGAGCAGGCCAAAGAGTTTGTAAAAGCAACGGGTGTTGACGCACTTGCCCCTGCAATCGGAACATCGCACGGCGCATTCAAGTTTAAAGGGACGCCAAGGCTTGACATGAAAAGGCTCGAACTTGTTGCAAGCCTTACGGGCATACCGCTTGTACTGCACGGCGCTTCAAGCGTGCCGAAGGGTTCGATAGAAAAGGCAAACAAGTACGGCGCAAATATCAAGGGCGCGGCAGGTGTGCCCGACGACATTATCAAACAGGCGATCAAGCAAGGCATATGCAAGGTGAACACGGACACGGATCTCAGGCTCGCCTTTACTGCGAGTGTACGGGAGGAGCTTGCAAAACATCCGGAAGAATTCGACCTGCGCAAGATACTCGGTCCAACAAGGCAGGCCGTGAAGGCAATAGTCCTGAACAGGATAGGGGTCTTCGGCTCTGGAAACAGGGGATAGTTTTCTCCAATGTATTTTCAGGGTTAATGACTACTTCAGCAGTTCCCGTGCTATGATGAGTTTTTGGATCTCGGACGTGCCTGCACCTATTTCAAGCAGCTTTGCGTCCCTGAAGTACCTTTCCACCTTGTACTCCCGCATGTACCCGTATCCGCCCATGATCTGGATCGCCTCGCGTGCAGCCCTGTTCACCATGTCCGATGCAAACAGCTTTGCAATCGAGGCCTCTTTTGTGATCCGTTTGCCCATGACCATGAGTTCGATCAGATGATAAACATACCTGCGTGCGACCTCGAGTTCCGCAGACATGACCGCAAGCTTTTCCTGTATAAGCTGGAACTCTGATATATACTGGCCGAACTGTTTTCTTTGTTTTGCGTACAGGATTGCCTCATCAAGACACGACTGTGCTATACCAATGCTTGAAAGCGGCGTATAAGCCCGCTCAATATCAAGGGACGAGAACATGTCCTTAAACCCGCTCCCCTCTTTTCCCAGCAGGTATTCTTTTGAAATCCTTACATCTTCAAGTACGATCTCCCCTGTTGGTGAACATCTTCCACCAAGCTTTTTGAACGGCTGGCCGGTTGATAAGCCTTCCATACCTCTTTCAAGGATAAACGCACACCCTCCCTCTGCTTTTATTGAGTCTGGTTTTCTTGCTATTACAATAAAGAAATCGGCTATAGGTGCATTTGTTATAAATGTTTTCCTTCCGTTTATAATATAATGATTGCCGTCCTTTTTCCATGTTGTTCTTATTGATAGCGCATCCGAACCTGCATCAGGTTCTGTCAATGCCCAGCAGCCTATCTTTTCTCCCTTGATGACACCGGGCAGGTATTTTTGCCTTTGTTCTTCGGTCCCGTGGCGTGCGATATTGTTTGCAAAGATCAGGTCTGACGCGTTCAATGACAGGTTGTACCCAAAGCATACCCTGCAATTTTCCTCGTACACGACAGCCTTTGCGTAATAATCGCCCATGCCTCCGTACTGCTCCGGCAGGTGCGGTCCAACGTATCCGAGTACCCCTGCATTTTTTAGTACAGATACCGGGAAGGCCTCTTTTTCGTCGCTCTCGTCCGCAACAGGGGCAAGTTCTTTCAGGTTGAACTTGTGCACCTCGTTTCTTAATTTGATATATTCTTCTTTGTCAGCAAATATCATTTAGCGCTTTTTTATTGGATAGCTGGAATAGGGGCGTCCCGCGTTCTGCGGGACGCCCCTATTTATAATGGTATGTTTATTTGTAGTTGCCTTCACGTTTACCCT
>JAJYJX010000185.1 GCA_021789095.1 bacterium
TATCTGTCAAGCCCAAAAAAGATAAACCGGAGGTAAATAATGGCTGATCTTTTTTTTCACGGTGTAGGCAAAAGGAAGACATCAACAGCAAGGGTTTGGCTTAAACCAGGCACCGGTGAAATTCTTATAAACAAGAAACCTTTTGAAACATATTTTCCTATCCTGACAATAAGGGAAAACATCGTCAAACCGTTTAAATTGACCAATACCCATGGCAAGTTTGATGTTGTTGCAAATATCGTTGGAGGCGGTTGGTCCTCCCAGGCCCAGGCATTTGCGCACGGTATTACAAAAGCACTTATTGCTTTCAACGGTGACCTGCGGCCGGAACTTAAAAAGGCAGGTCTGATAACAAGAGACCCGCGCATGAAGGAACGTAAGAAATATGGCAGAAAGGCTGCAAGAAAGCGCTTCCAGTATTCAAAGAGATAATGCATGAAAAGGGTAGCCGTATTAGGTGCAACTGGTTACTCTGGTATAGAATTATTGAAACTCTTAGCCGCCCACGGGGGCACCGAGGTCTCCGCAGTAAGCGCAGATAAAAACGCGGGACAGCCCCTTGACAAGGTCATTCCTTCTCTGAAAGGGTTTTATAAACTTACATGCCAGAGAATCGAACAACTCTTTGATATGAATTTTGATGCCGTGTTCCTTGCTCTTCCGCATGAGCAGTCCGCTTCGATCGGCCATAAATTTCTCAAATCAAACACGGTCGTAATAGATATAAGCGCCGCCTTCAGAATAAAGGACCCCGATCAGTTTAAAAAATGGTACGGGTTCGAGACTTCCAGTGAGCTGTCAGGCATCGCTGTATATGGCCTGCCCGAGCTGAAAAGGGAAGCAATAAAACGCTCAAGGCTCATAGCAAATCCAGGATGCTATCCTACAGGAGCGATTATTCCTATTGCTCCTTTTCTAAAAAGGAAAATCATTAAAAACAAGGGCATTATTATCGATGCTAAGAGCGGTGTAACCGGAGCAGGCAGGTCCCCCTCACAGGAACTGCATTTTTCAGAAGTAAATGAAGGATTTAAAGCTTACAAACCGGCTTCACACAGGCATATACCTGAAATAGAACAGGAACTGTCAGAGATCTCCGGTGGTACAGGCATTACATTTGTTCCGCATCTTGTCCCGATGAACAGGGGCATATTTACAACGGTCTATGCCGTTGCAGATAGTAAAAATATAAAACAATCTGAGCTGGAAGACACCCTGAGGGATGCTTATCAGCAGGAACCATTTATCAGGGTTATAGGCACTCCTGAGATGCCAAATGTAAGCGCGGTAAGAGGATCCAATTATATTGACATAGCAGTGCGATATGATGAAAAAAATTCAATTGTTATCCTGTTTTCCGCGCTAGACAACCTCGTCAAGGGTGCCTCAGGCCAGGCTCTACAGAACATGAATATTGTCTTGGGATTTGATGAAAAGCAGGGATTGACCGCACCGCCGCTGTTCCCGTAGTTTACCCCGTTAGAAAGATATTATATCGTGTTATAAAAATGCCCCTTGATATAAGATGCTTCTACCAGGGTAAAACCCATGTCCTTTCTAACGGGGCTTACTCTATATCCCCTTCTTCCTCATTGTTACCGGCTGTAAATATATCTTTTTCACTTTCGAGTGACTGCTTTAATGCCTCTTCTTTTTCAACATTCGAAGCACAATCTATGCACAGCTTGGCAAATGGCAATATCTTCAGCCTTGCAACGGGTATCTCTTCGCCACAGTCTTCACAAAACCCGTAGGTGCCACTCTCGATTTTTGCAAGAGCTTCATCTATCTGTTTTAATTTTTTTGTATCCATGGTGGTCAGAAGATACTCGTACTCCCTGTTCCTGTCCTCGGCAATTGCATCCAGATCTTCTATCTCCACAGTTTTTTCTTCCTCAAGCGAAGACTTCTTCTTTGTTAGCGCATCTATAATGTCTGACCGCATTTTCAAAAGCATTTGCCTTATCTGCTCGTATTCTATACGTTTTTTCTTAATTTCTGATCTTGATCCTGAAGGTTTTCTTGCCACGGTACGCTTCTGCACTTTTGTTTTCTTTATACTCCTGGAAAGTACCCGAACCGGCTTTCTGGCGGCCTTCTTCTTCCCTTTTGATTTTACAGCTGTTTTTGTGCGTTTTATAATCTTTTTCTTTTTTGAGGTCTTCTTTTTTGGGGCTACCATGTGAGCTCCTTTTTTCTTTAATAATACTTTTATAAAATCAAGCATGTCCCTTCTTTAAGAAAAAATTACAAGCGTTATCAAATTTCAAGTAAAAAGTATAATACCTGTACCGTCAAAAAACAAGATACTGACCGCACCCCTTCTAAAACAAATGGCTGCAACACAGTCAGGCTAAATTTCTGCTTTATAAATGACAATTATTATTGGCCGTGGCATGCAACACAGACCTTATCCTTGTTCATATTAAGGGTAGACCTGAAATCAGCAGGATGCGGGTTGCCGCCGATACCGCCGACCCTGTGGCATTGTATGCACACCGCATCCGCACCACCGCTATGGCAGGCGGCGCATGTATTAATGTTCTGCCTGGCAAGTCTGCCGTGGAACTGCGGCGAAGCCGTATTGAACAGGAAGTCCGTACCCGTTGGATGCGGCGAAGCTGCATTTGATGAGGTGTCCGCTGCAACACCATTTCTTATATGACAGTCACGGCAATTTGATGCAGAGTGGCATCTGTAGCATGAAGAAGGATCCTGCTGGGCATCAATAGAATGGACTGCAAGCCAGTCGCCTCTGTGTATAAGCGGCTGCTGCGGCGCTTCAGGATAGCGGACAGCGGGCAGTATCTTTGCATTGGTATTATGGCAGTTGTCGCAGAATGATATTTGATGACACTGTTCGCATGTATGTACATCAGTCCTTGCGATCATGCCGTGATTCTTTTTAAATCCTGCGTTGTGAGTGAAATGAGAAAGCCGTTCAATAGATACAGAGCTCAAAGAGGTGTGACAATTGGAGCACTGCAGTGTATCATAATCCTTCTGATGGCATGACAGGCAAACCTGCATTGTGGGCAGGTTGCCCGGCGCAGGTATTGTTTCGAACGGTATGCGCGTATGACAGTATGTACAGGCGTTCTTCACCTTTGGCAGGTGAGCTTTATGGGAAAAGACAATATCCCTTTTCTCTACATGAAATGGCATTGCTTTATCCGGATTGGTATGGCACATGGTGCACTTGTTTTGTGCATCACTGTGGCACTGGAAACAAACATCCATCTTAGGAATGAAGTTCCCGGCTGTTGTGGTCGTGGCATCAATACCGGAGTGGCATGTGAGACAATCTATACCGTTATCGGTAACATGCAGTTTGTGTGAAAATGTCAGTCTGTCCTTATTTGACGAAAGGATCTTATTGCATGATATTGCTGAAAAAATCAGTATAAAAGCTATCAATATCCATCTCTTCATAATGCCCCCTGTTATAAATCATATTTTAAGCTTAACATTGCAAATCCGCCGTGTCTCACATAAGGTCCATCTATGGAATCACCGGATAACGTAAGCTTCATGCCATGCGCAATTGTTTTCCCAACAGCCACATGACCTGTAATACTGTGATCGTATCCGTTCAGCTCGCCGAGATATGATGTATAGATGGCCTCTATATTGGCATATATGCCCATTGCAAAGCTCCTGAATATAT
>JAJYJX010000026.1:0-13545 GCA_021789095.1 bacterium
AAAAAAACAACCAGTTTTGATATTTTGTCAATAATTAACAAGTAAGAGTAGGTAAGAGTAGGGGTCAGCCCTTGACATTGGACATTTGGTGTTGTAGGCTGAGAGAAACGTTTGATAAGGAGCTGACCAATGGCGAGACCGCTGAGGTTTGCATATAAAGGCGCCCTCTATCATGTCCATGCACGGGGTAATGAGCGCAGGAAGATATTCTTTACAGATACGGATTATCAGAAATTCAAAGACTACATAGCCGGAGCAATAGAGAAATACCACTGTCTTGTCCACTGTTATGTGTTGATGGGCAACCATTATCACCTGATCATAGAGACACCGGAAGCAAATATCAGTAAGGTAATGCATTATATCAGCGGCTCTTATACCACGTATATCAATATCAAACGGGGAAGAAACGGTCATTTATTCCAGGGACGATACAAATCAATCCTTGTGGATAAAGACCCTTATCTGATGGAGTTGAGCCGGTACATACATTTGAATCCGGTCCGTGCCAAGATGGTCGAAAAGCCAGAGGAGTATGCATACAGCAGTTACAATTCCTATATAACCGGGAAACCGGAAAAGATAGTAACAACAGATTTGATATTGGAGATGCTGTCCAGACAGAGAAAAGAGGCGCAGAATGAGTACCGGGGTTATGTAGAGAATGGGATAGGGGAAGCGCTGAAAAATCCTCTGGATAATGCTTATGGAGGGATCATACTCGGCGGTGAGCGGTTTATCAAAAGTGTACTCAGGACGATAAAGGAAGGTTATACCGTAAGGGCAGAAGTATCGCACCGAAAGGCATTGAGAAACGAGATAGTGATGGAAGAAATTATCGAAGGAGTATGCCGGTATTTCAAGGTAACAAGGGAAGCAGTTGTCAAGCGGCAGAGAGGGGACATCAAGAATATAGCGATATACCTGATCAAGCGGCACACCGGCGCTACGAACAACGAGATCGGGGAGCTGTTCGAAGGCGTGAGCTACTCTGCAGTATCGAAGACCTATCAGAGAATGCTCGAGAGACTGCAAGCTGACCGGGAGCTGAGAAAAAAAGTGGAAAAGGCAGATGCCTCAATGTCCAATGTCAAGGGCTGACCCCTATACTCGCCGTGTATGACACGGAATCCAGAGCAGATAATCAAAGAGAACTGGATTCCCGCTTTCGCGGGAATGACGGAACCCGGGATAACGGCAACAATACTGTGACCATAGAGCCCAAGGCATTGTTAAAAGAGATCATATCAGATGTTGAGGGGCTTAAGGTCAAACTCGATAACAAAGAGGATAAAGAAAAGGTCTTAACCCTATTAAATAAGCTGCAATCAGAGCAGGATACTCTCAAACCACAAGCGGTTGCAGAAGCAATCCTTAAAGCTATAGATGAGCTGATGGAAATCAAATCAGCAGATATAACCCAACAAATAATACAGATAAGGCTTAACCTGGATGTGGAACTGAAAATATTGGCTATGGGCGTTACTACAGATAAAAAATAGCTTAGCTGCTAAAATATCCTATTTTAATATTTTCAGCAGATCACCAGATACACGGTTACCGGGTTTTGTTTTCCTTTCACTTCTGTTGTTCCGATCAATTTCGTATTGACCGGTGTTTTTATAAAGCTGTTTGTATCGCTCGAGATCAGTATCTGGTTGATATCTGCCATGGACTGCAGCCGTGACGCCACGTTGACCGTGTTGCCGATGACCGTGTATTCAAGTCGCTGCGCAGAGCCTACCATGATACCCACGACAGGTCCTGTATCCATTCCTATCCTCAATGTTATCCTGATCCCGTTCTCTTCTTTCTTCACCCATTCGATCAGCGAGACCGAGGACTTTATGGCCCTGTCGGCATCATCGGCATGAGAAACGGGCGTGCCGAATACTGCCATAAACCCGTCGCCCAGGAACTTGTTTATCGATCCTCCGTTTGAGAGTACAACGGTTGTTGCCTTTTCAAAGAAGGCTCGCAGTATCCTTGCAATCTCTGCAGGGCTGCTTTTTTCCGCCATAGTCGTGAAGCCTACTATGTCGGCGAACATTACGGTGGTCCTGTTTACTTCCTGTACGTTCCACATGGATGACGGGTTGTTTTTGATCATGTCGAGCAGGCCTGCAACAGCCTCCATAGGTACAAACCTTTTAATCTGTTCCGCGATATTCCTTTCGTCCGCTATCTTGTGGCTCAATCTTTCATGGGCAATATTGAGCGCAAGCAGGTTTGCTATAATTGTAACGAAGTTCAGATTTTCTTCGCTGAACTGCACCCGGCTTATTCTGCGGTCGGCATAGATTGCGCCGTAGACATGTTCCTTTTCCCATATGGGTGCGCAGAGGGCTGAATATATGCCCATATTCTGTATGGTGCTGTCATTTAAGAACCTGTTGTCTGCAGATGCATTCCTGACAAGCAAGCCCGCCCTGTTTTTTACGGATTGATTGAGTATGGATGAACTGATGCCGCGTATACCCTGCCCGTAGTCATGATTTGCAGCGGTCAGAGCCAATTCCCCTGTTTCCCCGCTGATCAACAATATTGCTCCGTATTCGGCCTTTACGGCGTCGCATACCAGCCTTATTGTATCAGCGTAAAACTGTGCCTGATCGTGCAGGTATAAGGCATTTCTTGCAACCGAGAATATAATGTCGAGGTAAACATTGTTCAGCAGCGACGGCGAAGATGCAATGGTGTTTAGTTCTGAGGAAGGGATTTCCTTGATTGTTGTAAGCTCTTCTTCCCTGAAGACGAAGGTAACACTGCCGGCCGATATCTGATCCAGATCATTCAGCCTTGCCCTGCTGTCTATCTTTTTGTTGTTCAGGAATGTTCCGTTTGAACTGCCGTTATCATAAATATAATATCCGCCGGATTCCCTTTTTATTATGAAATGGTTTCTTGAGACGCTTGAATCAAGAAGGGCAATATCGTTTGACGGGAGCCTTCCTGCACTGACGGTATCTTTCTCGATCTTATAAACCTCTTCGTGCGGGCTATCTTTGTATTTATAATACAACGAAGGCATCGGCCCCGGTTCATAAAAGAATTATTACATACGCAATAAAGTTTACCGCTGAAACGGCAATTGCCCCTTTCAGGTATCCTGCACCTTCGAGAAGCGGTCTGCGTCTCAAAAACAAAAGTATCAATAATGACATGAGGAAGCTCAATACGTTCAGCAGTATGCCCGCCTGGAATACAGGGGAAAGCAGCCACACCGGCAAAAACTTTATTTTAAGCAAATAGAGACTTCCGAGTATAAACACGGCCGGCCCCCCTATGAGGCTTAGTATGGGCAATAAGACAAATGAGGGCATGTTTTTAATAACAGGCTCTGCAATATCAAGCGGTTTTCCGCATTTTTCACATTTCTCTTTTGTATCCTGTTGATGTCCGCACCACGGGCACACCGATGTCACGGTTTTCTTCGTGATCTGTGCCTGTGTCAATATTGTATTGTGCAGTATCACGCCTTCCATCTCTGCTTCCCTCAGATCTGCATTGCTCAGGTTTGCGCTGCTCAGATCGCTGTGGGAAAGCGCGGCATTGTTCATGATAGCACCCGACAGGTTTGCTTCTTTGAAAGTAGATTTCGTCGTTATGGCGTGACTGAGTATTACGCCCTTCATATTGGTCATTGAAAAATTCGTATTCATGCAGGATGCATGGGACATGCTTGAGCGCTCAAGAATGGCGCCGGTCAGCACGGCATTGTCAAGCTTTGCATAGTCCAGTACAGCGCCTGACAACTGTGCATAATCGATCTGGGATCCCTCGAGATTGGCTCCCCGCAGGTTTGTATCAGTCAGGTTTATGTTCCCCATCTGTGCCGAGGTAATAACAGCTTCCGACATATCCAGCCCGGAAAGATTAAGCCCGCGCAGGTCGCTCGACGGCATAAACACCTTTCTCAGGGATACCCCTGATAAGAGCGCTTTATTCAAGTTTGAGCCTTTCAATGTTGAACCGGAGAAGTCAGCACCGCGCACGTCGGCCTCGGACAGATCAGAGGATTCAAGGTTTGCATTGACAAAGCTTGCCCTGTAAAGCAGTGCTCCTTTTAACTTAAGGCCCTGTGCCCTTATTGAATCAAATGTAGCTTCTTTGCCGTTAACACCTGTTAATATCGCTCCTGCCATCTGGCATGCGGTAAAATTGGCGTGTTCAAGCGTTGATGACGACATATTGGCCTCCTGAAGCGTTGAACCGGAAAAATTGGCGTTCCTTGCATCTGTTTTCGTAAGGTTTACACCCTGCAGGTTGGAGTGTTTGATCGATGTTCCCGCAAGCTTCGCTTCTTTTATCAGGCAGAAAGACAGGTCCGCATTATCAAGCACAGCCTCGGAAAGATCAACGCCTGTGAGATCCGAATTTCTCATTTTTACCCCTGTGAGGTTAAGCCCCTTGAGATTTTCTCCGGATAGCTTCACGTTCGAAAGTTCCAGAGCTTTGTCCTTATGGTCGGATAGGTACTTTATCAATTCATCCCTTGTCATCAGATAAATTACTATAACAATTGCTTTTAACATGCAAGACAAACATAGCTGCTGTGACAGCTGTTCGGGTACTTTAAAACACAATCATCGTAAACCCCGTTAGGAGTTCCTTAATCAGAGGCGGATCTTTCATAAAAGTGAAGAGTTACAAACATTCAAACTTCTAACGGGGTAAAAATTCGTTACAATAGTAAACAATATTTGGCCAATTTTAAACATTTATTGGCTTCAGCTATAATTTGCCGTTTAATTGCAATATATTAACCCGAAAAATGCAATAAGGAAGTCTGCTTACTCACTCGGGGCACCCATCCGGGGGATGGGTTGTGCGATCCACCTAAGATATATACGTTTTTTGTTATAAAGGATGTTAAAGTCCTCTGTAAGTTTATATGCAGTCGCCTTTCATATTGTTTTTGCTGATATTCGAAGAATATCTTTGTTTGACGCAGGCTTATCGCTCATTACTCAAACTTCCTTATTTTTGAAACGCATTTTTCAGGTTAAGCAAATTTGTTTTGGCATAAATATTGCCTCATATATATTTATGGCAGATATTTTTGCTGTTCCGTTTTATGATATAAAATACAGGCGGAGGTGTTTTATTGATTGACAGTGTAAGTTCTGGTGATATATGGTTAACTGTATGAAAATAGCAAATAAATTATTTTTGTTTGTATTGTTATTTTTATCATCTGTTAGCCCGCTGCATGCGCAGCAATATGTAAGTGAAGGAGCATGGGCAGTCGGTCTGGTAAGAGGCCTTGACTGGGAGAGCAAGGGTATACCGGCACAGCCGTCTTTGATGGACTATTTTGATCTGCTGTCAGGCAGAAACTTCGTAAATGTCGATCTGAAAACATACGCAACAAGACTCGGTGTAATGCCGGAGACCCTTACTTACAATGTAAACCTTGCACACAGCGGCAGGTACCGTCTTATAGCTTATGTTTACGGCAATCCGGTTATGTTTACGGTTGACGAAGAGCCGACTGCATCATCTGCGATATCAAACGGATGGAACTTCGAAGATATGGGTACATTGGTCTTAAAAAGAGGTGTACACAGATTGAGTATTACCGTGCCCAGAGGCAGCTCAATAGGGGCGGTATATCTCAGTTCATTGGCTGTCGATGCAATACAGCCCAAGGATGGATGGGTTGCCAGTAAGGTCCTTGATTATGGTACCCAGGCAAGTACAATGGCAATGGCAATGGAGGCAGCCGATAAATTGCCTCTCAAAGCCCGTATACCTACAACAATAAAAACCGGTGCAAATGTGCGTGAATTTATGTTCCAGTTACCTGCAGACCCGGTTATAAATTTCAGTATGCTGTTTGCAAGCGCATCAAAGGGTTATATGATGGTGGATAATTCCATCGTTATCACCTATGAAACTTCAGGCGGCCGGACGCCGTTGAACCTGAAGACAATCAGCCTTGGTCCGGGACAGCATATCGCATACCTTAAGGTACTATCCGGTCAGCCGCCCTATGCGTTCGGCATATATCAGCATAACGATTCTCCGGATGCCTATGTGGCACTGATGAGATCCATGGGGTACAACGTGGGATTCGCATACCAGCCGGTACCCTATTATGTTGCACGTTCATTGATCGGACAATTGATCGCGAGGGTGGTAAAGAAAAAGCCTTCGGAAGAAATTTATCTTACGGGAATAGAAGCGAAGGAAACTGAATTGCCTTCGCAGATGGTTCTGAGAACGTACAAAGAACCAATCAGTCCGATGATACCTTTTGAATAAATATTGCTATGAAGCACATCGTTATACTATTGGGAATATTGCTGTTTTCTTACAGTGCGGCTTTCGGTGACGAACTTGTTTATTCACAGGATGGTTTTGGCCTTGCACAGGGTTCAAGTGTTGCAATAGCTCCTTTCCAGGATCTTACGCGTTCGCTGGCTGTAGGCGATAAATTTGCAGGCTATATTGCACAGGCACTGAAACAGGAAGGAACAATACGTATTATCGGGGAGGATCAGTTTAAAACAAGCCTTGCCTATAACAGGTTTAAGCAAGGGCTTTCTGTTGACAGATCAATTGCCCAGAAAATAGGACAGCAGCTCGGGGTAAACTATGTGATATTCGGCAGTGTTATAGAGTATGGCTACGAGCTTGCACCAGACGGTAAGAAGACGCTGCCTATTGCGGGAGTGGATGTAAGAATAGTAAGTGTGAATTCCGGAAGGATTGTGTTTGCAGGCTCTTTTGCAACGGAGGGTTCACCGGGCAGTCAGCTTGACAATGTTGCAATGGAAGCTGCAAAGGCATTTTATGACAGAGTGAGACAATGAGATCTGGGAGATCCGGGCAATTCTGGATAAGATTAATTGCAGCAATCTTTTTATTTTTTACGGGCTGTGAGGCCCCGGTATCAACAAATTTTCTTATACCGCCTGCCAGTGTTAACAATATAAGCTGCATTGCGGTTCTACCGCTGAAAAACGACACACAGAATCCGAATGCAGGCAGCATAATTTCTGATGTCCTTTCTATAGATCTTATGAAGTACGGCGGATTTAATGTTATGGACAGGATGGAGGTTGAAAGGGTTTTAAAGGAAAGGGACATATTCACGCCAGACGGCATATCGCCCAATGACGCACAGGGTGCAGGTATCATACTTGGAGTACAGGCTGTTTTTACAGGAGAAGTGAAAGAGTACTTCTATAAGCCGTCAAGCCTGGCAACGCAGGGTGCAGTTCCGACAGTCAGTTTAAGCCTGTCTCTTATTGATGCTGCAACAGGCCAGGTTATTTGGACAGGCAACGGCACATTCACACCTTCAGGTTTAATCGCTGCTGGAACGACACCGATTACAGATGTAGTTCAGGAAGGAGTGTCTGAACTTCTTGATACGTTCTACGACGGAATAGGCCCAAGACCCGCAACACCATCAAGGGTATGCTGGTATGATCCTAATACCCTATTTGCGAGGCTCATTGTTACCAACCAGCCAGCACCACAGCAGCCTCAGGCACAACCACAGCCTTCGCCGGGTGCCTCACAACAGCAGGTAGCTTCGGTACAACAACCTGAATATAAGCCTCAGGTGCAGGTTCCTCCGGCAAAGGTATCGGTACTGAATGCAAGCGGCAACCCCAAGGCATCAATGCTGATAGGTGTTACTCTTATTAAGAACAAGATAAATGTCGTAAATGTAAGTGTAGAAAAATCTGCAAAGCCAAAAACTACGATATACTACAGGCCTGATTATTATGACCAAGCTCTTCGTATTGCAAAATTGTTAAAGAAGAAGCCTCAGCTTGTTCAGTCAGGGGCATACAAATGGGATATAACGCTTATTGTCGGCAGGGACTTAAGGTAGTGTTAAGCGGAGAAATTAAATGAAATGGATTGGTTTATTTTTTGTCGTAGTATCGGTTATCGGATGGATCTCGGTATCTGATAATGCACTTGCCCAGCAGGACGATAAACATTTGTTCAAAGCTTACCTGTCTTTAAGTGATGCATATGATTCGAATGTTTTAAAAGCCGGTGAACAGTCGGCAGAGAAAGGTGATAATATTATTTATGTTCAACCGTCGCTGTCGGTGCTGCTGCCGTTCAGGTTTGGGGCGGACCTTAATGTGGATTATACATTTACGTACTTAAAATACAGTAAGTTTTCAGTTTATGATACCTATTATAATGATTTAAACGCTTCACTTAATTTCTATCCCGTAAAGAATCTTGTATTCGGAATCCTCGATTCTTACACGGTTGTGCCGATTTCACCCCAGCTGCCCACCTTTGCGGCCACCAATATAACGCAGGAAAATTACCTTGACCCGTACATTACCTACGATTTTTATATAACGCCGAGGTTTTATCTCAATGTCCGGTATGATTATATCAAGGTTGATTTCCCGGGCTCGCTTGGCATAGCATACACGGTCAGTCAGCCGCAGATCAGCGCTGCCGTACTTCTGAACCATTACCTGAAGATAAAACCCGGATTCAAATACATATCCCAGACATTCACGGCGTCATCCATTGGGACAATCAATCAATCCGAGCCTTTTATAGAGATTGATATAGCCAATGGTTCACGATTGTCTTTTACGGGAAGCTATGGCTATCTGGCATTCAGCTTTACCAATACCTCCCAGTCCGGGAGTATATACCTCGCAAACCTTACGTATAAACCAGATGACAGACTCAACGCGGATATATATGTGCACGGTTCAAAGCTATTTGATATATTCGGCAGGCTGTACACGCAATTTGAGGTCGGCCTGGATGCGAGGTATAATCTTACGGAGCGAGTATCAACAAATGCTGAAATAAAGTATCTGAAATTGAAATATGCAGGAGAGAATTATTATACGGACGCATCGGGAGGAGATATAGGAATAAATTACAGGTTTATACGGTGGTCTGAATTGTTTGCAACGTATTACTATTATGATAATAAACCGGAGACTTCAAATGGCTCTCAATACCAGGATTCGCGAATACTCGTTGGCATCCGTGCTGGACTCCTGTAAAGTTATCCTTCCGGTACTGGTTTTGCTATTCACTGCCCCTGCGGGTCTTCATGCGCAGGGTGAATACCTTGTAGGTCCCGGAGATGTGCTTCATGTGGAGGTTTTTGGAGAAAAAGACCTTTCAGGAGATGTAACTGTTTCGCAGGACGGTACAATAAAAAATATCCTTCTTGGCGATGTCAATGTTCAGGGCCTTACAACAGTCCAGATAGAAGATCTGCTTGCAAAGGATCTGGGCAAGGATTACCTTGTAAATCCTAAAGTTTCCGTTTCTGTAACAGACTACAGAAGCCACAAAGTATATGTTCTTGGCGAGATCGACAAACCAGGCACCTATGCGCTTACGACAGACAGCAAGCTGCTGGACATACTTCTTAAAGCCGGCGGACCAACATCAAATGCGGGCGATAATGTATCAATACTGCGCCGTGAAAATGATACGCTTATGCATATAAAAGTGGACATCACAAGGCTCTTTGTCGACGGGGACCTGTCACAGAATATTCCCATAAAAGACGGTGATATAATATACGTGTCAAGAGAAGAAAAAGGCAATATTACCAGCAGGTTCTATGAGAAAAGGCTGAACCTTTTCTATGTCGTTGGTGAAGTCAAATCGCCGGGCGCTTATGAGCTTCACGAGGGCTATACAGTACTCAATGCCATATTGCAGGCAGGAGGTTTTACGGATTATGCGAAAAAGAACGGGGTAATGCTCGTCAGGTATGAGAACGGGGCTAAGAAGGTTTACAATCTTAAGATGGGCGATATTATGAACAAAGGGGACATTGCAAAAGACATGCACATACAGGCAGCAGATCTGATTATTGTGCCGGAAAGCTTGTTTTAGATGACTTCATCATTACCTGATACAAGAAATGATTTAGTATACTATTTAGAACTTTTGTACCAGCGCCGCCTGCTTTTTGCCATAGTGTTTGCTGTTACCATGCTGATGATTGTAATAGGTTTTGCCGTGACTCCTCCGACGTATACCGCAAGGGCGAAACTGCTAATTGAACCGGAACATTACACAAACATTAATACGGGGAACCAGGAACAGGAGCCGCAGACTTTTTATTTCCAGACGCAGCTTGAACTTGTGAGAAGCGAACCTATATTTACCCTCGCAGCAACCAGCATCGGGGTACAGAGAGGAACACGTGATTTCGATGTCATGGTCAACAGCCTGAGAAGGGACGTTTCTGTGGAGCGTGTTCAGGATTCAAGGATATTCATAATTTCCGTGAAATCACGCAGCCCTTCATTTTCAGCCCGTGCAGCCAACGCCGTAGCAGACGGCTACATACAGTTTTTGAATGAACAGAAAAAGCAGCAGATAAACGATGTTACCATGTGGTTGCAGGGAGAGCTGACATCACTGAAGAACAAGGTGGAGAAGTCAGAGATGGAGTTGATAAAATACATTGAACAACAGGAGGCAACCAGTAGCGGAGACTCCATAATGTTTTTCGGCGACCCTTCTGATAATGCCGGCACGAAGGCATTGTCGGAACTCGAAACAAAGTATATCACGCTCCAGATAGAGCTGACAAACATGCTGCAGAAATATAAGGACAAATACCCACTGGTTGTCCAGATGCAAAACGACATCAAGGGGCTTAACATAAGGATCAACATGATGAAGCAGGCAATGCTCGAGGCAAACAAAAAACGGATAAAATACATCATGTTAAACAGGGATGCAGAACTTAGCAAGGACCTGTACAGTATGCTGACAAAGGAACTGAAGGAAGTGGATGTGTTCGGACAGATCGGCTTTCCTACAGCTGCAATTATAGAGCATGCCAATAAGCCCATGAGAAGATCGGACCAGGGTTTGATATTCTGGCTGTTGTTTGGTTTGTTTGCATCAACGATTGCGGGAATTGCTTCTGCAATTGTTGCGGACCAGATAGACAGCAGCATAAAGGGAGAAATGGATGTTGAACGGTTCATAAAATATCCCATTATAGGCGCTCTGCCGTTCATGGAAGAAATCAGGGGCGGCGGACCTAATAAACTGATAGGTATTCTTAACAGTGCATCGTCCCAGGTTTATACGGAGGCACTGAGGCTCATAAGAACAAACCTTAAATATTCTTTCGTGGCAAAATCAGGGAAAGTATTGCTTGTGACATCCACAGGGGAGAACGAAGGAAAAACGACCATGTCGGCAAGTCTCGCTTATATACTGTCTATCACAGGGTCAAAGGTATTGCTTCTCGACGCCGATGTCAAAAGACCTGCAATCCACAAATTTTTCAACAGCGATCAAACGCCCGGCTTTACGGAATTACTGATAGATGAAAAGCTTAATATCGCAGATATAGTTAAACACAGCAATTATAATTCCCTCCATTACCTTACCGCAGGCAGGCAGCCGCCAAATTTTGCAGAGCTGATTGACTCACCGCGTTCAAAGGAATTCATAGAAATGCTCAGGACAAACTTTGATTATGTTATCATAGATTCACCGCCCATAGGTATTATTTCAGATGCCGCAATACTTTCGTCCCAGGTGGATGGTGTGATGTTTGTTATCAAGGCCAATGGCTATCCCAGGGAGCATATCATGAGGAGCATCAAGGCACTTGCATCGATCAATGCAAAAATAGCGGGTGTTGTCTTGACATATCTGGAAAAAGGCAAAAGCTATTACAGGGACTACTATTACAGGAAGGGTTATTACCATGAACGGTGATCCGGTTTAAAACTATTCTATAACCGATATGGACCTGTTGTCTAAAACGGATTTGTCGACACAATTCTTCCTTGAGCTGCCCGATAATGCAAGAAATGTCCTGCTTTCAAAAGGGATAAAACGTAGTTTTAAAAAAAGAACATTACTGTTCAGCGAGGGAGAAAAGACAGGCAAACTCTGGATAATAAACAAGGGCAGCATACATGTATACAAAACAACCCCTGAGGGCAAGGAAATTACTCTTTATGTTCACAGTAAAGGTTCTGTATTAGGCTTGATGTCCGTATTGACAGATGATGTTTATTCTGTTTCAGGCGAAGCAATAGAGGATATTGATGTTGTGATAATTGGGAAAAGCGCATTTGCGGAGTTCTTAACAGAGTATCCAGAAACATCGCTGCAATGGCTGAAGATGATGGCATTCAGGCTAAAGCTTTGTTTTGAAAGGGTGAAGGACATCGGTACTAAAAATGCACAGTTGAGAATAGCCCAGTTACTTTTAAACCTTAAAACAGAAGATAATGATATCGTTAAACTACCTTTCAGCCAGGACAAGCTTTCGTTGATTATAGGGATAAGGCCGGAAACATTTTCCAGGGTTTTAAAGCATTTTGAGGACAGCGGTGCCATCCAGAGGCTGGGCAAAAGAGGCTTTAAAATCCTTGATACAGATAAACTTCTCATATTCGAAGACATAAACTTATCGATTGTATGAGATTGTTTTAAAGTTATCTTAATAAGCACGCTGTTTTTCAACACATCTCCCTGGTTAGTCAATTTAATCCTTCGGCATGAAAGATAAATGCCTTTTTCTTGATCTGAATCAATGAAACCTTTTTGTGCTGCGTATATATTAAACCCCGTTAGAAAGTCCTCCACAATTGGATTTCCTGAGGACAGACTGGTCTCGGGCTTAAGTCTTCTGGTGGAAGATGGCGGGATTTTCTAACGGGGTAAAATCAAAAAAATAAAAAGGAGGATACGGTTATGATTAATCCAAAAGAATATCTTGAAACAGGGTTCAAACTTCATGGACACAAGTGTCCTGCAATGCCGCTCGGACTGAGGGCAGGTGCGGCAGCTATGAACGCCCTTGGCGTGGAGCGTTCCACGGACGGTCAGCTTATGGCCCTTGTTGAGCTCGGGGATGCGCACTGCTCTCACTGCTTTGCAGACGGAGTGCAGGTGATAACCGGGTGCACATTCGGCAAAGACAACATACACCAGCTCGGGTACGGGAAGTTCGGACTGACCCTTATAGACGTTGCCCGTCAAAAAGCAGTGCGCGTGGTTCCAAAGGCAGAGGTCCAGACGGCAACCAAAAAGACGGACTTCTTTAAGAATTACCGGGAGAAAGGGATTCCTGCATCAAAGGTGCCGCGTGATGTCGTGGAGCCGCTCATAGAAAGGGTAATGAGTATGCCTGATGATCAGCTTATGAATATCAGCGAGATATTCGAGTATGAGGTAAAGAAAGGCAAAGACTCATTTACGTCCTTTGTCTGCGACAAGTGCGGCGACATGGTCGTCGAGAAATACGGGCGTGTTTATGACGGGTTGAAGGTGTGCATCCCGTGTCAGCAGAAGTTGATGGCCGATTAAACAACAATAGCAGGGACTGTTTAATAGACAGCCCCTGCACAAGCAAAACATATCCTATTTTGAATATAAAAGGTGCAATATGAAGAAAATTATTGGTTCTATGGCTGTTACTTTGTTCCTCGCATTTACCCCTCTAACGGGGTTTACAGGCACAGCTTACACAGATCAGGACTCGGTGCATTCAGAGTATATTCCGGATATTTCAGGATATATTCAGGCAAGAGG
>JAJYJX010000026.1:13555-18048 GCA_021789095.1 bacterium
GCATATATGGGAATATAGGTGTTGGAGGAAAATCATTTACAGGTGATGGGTTTCAAATAAGGCGGGCAAAGGTGATTCTCACCGGCAAAACGACGGTAGATTATCTGTCATACAGGTTTCAATTCATAAGCAAGAGTGACCTTCCAACCCCGCAGATTCAGGACGCTTATGTTGTATATGATAGGTTCAATTCCGCACAGTTTGTCGTGGGGCAGATGGTGCCTCCGTTCGGAAGGGAAAGACTCACACCGGACTGGCAAATATATACAATGGAGCGTTCGGAAATTTCAAACAATCTTGTCCCATCATCGCAAACCCTTGCAAGGGACATTGGTGTTGAAGTCAATGGAGATACCCTGGATAAATACCTTGATTATGCAGCAGGTGTGTATAATGGCACTGGAGCTAATACCATGCCCTCACATAATACAAATAGTAATTTTCTGTATGTTGTTAGAGTTGTTGCCACACCACTTGTGGAAGATACTCAAGCTGATATTCCCGGAACCAGTATTGGTGTTTCTGTCTCATACCGCAAGGCAAACGGCTTAACCAACCTGAGTAAGGCGGTAAACAGCAGCCTGCCGTTCACGGGCACTGATTTCAGGTACAATATTGACGGAGAGATAAAATATAATGGATTTTCCTTCATCGGGGAATACATGAGGGCGATCCTTACAAGCGACGAAGCTAAAATAAACTCCATAACATCGGATGGATACTATTTACAGACAGCATACTTCGCAACGTCTTACCTCCAGCCTGTGATAGAGTATCAAACATTTAATCCCGATACCTATAGAGAATCAGCGAAGAATGAAAAGTGGTTTACAGTTGGATTAAACTATTACATTGCCGGCAACAAGTTCAAACTTATGACGGATTATACGTTCGAACGGTTCGGCAGGCTTGAGGCAAACAATAATGACACGGCAAGGATTCAATTACAGGTAATGTTTTAAAGGAGGTATATTGACATGACAACGGCTATTCTGGCAGGAATAATAACGTTTCTGTTTACAGCCTTACTTACGATTGCGGGCGTGGGAGCAGCCTTTATCCTGATCCCCGTATTTATTGCCCTTCACATAGATATTCATGTGGCAATGGCAGTGGCACTGTTGTTGAATTCCATTGCAATGTCCTTTGCATCATACCGCTACATCAAAGCCAGGCTTGTGCTCTGGAAGGTCGGGCTTCCGATATTGATTGTAGCAACAGCTCTCTCCCCTGTCGGTGCTTATGTAAGCCAGGGACTGAACGCTCAAATACTGAAGTGGTTGTTTGTGGGATTTCTCATCTTTGCGGGCGCGATGATGCTGTTTTACGAGCCTAAAGAAAGGGGCATAGAGAGTTCAAAAAGCAAACAGCTCGTCTACGGTATTTCTATAGGAGCAATTGCAGGGTTCCTTGGCGGCTTACTCGGCGTAGGCGGTGGGAATATCATCATTCCTGTCCTTGTTTGGATGGGGATCAATCCCAAGAAGGCTTCCGCAACTACGGCGTTTATTGTGATATTTTCTTCATTCTCGGGCTTTCTCGGGCATGCAACTCTCGGCAGTCTCGATATGAAGTTGCTGGGATTTACCGCTGTTGCATCAGCTCTCGGCGCTGTTTTAGGCGCATGGCTCATGACTGAAAAACTCAAGAGAAGGCAGGTGAAGCTTATCATCGGTACTGTGCTCATATTTATTGCAGCAGAAATGATATGGAAGTTACTCGTAAGATGATTGAGCGGACAGTAGCTCTTAAAGTAAAAGGAGGTTTGTATGGACGATAAACAAATATTGCACGATTTGTTGAAGTTTCACGGACATTATTGCTGGGCCGGCGTAGGTGGGTTGCGAATGGGACTTACGGCCCTTAGAATACTCGGTGTCCAACGTACCGGTGCAAAAGCACTGCATGCGATTATTGAAACGGGCTACAACCATTCTGCCGGATGTTTTGCCGATGGAATACAGTATGCTACGGGCTGTACCCTGGGCAAAGGAAACATAGAAAGAAATCCAAAAGGAAAGTTGGCTGTGACATTGATCGACAAAAAGCACAACAAAGCGGTGAGGGTGGCATACAGGCCGGCGTCTGCGTTGATGCAGAAAATCGTTAATGCTCCATTCACGCGCAAACGTGGCCTCGGTATTCCGCCGGATCAAATCCCCAAGGAAGAACAGGAAGAAGTCGTAAATCTTATGTGGGAAGCCCCAGAACAGGACATCATGCTTATCGGTCCTGTTACAGACCGTGAATGGCAGGAGGAAGAGGAGATAACGCGCCTCGTGCTGTGCGAGGGCTGCGGCGAGCTGGTGGCCGAATCGTACATGCGCGTGGTCAACGGCAAGCCGGTGTGCATGGATTGCTCGGGATATAGTGTCTGAATCTGCCGATGATACACTCATAGATAAGAGTGTAAGGATTCTTGAAAATCTGATTTCGTCAAAGTTACTCAGTATGGTTGTGAAGCATCCCCATGGTCATGCTATTTCTTTAAAAAAGCCTTACATCATGCCGAGTAACCTCGATGAGCTTTTACGGTTACACTGTTCAACAAGAGAGTGAACAGTCCATCGCCGGACAATTTGACAATTCTATTCTCCCGCATTACATTAGTTTCGATATTTCTAAACTACGAAACTTAATGGGACGGAAATAAGCCAAAATGAATAAACGGATATTCCAGCTCCATGCGGATGTTTGTAAGGCGCTTGCTCATGCAAAGCGGCTGGAGATAGTGCATATACTGAAAGATAAGGAATCCACCGTAGGCGATATAGTGAAGCAGATGGGTATACCAAAGGCCAATGTCTCGCAGCATCTTGCAGTCATGCGCAAGGCAGGGGTTCTCAATACGAGACGGGAAGGACTAAATGTCTATTATCGTATTACAAGCCCAAAAATTGCACGGGCATGTAATCTGATGAGAAAGGTCTTATTGGAACATCATGTAAAAAGAGGAAATTTGCTGATGGATCAGGCGCAAAAGGAGAAATTATAATGGGGCAGACCATAGTAGTTCTTGGAGCAGGGGTTGGCGGGTTAATCGCTGCCAATACATTGAGACTTCAACTTGGACAGGAACACAGGATTGTTCTTATAGAGAAGAATCAGGATCATACCTTTGCCGCATCATTCCCGTGGGTGATGACCGGTTACAGAACATCGAAACAGATCACAAAGAATATCCGCTCTCTTGTTCGTCATGGTATTGATGTAGTCGTTGAGGAAGTGACCACTATTGATTGTATTAAAAAAATTGTTACGACAAAAGAAAGCTCATTTAATTATGATTATCTTATTATAGCACTTGGTGCGGATCTGAGATCCAAACTTATTCCAGGCTTACCAAATAACGCACATACGTTCTACACATTGGATGGAGCCCGTAAGCTGCATGAGGCACTCAAAGACTTTAAAGGCGGGGATATTGCGCTTGTTGTAAGCTCCATGCCGTATAAATGTCCCGGTGCACCTCACGAGGCAGCAATGCTGATTTCTACATTTCTTCAGCGGCAATCACAGAGCCAGAAAGTAAATATTCACCTGTTTACGCCTGAACCCCAGCCCATGCCTGTTGCAGGCCCTCAATTAGGTGAGGCACTCAAGCAGATGATTGAGTCAAGGGGGATAAAGTTTTATCCCCTTCACAAGCTTGTATCGGCTGATGCTGAAAAGAATGAGCTTCATTTCGAAGGCAAACCACCGGTTCATTATGATATGCTTATTGTAATCCCTCCCCATCGTGCACCCGCTGTATTACTGAATACGGGGATTACGAACGAGGCCGGATGGATACCTGTTGACAGGGCTACTCTCAAGACAAAATATGAAAATGTTTTTGCCATAGGCGATGTAACATCCCTAAGTATCCCCGGCAGATGGAAGCCCGACGTACCTCTGATGCTGCCAAAGGCAGGTGTTTTTGCACACTCGGAGGGTGAAATTGCAGCGAGTCAGATTGTTGCTGCGATAAATGGCGGGAAACCGGCAGCACAGTTTTCAGGCGTCGGTTACTGCATCATTGAAGCAGGGAAGGGAGTTGCAGGGTTTGCATACGGAAACTTTATGGCCGACCCGCACCCGCAGGTTTTGCTTCACAAGACAGGCAGACGATGGCATATGGGCAGGATATTCTTTGAGAAATGGTGGCTGTCACCATTTACTATGAAGCGCCGCATCTTCCGGTATGTATTGAATGCAGGAGCAAAGATTTTCAAGGTGCCGGTTAAGCTGTAAGAGCGATTCATAATAGATGGAGGATATTAAAGAAAGGAGGCCTGATAGGGATCATTCCTTGGAGTTATGACCCTTCAACGCCGAGAGGCCCTTCATTGGCCATTCGCCTTCTTCGAAATCATCCCACGCCGACAGAACAAACACGATGTGGAGTACCTTATTATAGGTGCTTATGCCGTTATGTATCATACACGGGTTGCAAGAGGAACAAAGGACATGGATCTATGGATAAGGCACTCGAAAGAAAACAGTAAAAAGTG
>JAJYJX010000027.1 GCA_021789095.1 bacterium
TCCCTATACCTTGCAGAGGTTTTGGTGTACCTGCATAAGCATTAACTGAGATTAAAATAAATATTAAAACCGTTAGTTTTCTCATTTTGCCTCCCTTTAAATAATTTACATACATGGATGTCCTCCACAGCCGCCTCCTCCTCCTCCACTTGAAGCATAGAACTCGGGTGGATACTCACAATGTATGGTTGCCTCTGGCTCAAGGTGACCATATCCATACTCCTGACATAACCGAGAAATAACTCCTTTATCTACCTGTAGCCAGTGTCCATCCAATGTTTCTGCATGACTATCTATATCCACACTTCTCCCGAGTCTGTGTAATGAATGCGGAATATTCCAGTCAGCAGAAATATCAAACAGCCCGCCATAAACAAGGCTCATGTCATTGATACCAAGGGTTGCATTATTGTGATCACGATAAAAAGAACTCGACATCTGCTGGATATATCCAATTACATCCTCCATTGCCCAGTGATTGTCGGGATGGGCAGGCCTTTGTCCTTTAAGCCTGTAATAGGAGCTTGGAACAAGGCTGGTTAATCCCTCCACGCCAACCATAAACCTCTGTGTATTCGCCACATCAGGCTCTCCATCCACATACACCTTAAGCTCATATAAGCCTGAAGCCTCTGGGGGATGCCATATAACATCGCATGAGCCGCTGCTATCTGTTGTACAGGTGTTATTATCAAAAAATCCTATAGCCGTTGAAACGGTGGCATCATCATGGGAATGCCCGCCGTTCTCATATTCGTTTGAGGAATCTACTCGTTTTATGTCAAATACAAGGGTTTTGTTTGATACATCCTCATTTTCACATACAGGTTTCAGTTGAACGGGTATATCTATATCGGATACTTTTGGCTCAATATCAGGCGGTATAAAATAGCCATACGTCAGGTCACCATAGATGTTTATTATGTATTTTTGCTCACATTTGTACGTTACTGATGCCCAAGGAAGTCCTCCTGATATATAATCTAACTGATAACTGTAGTCACCCTGCTGCAAAGTATCATTGATTAGATTTCCATTACATTCATAAGTACCAGTATATTTATAGCTACCTTCATCATAAGTAGGAAGGCCTCCACCAGAACCTTTCAATTCTAATTGAAATGTTCCACCCATTGTTGGCGCAAGTGAACTTACATCCCATGTAAGATATGCTGTGCAAGGGTTATGTTGAACGTCATTATAAGAATCACATCCAGAAATATAGCATCCATTTCCCCAATCTACACTACCACAACTATTCCATGCCTCTTTTGACGGTTCAGGACACTGTGTGTCGCCTATAATGGTTGGTATTTGCCCACCAAGTGTATACGTAGTGCCATCTTGCATTACACTATACTGTATAGGCAGAGTTACTACTGATTTTATTATTTCGTATTGTTGCGTAGAAGGTAATTGATAAGTAATTGTTGATTTGATAGTATTTGATTCTGAATGTCCAGATGTGGCATCAGTATAAGACGAATTAGAATTAGAACTTTTATATAGCCCATCATAATCAGAGTTAGATTGTCGCCAATTTAACTCAATGTCAGAAGAACTACAAAACCACCATCCACTAACAGTTGTATTTGCGACGTTATCTGTGTGGGTAGAGATTACGAGACATGGGCCACCAACTGTAGAAATACCAGTCCACCTATGATCTGTAGTATCATCTAAAGTTCTTCCATTATCTATATCTTGCTGGCTACTTTCAACTTCTATGGAAAAGGCTGCTGGTGCTATCTCTATGGTCCTTTCCCCTTGTGTATCTGTTAACTGAAGTTGCTGAGGTAACGCGGTATATATCTGTGAATCTTGCTTGCCATAAAATTGAAATGGACCATTTATAATCTCTTTGCCTCCTATTTCAGCTACTATTTCAAGATAATACAAACCATCACTATCTATATTGATCTTATCTTTATACAATGAAAGTGTAGCAAAATATCGTTTACCTGTATGTTCCAGATTGTTACGTTCTTTCCCCCATTTAATGTACGTTTCATCTATAAGCTCAGATGTATTCACTATCCAAGCAATGGTACTGCCACTGCGATAAGTAATTCCCGGAGAAAAATTTAATGGATGTATGGCTGGATTTGATTTTGCTAAGGAATCCTTTGTCTGGAGCGGGTTGAGATTAGCTGGATTATTTATTTGTTGATTACTATTACTAGATGATAAATTTGAATTTCCGCACGAGCTAAAAAAAATGCTCATTGCAGATATAAGTATACCGGCAATTAAACAAGCATACCTCTGGTGTGTGTGTGTGTGTGTGTGTGTGGCACACACCTGTTAAGCTTTTCATAAGTCCTCCTCTTTAATTGTTTATATCTTAAAACCTTAATTGGGTTTTTAAAAATCTAAACCAATCTGCTTTCGGAGGTGAATGAGGATACTTTCACATTCGTATTGATTATATATCAACTAAAAATATCAAGTATTGTCAAGAGTTATTTTTCGTAATGTGAGAATTGATATACGAATAAAAGTTCACAGTGGTTCCGCATTGAGGTTCTAATACCTTTTATCCCAACAGCTGTTTCAATGCCAGCGCGTTTTTGACGGCATAGCCCGATATATCGTTGTTGTAGTATACAAAGACATCCTTTCCTTTCATGTTCGTCTGTATCATCTTTGCATCGGATTCGATGTCCTTCCCGGTGTATGACCCTGCGTATTCCGGTGCGCCCTTTGGCCCGTGCCTGCGTAGGTAATAAAAAGAGAACCCGGGCATGTATTCGGTTTCAAGGCCTTTCCAATCGGACATGCAGATCGTTGCGCCGGAATCCATATGGTGCCACTCATTCTGCCGGATGTCTTCGGGATAGAATACGCCTATCCAGTCATTGTAGCTGAACCCGCTTGTGCCTATGTAAATGGTCATGCCTTTTTAATTTCCCCGGTACATTTAATAAAATTTGACCGTTTTCCCCGCGCTGTGTCCACATGTATTTCACGAAACACTAAATTCGAATATCTAAATTCTAAACAAGCGCTCCAATCTGATCCACAATAAATGTTCTCAACTGTTTTGAGTTTAGATTTTTTGTCATTTGATATTGTTTGGAAATTAGGATTTTGGATTTAGAGTTTGATTTCATAATTGTATGCAGGTTTTCGTTCACCACACAAACTTTCTTATTCCATTATTGTATTTTTCACGTTATTGTTTTTCTATTGCCTTTATGAGCCGTACCAGTGTCTTGTTGACTTCAACCGGTATGCCGAGCTGTTCACCGTACTTTACAACAGCACCGTTCAGCGCGTCTATCTCGGTCCTTTTTCCCCGTTCGATATCCTGGAGCATGGAAGCCCTGTGACCCGCTGTCGAAGGCACAAGAACGTCATAGAAAACCTGCATAAAATCCATGTAATTGTCGAACGGCAGGTTTACGCTGATGCCTTTTGCCGCTGCAAATGCCTCTTTTACCACGTCATTCATGATCGCCTTTATCTCTTCATGCTTTATCAGCTCGCCATACGGCAGCCTCAATATTGCTCCAAGCGGGTTCAGGGGGCAGTTGTAAAACATCTTTGCCCAGAGATGAGGATAAACATCGTCCATATAATAAGCCGGTATACCTGTTTTATCTATGATACGTGCTAATTCCACGAGCCGTTCCTTGTTTCCGAACTTTTCAAGTTTGTAAGGGCCGACAACAATCTGATCTGCATAAACAGTGACATTTACATACCCGGGCTTTACTATCTCGGAACCGAATATTACCCTTGCACCTCCCGTCCTTTGATCACCAACAACCTGTGCAATGGCTTCCATATTGCCCAAGCCATTCTGAAAAGAGACACATATACCGTCTTTTTTCATAAGGCCCTTGTATGCCTTTATTGCATCGCCGGTGTCGTATGATTTTACGCACATCAGGATCGCATCGAATTGATCATGCAGATCAGGCTTTAAAGCTTCCGCTGGTTCCACGGCCCTGATGTCTTTAAGATTATATTCGGCCCATATGCCTGTTATGTGCAGGCCTTGTGATTTTATGGTTCTTATGTGCTCTCCGCGTCCTGCAAGGGTAACATCGCCACCTGATTTATGCAGAAAACCGCCGAGCACTGAACCAATTGCTCCTGATCCGACAATAAGTATTTTCATAAAAGTTTCCTTTGGGTTTTGACAAAAAAAGCGGGCGACCGGGGTCGAACCGGCGACGTCAAGCTTGGGAAGCTTGCATTCTACCACTGAATTACGCCCGCACTAAAAATAATTTATCAAGATCGAACAGGGAAGTCAATTATAAACGCAAACAGAACACTCTGTAAAGATCACCTTGACAAATATTTACAAATGAATGATTATTCATTCAATATCGGGCCGGCATGAAAAAAATCGTTAACAATGAGAAAAATGACAAACACGAGCAGATAATACGTGCAGCCATTAAGACCTTTGCCAGAAAAGGGTTTTACAACACGCGCATATCGGACATTGCAAAAGAGGCAAATATAGCTGACGGAACCATATATCTCTATTTCAAGAACAAGGACACGCTCCTTGTTTCATTGTTTGAAGAAAGCATGGATCAGATAATACAGATGGTAAAAGGAAGGCTGGCCAATATTGATGATCCCATTGAACAATTGCGCGAGTTCATCAAATTCCATTTCGAAATGGTAAGGTATGACAAGTTTCTTGCAGAGGTTATAACCGTCGAGTTAAGGCAGAGTAATAAATTTATAAAACAATACAAGAACATAAAATTCAGGGAGTATCTCAATATAATATCAGGCATTATACGGGAAGCGCAGGCAAAAGGATTGATTGCAAAGCACCTCGTGCCCGGCATATTAAAAAGGATAATCTTCGGTGCACTGGACGAACTTACACTGATTTGGGTCCTCGCGGGCGATACAAAGTACACGCTTGAAAAACTCAGCTCTGATGCAACAGAGGCAATAATTAACGGTATAGCTATAAAAAATAAACATATAGGAGGTAACAGTGAAGATCCTGGTAACAGTAAAAAGGGTGAGTGATCCCGAGGCAAAGCTCAAGATTAAGCCTGACGGATTATGGATACAAACCGAAGGTGTTAAGTTTGTTGTGAATCCGTTTGACGAGATTGCTGTTGAAGAAGCATTGAGGATAAAAGAGAAACAAACAGGCGAAGTTGTTGTAGTTTCCGTAGGGGACAAGGTAGTTACAGAGCAGATCAGGGCCGCGCTTGCCATGGGTGCGGACAGGGGCATATTTGTTAATTATGCAGGCAGCTATGATTCTTACGATATTGCAAATATCCTTGCAAAGATTGTTGAGCAGGAAAAGCCGGACATTATTATTCTTGGCAAACAAGCTGTTGATGACGATATGGGACAGGCAGGCTTCATGCTCGCAGAACTGCTCGGATATCCGCAGGCCGCCTTTGCATCGAAAGTCGAGATAACAGACGACAAGAAAAAGGCAAAGGTAACAAGGGAGATAGACGGAGGTCTTGAAGTTAAAGAGGTTGAACTTCCATGCATTATAACTGCGGATCTGAGACTGAATACGCCCAGGTATGCTTCATTGCCGAACATCATGAAGGCGAAACAAAAGCCGGTAAAGGAGCTAACGGTCGAGAGCCTGGGGGTCGCTGTAAAGCCGCGTGTTACAGTTAAGAAACTGTCGGAACCGCCTAAGAGAAAAGGCGGCGTAAAGGTTGAGTCTGTTCAGGACCTGGTAAGTAAGTTAAAGACCGAAGCAAAGGTCATATAAAGGAGGCAAAAGTGGGTAATGTAATAATATTATGTGAACACAAGAACGGCGAGCTTATAAAACAGAGCCTTTCTGCGGCAAAAGCAGGTATTGATGCAGCAAAAGCAATGGGTGGAAAATCTTATTTGCTTTTAATAGGTTCAGGAATGGACAGGGTAAAAGAATCTGCGTCCCATTTTGGTACCGATGGTGTGCTGGTTGTTGATGACCCTGCGCTTGCAGGATACACGGCAGAAGCATATGCGATTGCAGCGTATGAGACGATCAAATCGCAGTCAGCAAGCCTTGTCCTTTCGACGACATCGGCATTTGCAAAAGAGCTCCTGCCAAGAATTGCCGTGAAACTCAAGGCCGGTATGGTATCCGACATACTTTCAATAAACACGGAAGGTGGCAAGGTTTCAGGATTTACAAGAGCAATGTGGGCGGGCAGCATAGTAGCCGATGTCGCAGTTGACGGCGATATTATTATTGCAACTGTAAGAGGGACTGCATTTGAACATGCTCCAAAGTTGGACAAGGCATCAGAGGTTAAAGCACTCAGCGTGAAGATCGATCAACAGACCCTGAAGGCAAAGTATATTGAAACCATAGAACATAAATCAACAAGACCTCAGTTGACGGATGCAAGTGTCGTTATATCGGGAGGCAGGGGGCTCAAGGGGCCCGAAGGATTCAAGACCATAGGACAACTTGCAGACCTGCTCGGCGCTGCAATAGGTGCTTCAAGGGCCGCAGTTGATGCAGGATGGGTCGAGAACGACCTCCAGGTCGGACAGACAGGAAAGATAGTGGCTCCAAACCTTTATATTGCAGTCGGCATCTCAGGCGCTATTCAGCACCTTGCAGGCATGAAGGATTCCAAGACAATCGTTGCCATAAACAAGGACCCGGATGCGCCGATCTTCCAGATAGCCGATTATGGTCTTGTTGCCGATTTTGCGAAGGCCGTACCCGAATTGGTTGAAGAGATCAAGAAGGTAAAGTAGATAATATCACACTAAGGCAGGGACAGCGCCCTATTTTCTTTTTAGTGGCAACCGCCCTATTATTTGGATCATCCTGGACCATCCATCGTGAAAATAGGGCGCTGTCCCTTTTTAAGGAGGTAACATGAACACAATACTTGTAGCTTTGGCTATTGTTATAGCATTCGGTTATTTCTTTTATAAAGTCGTCACCCTGGCAAGGTTTGTCCTGCTCGGCAAGCCTGAGAACAGGTTTGATCAGATCGGCACAAGGGCATGGAGGATGATAAGGAATGCAATCTTCCAGCTTGCCAATTTCAAGCGCCCAAAAGGCGACATACTCTATGCCGGCATCATGCATTTCATGATCTTCTGGGGGTTCATGATCCTGCTCCTCGGAGAAATAGAGATCCTTATCGGCGGTCTGGTCCCGGGCTTCAGTTTTCATTTTTTAGGGTACCCGCTCTATAACCTGTTCTTGTTTTCTCAGGATCTTATGGCAACAGCGGTTATTGCAGCCATGATAATGTCGCTTGCAAGAAGGTTCATAGAGCACCCGGCAAAGCTTAACTATCACTTCGGCTCTTATTTGATACTCGGGCTTATAACAGGCCTTATGCTTACCCTGTTTGCCATGAATGTAAGCAATGGGGTAAACCCTGAAGAGCCTGTATACAATGCAGCGAACTGGATGCTGTTTGCAGGTTCCTATATAAAGCTTTTCCATGTTACACAACCCATACCGCATGTTGCGTATCAAGTGATCTGGTGGGTGCACGTTCTTATGCTTTTGTTCTTCCTTGATTTTATTCCGAATTCAAAACACCTGCATATACTCGGCGCAATCCCCAATAACTTCTTTGTGAACCTTACCGGCAAATCAATGCAACTCCAGCCCATAAACTTTGAGGCAGAGGGTGTTGAAACATTCGGTGTTTCGAAGTTTGAGGAACTGACATGGAAACAACTGCTTGACGGCCCGGCATGCACGGAATGCGGCAGATGCACGGATGACTGTCCCGCTGCAAATACAGGTAAGATCCTTTCACCGAGGGAAATCATCCTGAATATCAAAGAGAACATGAAGGCAAACGGCCCAAAGTTTCTGAAGTTAAAAGAGGGCGAAAAGCTGCCGGACGATCAAAGGGTCCAGCTTTTAGCGGATGAAGCAGAAAGCGAGAAGCGCATGGCCGCGAGGAAAGAACACCCTGAAGAGCATAATACCGCAACGTCCATATCCCCGCAGGAATTGTGGGCATGCACGACATGCGGTGCGTGCCAGCAGATCTGTCCTGTTTACAATGAACACATCAGAGATATTATAGATATGAGAAGATATCTTGTCATGACAGAAAGCAAAATGCCCCAGGAGCTTTCTGCAACATTCAGAAACAATGATACAAACGGCAATCCATGGGGGCTTGGCTCCGATGCAAGGCTTGATTGGGCAGAAGGACTCGGCATCAAGACGATCACCGAGCAGCCGGATACAGATGTCCTTTACTGGGTAGGATGCGCAGGCGCATACGATGACAGAAACAAGAAGATCGCAACCGCATTTGTAAAGATCATGCAGGCTGCCAAAGTTAAGTTCGCAGTCCTCGGTACAGAAGAAACATGCTGTGGAGACTGGGTAAGAAGGGCAGGGAACGAATATGCATTCCAGGCGCTTGCAAAGCAGAACATAGAGACGTTCAAAAAGTACAATATCAAAAAGATCGTAACAGCGTGCCCGCACGGCTATTATACGATCAAGCACGATTATCCCGAGTTTGGAGGCAACTACGAAGTCATTCATCATTCACAGCTTATCATGCAGCTTCTCAATGAGGGCAGGATTAAACTGACAAAGCCCCTCGAAAAATTGGTCACATATCATGATTCATGCTACCTTGGCAGGCACAACAATATATACGCAGAGCCAAGAGAGGTCGTGGCAGCAGTACCGCAGGTCAGGATGGCGGAGATGAAACGCAGTTATGACAACAGCTTCTGCTGCGGCGCAGGGGGCGCAAGGATGTGGCTTGAAGAAAAAGAAGGAGACCGTATCAACAGGGTAAGGACAGCAGAGGCCCTGTCTCTGAACCCGGATGTTATCGCGACCGCATGCCCGTTCTGCATGACCATGATCGACGACGGGGTCAAGGACAAGGGGGTCGAAGACAACGTCAAGGTGCTCGACATAGCCGAGATCGTACAGAGAGCTATGTAGGATAATCCAGCAAAGATCCGAATTTTAATCTTAAACATGTAGGGGCTGGTTTAAAACCTGCCCTTTTTCTTCTTTGTTTCCATAGCAAAATCCATCGTAATCTGATATGTCATTCTTATGAATGACCAACTCCCCCAACAAGTATCAGAACTCATAGAACGATTTGAAAGAAACCAGCAGTCCTATACCTCCAGCTAATACAACGAAGCCCAGCTCAGACAAGAATTTATCAACCCGTTCTTTGAAGCTCTGGGCTGGGACGTTCGAAATATTCAGGGTAATGCGGAGGCATACAAGGACGTCATACACGAAGATGCAATTAAGATCGGTGGCGCTGTCAAAGCGCCTGATTATTGTTTCAGGATAGGCGGGACAAGAAAGTTCTTTGTCGAAGCAAAAAAGCCCTTTGTCAAGATTGATGACAATGAAGATGCGGCTTTTCAATTAAATGAACCATGGAATGACCCCATTGCCGTCCTTGCCCCTAGTCCTCGCCCCTTGCTGTAACCGGTAACGGACACTCCGGGAGCAACCTATGCCTCTGCGATTTTGTTGTATTTTGACTTGGAAATGCTATAGCTTTTAAACCCCGTTAGAAAGGACAGGCTGCACATCGAAGTGCATGTGTATTACAGTATCCCTGCCATGAACGGCGGGCTTTCTAACGGGGTAAATCTTTAACGGAGGTTTCTATGGCAAAGATAGAAGATTTATTGGCACTTGAGATACTGGATTCCCGCGGTAATCCTACAGCAGAGGTAACGGTAAAGCTTGATAACGGAGTTTTTGCAACGGCAAAGGTTCCGTCCGGTGCTTCGACAGGGGAAAGGGAAGCACTGGAGCTGAGGGACGGGGACAAAAAGCGCTATCAGGGCAAGGGCATTTTAAAGGTCGTCGATAACGTTCTTAACACAATAAAGCCGGCAATAAAAGGCATGGAGCCTTTTGACCAGAGAGCAATAGATAAAAGACTTATAGAGCTTGACGGCACTGAAACAAAGTCAGGGCTTGGAGCGAATGCGATACTCGCTGTTTCACTCGCTGTGGTGCATGTTGCGGCGAGGGCATTGAACATGCCGCTTTACAAATACATCGGGGGTGTTGATACACCAACGATTCCTGTGCCCATGCTGAATGTGCTGAACGGCGGGAAGCATGCCGATACAAATGTGGATTTCCAGGAATACATGATAGTGCCTGCCGGTTTGCCGTCATTTAAAGAGGCGTTAAGGGCATCTACAGAGGTATATCATACGCTGAAATCCATTCTCAAAGAAAGATCCCTTACGACCTCGGTTGGCGATGAAGGCGGTTTTGCGCCAAGCCTTAAAAACAATGAAGAGCCTTTACAGCTCCTTTTTAAAGCGATTGAGAAAGCCGGCTATAAGCCCGGTAAAGATATCTATCTTGCACTCGATCCGGCTTCAAGCGAATTCTACAGCGATGGCAAATATCATCTAAAGGACGAAGGCAGAACGCTGACATCGGAACAGATGATCGATCTGTACGAGGGGCTTGCAAGGGTATATCCGCTTATAAGCATAGAAGACGGCCTTGCTGAAAATGACTGGGACGGATGGGTAAAGTTGACCAAAAGGCTTGGCTCAAAGGTGCAGCTCGTAGCGGATGATCTCACTGTTACAAACACAAAATATATCAAAAAGCTTATAGAACTTGATGGAGCAAATTCTGTTCTGATCAAATTGAATCAAATAGGCACACTAACTGAAACCATGGAAGCGATAAGAATGGTAAAATCAAATGGCTGGACAGCCGTTGTATCGCACCGCTCCGGCGAAACAGATGATACGACCATATCCGATCTTGCGGTTGCGGCAAATACGGGCTTTATAAAAACAGGAGCACCGGCAAGAGGCGAGCGTGTTTCAAAGTACAACAGGCTGCTTGAAATTGAGTATGAACTTGCAGGCAGGGCTGTATATCCGGGCATGCAGGCATTTGTCAGCATTAAATGATTTTCTTGCCGCATGTAGATCTAATCGTATACCAGCTATATAAGAACTTGACAAACCATTTATAGTATACATAAAACTGCTGTAAGGATCAATAGATTATCGGGATATGCATTTTCAGCCTGATTAACAGACTATAAGCTATATTTAAAACATAAAGAGAGGGTTAACATGGGTGACATAAGATTATCGTATTTAATGGCAATCGGTCTAATGTTAAGCATTATCATTGGCTATCATCCAGCCGTTGCAGTGGCATTGAATGAAAATTTACCAGTGATAGTTATTCCTGCATATGAAATTATTCCACTGCCTGGGTATGTTGAGGTACAGATGTCAAAAGATGTGGCAAAAACACAACCTGCTGCAGAAAAAAGTAAAGAAAATGAAGTTGCAAGTCCGCAGGCCGTATCGCGGCCTATTCAGAAGCCGGTAGTTGCGGCCGAGGCACCCAAGCCAGCGGAAGAACCCAAGCCGGTAGTTACAGCCGAGGCACCCAAGCCAGCGGAAGAACCCAAGCCGGTAGTTACAGCCGAGGCACCCAAACCAGCGGAAGAACCCAAACCAGCGGAAGAACCCAAGCCGGTAGTTGCGGCCGAGGCACCCAAACCAGCGGAAGAACCCAAGCCGGTAGTTGCGGCCGAGGCACCCAAACCAGTTAAACACAAGGCAGCTGAACCTCACCGTAAGGTGGTAAAAAGAATAAAACATGAGCACATAGCTGCCGTGGATTCAAGCGCTCCAGGTGTAGAAAAGCAGAAACCGTCTGAACCTACTCAAGCTGTTGAAGAGCCTTCGCCATCTGTAGCTGCACAACCAGTTTCTCCTTCAGCAGGCATAGAAGAGACACCAACAATCCCTGCCGCTACTGCGGAAGGGAGCAGAATAAGTACGTCAGGCATACTGATTATAATTACAATTATAGTTATTGTTATCCTTATTATCCTTGCTTTCGTCACAGGGAAAAAGGGAAAAGAACAATAGAGTGATACCTGCTTCATAACAACGCAGTACGTGTATGTCCTGCTGTGCGGATATATATATCAGGCTATACCGTTTCCGGCTGCTTTATTTTTTTGTTTTATTGTGGTTGTATACAAAAGCTTGTGATTTGGAGGTTTGAATAATGGAGAAGGCAATGGAGAAGTTCAGACTCGATGGGAAGGTAGCAATGATTACAGGAGCAAGCAGAGGGATCGGAGAGTCTATTGCAAACGGATTTGCACAGGCCGGTGCAAAATTGGTTTTATCAAGCAGGAAACAGGCCGATCTTGATCAGGTAGCAAACGTAATCAAGGCATCAGGGGGCAGCGCATATGTCGTTCCGGCACATGGAGGAAAAATAAGCGATCTTAAGGTCCTTGTGCAAAAGACCATGGAACACTACGGACGAATAGACATTCTGGTAAACAATGCAGGGACAAACCCTGTGTTCGGACCTATTATAAATGTTGATGAAGGTGTATGGGACAAGATCTTCGAGGTAAATCTCAGGGGTTTCTTCTTCCTCAGTAAAGAGGTTGCCTCGATTATGGCAGATAACGGCGGAGGCAATATTATAAATATGGCTTCTATCGCAGGGATCAAACCTGAGACAGGACTTGGGGCATACAGTGTAAGCAAGGCAGGGGTGATAATGTTAACAAGAGTGCTTGCCCATGAATGGGCGAGTATGAACATCCGGGTTAATGCCATTGCACCCGGGGTGATCAAAACAAAATTTTCACAGGCACTTTACAGTTCCCCGGATCTTGTTGATGAAATACTGAGCAGGATTTCAATAAAGAGGCTTGGAGAGTCAGATGACATAGTTGGCACAGCATTATTCCTCGCATCGGATGCATCTTCATACATTACAGGACAGACTATCGTCGTTGACGGCGGCGGTATCATGCTGTAATAAACCTATTGAAATATTTTCAACCAGGCATTATCCTTCTTCTATGAAAAAACTGCTTATTATCTTTGTTGTTTTGTCGTCAGCCGCGGGCTGCATCCATTATCCTTCAAAACCGGTCGCGGTATACAACCATGCCGAGCAGGCAGGACAGTGTGCCCAACCTTTACAATGCGCAGAGACATACTACATGATAGCTGCATCGAAACAGAACAGTGGTGACATTGATGGTGCAATAGCAAATATAAAAAAATCCATTTCTTATGATCCCTCATCAGCTTATCTCCATTTGACGCTGGCAAAGATGTATGCACAGAAACAGCGCTCAAAAGAGGCACTGGAAGAGGTGGATCAGGCTTTAAAAATCAGCCCGGACGATGTGCCTGCGCTTTACATAAAAGCCGATATATACTCGGGTCAGGGTAAATCAGCACAGGCTGTGGAAATATTAAAACATATTGTGGAGCTTTCTCCTGATTCTGAAGACGCATATATAGCACTTGCACTTACCCAGTACCATGCCAAAGATGTGAAGGGTGCACAGGATACTTTGAAGGGCATGATCGTACGTGTGCCTGCATCGCCGTATTCATACTATTATCTTGCGAAGATAGCGGTCGATCTGAAACAGTACAAGAAAGCCATCGAATACTATGCCGAAGCAGTAAAGGTTTCTCCGGATTTTTACACAGCACTTTATGAACAGGCAGATGTATATGCGTATTTAAAGCAATATGACAGGGCTATAAACGTTTACCGGAGCATACTGACCAATGATCCCAATGAGTACAGCCTTTATGAAAAAATAGGGGATCTTTATGTTTCAGCAAAGAAATATAAAGATGCGCTCAAAAGCTACAAAATGGCTGAGGCATCCATCCCTTCCCTGCTCCTTCAGCTGAAGATCGGCATGGTTTACATCGAACTTAAACAATATACATCAGCAGAAACCAGCTTCAAAAGCATAATAGAGTCAAACCCTTCATTTTACAGGGCTTACTATTATTACGGTATTTTACTTTCAGAGAACAAGAAATATGGCGAGGCTGTTGAGATCCTGGGGGAAATACCACCCGACGATGATGCCTATCAGGATGCGGTTGTGCAGATAGCCGTGATTTACAGCAACCAGAAGGACAATAAGAAGGCAGAAAGCGTTTTGCTGCCCCTTATGGAGAAGAATCCAACAGCGGACATATTCAATCTCTATGCATCCTTCCTTGCACAGGATAAGGATTACAAACAGGCAATCGGAATATTAAACAAAGCATTGAACAAATTTACAGACAGCCAGTCGATCCTGTACCATCTCGGCGTTTTGTATGATCAATCCGGGGATACAGAAAATGCCCTGAGCGTTATGAACCAGATCCTGAGTATAAATAAAGATAATGCCGATGCTTTAAACTACATAGGATATACCTATGCAGAGAAGGGCATAAAGCTTGATACTGCTGAAAGGCTTATTAAAAAGGCTTTAAAGATAAAACCCGATGACGGATACATTACAGACAGTCTTGGATGGGTTTACTTCAAGAAGGGATTGATAAGTAAAGCCATTATTACCTTAAAAAAGGCGGTAAAGCTTTCGAAAGAAGACCCGCAGATACTAAGCCATCTCGGTGACGCCTACCTTAAGGCGGGTAACAAAGTATCAGCAAAAGATAACTATACAAAAGCCTTAAACAGTAAACAGCTTAGCGACGAGAAGCTTAAAAAGGATTTGAAGGAGAAATTACAGAAACTTGGCGCAAAATAGTTTATTGCCAATATCGTTATTAACACTGCTGGTATACCTTTTTATTTCAGGATGTGCGTACACGCTAAGGCCCGTCAGATACGATACTATGTCAGCTTTAATGACCGCCATGTCAGAGAAAAACCCTGATATAAACAGCATCAAGGCGCTTGCCACAGTCAGCGTCAAAATTGACGACAGGCATGCAAGTTTTCCGGAGGGAATGATCATAAGCGGCAATGCAATAAGGCTGGAAACGCTTAATATCTTTTACCAGCCGCTGCTTGTGCTGATCTACAACCGCACTGTATCAATACTGAATGTCGATACGGGTACATGCAGTGTATATTCATCCGCGGACAGTTTCAGGTATTTTACATATCTTGATATTCCGCCGGAAGTCTTCAAAAGTCTGGTAACAGGCAGGCTGCCTGGTACCCCGTCTAAAATGACTGTAAGCAAGAACAAGTTTGTACTGTCAGGGGAGAGAGATAGCGCATCGTGGATTGCATCGGTTAACGATAAACTGCTACCGGAGAGTACGAACATTGAGATGGACAACGGCATTAAGACATTCTGTACATACGACGATTACGCCGCAATAGATGGTGTAAGGATACCATTTTATGTGAGATGCAAGTGGAAGGATAACAGGATTACAATACATTATGACAAGGTTCATATTAACGGGAAGGTCGATCCAGAGTTAATGGATGCAGATAAACTTTGCAATCATGGGTAGACGGCAGGCAAAGATCCTTATACCGGCAGTGCTGTCTTTTGTTTTGTTTAGCGGCTGCAATTTCAGGAGGATGGAGAGCCTGCCTAAAAATATACTTGTTACCGCCGTTATATCGGATCCAAGGACATTCAACCCTATTCTTGCAAATGAGACAAGCTCTACGGACGTTCTTGACCCTATATTTGCAGGACTTACAAGGCTTAACCTTTTTACCTTTAAAGTGGAACCCGGGCTTGCAGAGTCATGGACTGTAAGCAGTGACAGAAAGGTCATAACAATGAAGCTCAGGAAGCATGTCCATTTCAGCGATGGTGAGCCATTCTCTGCAGATGATGTGCTGTTTACGTTTAAAGTGATCTACTCGCCTGATGTGCTTTCTTCATACCGCGACCTGTTTACGATAAACGGCAAGCAGGTAAAGGTAGAAAAACTTGATAACCATACAGTGAGGTTCATACTCCCGGTTCCGTTCTATCCATTCCTGGAATCATTAAGCATTCCCGTCCTGCCGGAACATGTTCTGCAGAGGCCGCTGCTTGGCAATGTATTTGAAAAAACATGGAACATAGTTACCGCGCCGGATCATATTGTAGGACTCGGTCCATATACCATGACAGACTATGTTCCAAGCCAGTACATTATCTTTAAGGCAAACCCTTATTATTATGAGAAAGATGGCGAAGGTGTCCAACTGCCGTACATAGAGAAACGTGCAATGCTCATAGTCCAGAATCAGGACGCCCAGTATGTAAAATTCATTTCCGGTGAGACCGATATCTATTCACCAAGGCCCCAGGAAGTATCCATGCTTGAATCAATGAGCAAAAAAAGGGGATTTATCGTTAAGAATATAGGGCTTGATACAGGTATCCTGTTTGTGTCCTTCAACAGAAATCCACGGCATTATATCAAGGACGGCAAAATAGACCCAAGGTACAAATGGTTTACCAATATAAATTTTTTAAAGGCTGTTGCGCACAGCATTGACAAGCAGGGGATCATCAATGATGTTTACAGGGGGTATGGTGAACCTGCAGTATCTTTTATACCTCGCAGCGTACCTGTGTATCACCTGAATATGACCGACTATGCCTATAATCTTGACGAGGCGCGGGCACTGCTTAAAAAAGCCGGTTTTCACTGGAACAATGGCATGCTGTATGACAGTTCCGGAAACAGGGTCGAATTTGATTTTTTTACAAACTCCGGGAATGAACAGAGGGAGCGTATAGCTGCTATAATAACTTCCGACCTTGCCAAACTGGGTATGAAGGTAAACTATAAGCCGCTGGACTTTAATACAATTGTTGAAAAGCTTACAACAAATTTTAACTGGGACTGCATGCTTATAGCGCTTACAGGCGGGTATGAACCGCACAATGGGGCGAACGTACTGCTTTCAAACGGCATGCTCCACCTGTGGGACCCCAGAGAACATACGCCTGCAACAAAATGGGAGGCTGAAATAGACAGGCTTATGATGAGGGGGGCGGAAGAGTACAATAGAGAGAAAAGGGCACTCTATTATAAAAAGGTCCAGAAGATACTGCACGATGAACTTCCGCTCATACCTGTTGTAAGGCAGTATGATTTTGTTGCATACACAGACAAGCTCGAGAATTACAGGCCTACGGTGTTCGGCAATTACAGGCCCGAGATGATGAGATTGAAGCAATGATAAAACTGTATGATTCACATGCGCACATAAGCTTTCCCGAATATGATAATGACAGGGACGCGGTTATTAAGCGTGCGGTTGAGGCCGGTTTTGAATTCATAATAAACATAGGCTCAGGGCTGGGGATGAAAGGCAACAGCGATGCTTTAAGGCTGGCACACCAGCATGACTTCATCTATACGACTGTCGGGCTTCATCCGCATGAAGCATCGCTGTTCAGCGAACAGACGTTATCCGATATTGCCGTCATGTCGGACGATCCGAAGGTTGTTGCAATCGGAGAGGTCGGACTCGATTATCATTACATGCATTCACCGAAAGACGCTCAGATACAAGCCTTTGAATCGTTCATAAAGCTTGCAAGGGATAAGCGTCTGCCGCTCGTGATCCACAGCAGGGATGCAAACAAAGAAGTCATGAGCATGCTGAAAAGACAGAGGGCAGGCGATGTCGGCGGTGTTATCCACAGCTTCGGAGGTGACATGGAACAGGCAGGCAAGGCATTGGAACTGGGGTTTTATCTTTCCATAAACGGGATCATAACATTCAAGAATGCGAGTGCATTAAGAGATGCGGTTTCAAAACTGCCCGTTGACAGCCTGCTCATAGAAACAGACTGCCCGTTCCTTACGCCTGAACCGTACAGGGGCAAACGAAACGAACCCGCGTACACAGCCTATGTGCTCAAGGCCATTTCCGGGATTAAAGGCATGGATCAGGCTGAACTGTCGGAACTCCTCCTTGAAAATGCACGGCAGGCATTCGGCATAGGCGTAAAACAAACAATAGCATACAGCTTCGAAAACAGGCTTTACCTCAATATAACAAACAGGTGTACAAACGCCTGTACATTCTGCCCGAAGTTCAGGAATGACTACTATGTAAAAGACTACCAGCTTAAGCTTATGAAAACAGAGCCCTCCCTTGAAGAAATCATAAAGGAGATCGGCGACCCTTCAGTATATGAAGAAGTGGTTTTTGTCGGATACGGCGAACCCACACAGAGGCTTGATATTGTTATAGCTGTAAGCAGGTGGCT
>JAJYJX010000028.1 GCA_021789095.1 bacterium
ACTCCTACATCTATGAGGTCTCAACACCGCATATGGATGATGTGATAAGATTCGAAGACGACTACGGAAGAACAGGATGAATGTGTACGGTGTTATTATCGCGGGCGGGCAGGGTAAGAGGCTGTGGCCGCTTTCAAGGATGTCAAGGCCGAAACCTGTTCTTGCAATTACAAAAGAGCAGTCATTGATAAAACAGACCCTGCTGAGACTCGAAAGGGTTGTTAAAACTGAAAACCTGCTTGTTGTTACAAACGAGGAGGTCTTTGCTCCTGTGTACGAGGCCATCAAGGAAGTACCTGTGGGGAACGTCATTTCAGAACCTGTCGGCAGGAATACAGCGGCGGCAATAGGTCTTGCCTGCATACATATAACAGAAAAACAGGGTGATACAATAGCAATCGTAACTCCTGCCGACCATTACATAGAGGATGATGAGCAATTCATCCAGCTTCTGAAAAAAGCTGTCGATGTATGCGATAAGTCCGAGACTGTTGTTATTTTTGGCGTAAAGCCTGCTGAACCATCCACAAATTACGGTTATATTGCGAGAGGAGCAAAGTCCTCTTTCGAGGGTGTATCACGGGTTGCAAGGTTTACAGAAAAACCCTCGAGAGAGCTTGCAGAAAAATTCATATCGGACGGCTGTTTATGGAACGCCGGCATATTTGTTTTCAGAACGAGCACAATGCTCAACGCGATAAAAACATACATGCCCGAACTCTCCGCAGCTCTTGACAGAATAAAAAAGACTTTCAAGGGTCCTTACGAGCGTAAAACCATAAAAGAAGAGTACTCTGTGTTAAATGATATATCTATTGACAAAGGGATTATAGAAAAGCTAGACAATGTATCTGTGATTGAAATGAACATCCCATGGGCCGACCTCGGCAGCTTTGAACAGATAGCAAATGTTTCGGTTCCAAAAGACGAAAACGGCAATCAAAGAATAGGGAATGGTATTGATTTTGACAGTAAAAACAGCATCGTTATAAGCGAAGATAACTTTGTAATAACCGCAAATGTTAACGATATTATAGTGATAGCTTCAGACGGGAAGATACTGGTCACAAAGAAAGGCAATGATGATGCAATATCAAGAGTGGTTAATACGTTAAAAGCAAAAGGATTCAAAGAGTATCTCTGAGGCTGAGGACACACCTGTTAATATCTCTAAGAAAGGAACATTCATGAGGAGCTCAAATTTTAATTTATTAAAGAAAAAAATACTGTCGCATGAGGCAAAGATAGCCATAATAGGCCTTGGTTATGTAGGCTTGCCCTACGCGTGCGAATTCGTACGGAACGGTTTTAAAGTTATCGGTATAGATCTTGATGAAGGTAAAATAACCGCTTTAAAAAATAATGAGTCCTACATCACGGACATAAGCTCGGAAGAACTGAAAGAAATCAACAGATCCGGCCTGATATCTTACACAAGTTCATACAGCGGGATTGATAGCGCTGATGTAATAGATATATGTGTTCCAACCCCGCTCAGTAAATCGAAAGAGCCGGATCTGTTTTTTATCACTTCAGCAGTGCATAATATTAAACAGAAAATAACAAAACCGAAGCTCCTCATACTCACGAGTACAACATATCCAGGTACCACCAGGGAATACGTCGTACCCACAATTGCGGACAGGCATTATGCGATTGACAGGGACTTCTTTGCGGTGTTTTCACCTGAAAGAATAGACCCTGCAAACAGAAGGTACAAGCTATCTGATATACCGAAGGTAGTAGGTGGGGTTACAAAACTTTCCGGAGAGCTCGCTGTATTGCTGTTCAGGCAAATTATAAAGAACGTAATCGAAGTATCATCGGCCGATACAGCCGAGATGGTAAAATTACTCGAGAATACATTCAGAAGCATAAACATAGGACTTGTAAATGAGATGGCAATTATAAGTCATAAGCTTGGCATAGATATATGGGAGGTCATAGATGCTGCAAAAACGAAACCATATGGATTTGTGCCGTTTTATCCGGGTCCCGGCATAGGCGGGCACTGCATACCTATAGATCCTGTATACCTTACCTGGAGAATGAAGTTGTTCAATTACAGGACCAGGTTCATCGAGCTTGCAACCGATATAAACAATGAAATGCCGGATTACGTTGTTAACCGTCTTGCAGGCATCCTTAACGAAAAAGGCAAGAGTATTAAAAACAGCAAGACATTCATACTGGGAGTCACCTATAAAAAGGATGTAAATGACCTGAGAGAATCTTCAGCGATGCCGATTATAGAAAACATCCTGCACCGGGGAGGCAAGGTTTCATACAATGATCCGTACGTTAAAGCAATCAATGAGAACGGCCTTAACATCAAGTCTGTAAAATTGACCCAAAATATGCTTGCATCATCCGATTGTACAGTTATACTGACGGATCACTCTCTGTATGACTACGATTGGATCGTAAAACATGCAAAATTCATTTTCGATACAAAGAACGGGACAAGGGGCATAAAGAGCGATAAGATTGTAAAGCTGTAGAGACAGTATAATGGATAAATTTCTTATAACCGGCGGAGCAGGTTTTATAGGATCAAACATTGTTGATCGCTTACTGGAGAAAGGCCATTTTGTAAGGGTAATAGACAACCTCCTGACCGGCAAAAAAGAAAACCTCGCAAACGCATTACCCTACGACCGGTTTGAATTCATGGAATACGATATAAGGGATCTTGATTCTGTAAGAAATGCATGTAAAGGCATAGATTTTGTACTGCACGAAGCTGCCATCCCTTCTGTGCCGCGTTCAATAGACGATCCCATAAGTTCAAATAACGCCAACATAAACGGAACTTTAAATGTCCTTAAGGCTTCTGTAGAAAATAAAGTAAAAAGAGTGGTGTACGCTGCGAGTTCATCAGCTTACGGCAATACTTCTGTGCTGCCAAAGAAAGAAGATATGGCTCCTTCCCCTCTGTCTCCCTATGCGGTAAGTAAACTCACCGGCGAGTATTACTGCAGGGTTTTTACAAATGTGTACGGGCTTGAGACAGTAAGTTTAAGGTACTTTAATATATTCGGTCCCCGGCAAGACCCGCATTCAACGTATGCGGCTGTTATACCGCGCTTCATAACTGCAATACTTAAAAATGAAAGTCCTCTTGTTTACGGAGACGGAGAACAGTCCAGGGATTTTACCTATATAGAAAATGTCATACAGGCAAATATAAATGCATGTTATGCTCCGGAGGCTTCGGGCATGATGTTTAATATAGCGTGCGGCACGAGATTCACTCTTAATAATTTAATAAAACTGCTGGAGGAAGTAACAAATAAAAGGGCACATACGAAATATCTCGAACCTAAAAAGGGTGATGTGAAACATTCCCAGGCAGATATAACAAATGCATCAAAATATCTGGACTACAGGGTTATAGTTGATTTTAAGGAAGGACTCAGAAGAACAGTTGATTACTTCGCGTTAACCATTTGATTTCTCGCCAGTTATGTCCGCTATTTTTGCCGTGCCCACATAAGGCTTTATTTCAAATTTCGTTATTCTGCTGATCTGTTTTATTATTTCCGACATTTTTTCGACTTCCTGTATGATCTTTGATGCATAGTCGACCGTTACCGAATCCCTGTCCTTCAGTCTGCTTACCAATAATTCTGAATAACCCTGGATAGCAGACAGCGGCTGATTCAGATTGTGTGCTGCAGCCCCTGCAAGGCTTGTCATGGCCTCATTCTTTTCTGCATCTATGAGCTTCGACAACGCTTCGTCCAGCGATTTCTCCATCCTGATCTTTTCCCTCTCATCCCTTAGATATCCGACCGACATCTGCTCATCGCCCCTTTCATTGTAAACTATCGCTCCCGACAGTGTAACAGGAACCAGTTCTCCGTTTCGCGTACGCACCTCGACAGGATAGTTACGTATATGTTTTGTGGGGCTCTGCCTTAAGATCTTCATAACCTCTTTTGCGACATTCTGGGGATAAAGCTGCGTTACATGTACGTACTGCACAGCCTCTTCCCTTGAATAGCCGAAAAGTTTCGTTGCCTCTTCATTAAAGAACAGGAGTTTACCCTTTGTAGCTACGGCAATGATTGCATCAGGAGAACTGCTGATTGTTTTCAGCAGCAGGTCGGTGGTTTTTAACAATTCCCTGCTTAAAAGTCTTTCCTCCGTAATGTCTCTGAGAGAAACCAGCGACACATCTCTACGTCCCGGCAGCGGGGTTGCCCTTAACGAAAAGGTTTTTGTTGCACCGCTCTTTATCTTCAACTCGAGTTCGAACTTGTTTATAAACTTTCTATTGAGATAATTTTCAAAAACAGCATCAGCTTCCTTACGGCTTAATTCGTCGGCTATGGCAATTGCATAATGAACACCGATAACATCTTTCTCGGAATAACCTGTAATCTTCAAGAATGTTTGGTTGACATTACGGATCTTCCCGTCCCTGTCTATAAGTATCATGCCTTCCAGTGCATGGTTAAACAGAAATTCGTAATCTTCTTTTACCCTGAGAAGTTCATAAGCTTTTTTCATGGATTCTTCCAGGGCACCCATCCTCGATATATTGAGGATCGCTGAGGCGTGCATGTTTGCCAGGATAAGATAATATCTTTGCAGGAACAGGGATAGCTTTACGGATTCCCTGGATCTGACAAATATAACACCTATAATATCATTTATATCAAATACAGGCAGCACAAAGAATGAACGGATATTTTTTGCAAGAATTATTGCCTTTGTTTCTTCGTTCAGAAGCGGCGTTTTTTCTATATCCTCTACATTTATGGTTTCTCTCTTCTCTACAGCTGCGGTTATTTCCGGATATTTTGCAAGATCTATAACGATCGTGCTGTTATCGTGTATTTCACTGCTTACTATAATCTCACCGGTGTTTTTACCCTTGTCTTTAAACATTACTATGCTGATTTCGAACAGATCCAGTCTCTTTCTCAGGGATTCAGAGAATATATCAAGTACATCTTTGTACGTGGTCACATTGGTAAGCTTCCTGTACACCGCGAAAATCTCTTTTAAGGCTTCTTCCGCAGACATGCTGTATGTACTTGTTTTTTTGTCGTTGGCCTTCTCGGGCATAGTATAGTCCTTTTTATAACCTGTTTATAAGGGATGCTACAAAACCCGCCCCAAACCCGTTATCAATATTAACAACAGAAACTGCCGGGGAACAACTGTTCAACATTGTTAGCAAGCTTGACAGGCCCTTGAAATTTGCACCATAGCCGGAACTTACGGGAACAGCTATAACAGGCTTGCCTACAATACCGCCTACAACACTCGGCAGTGCACCATCCATACCAGCAACGACGATGATGACCCGGGCATTGTTTAATTTATCAAGCTGTCCGAGCAGCCTGTGCAGTCCTGCAACACCTACGTCATAAGCGGTATCCACAACGTTGCCAAACATCTGAGCAGTCACTCTTGCCTCTTCAGCGACCAATATATCTATGGTTCCCGCTGTAATAATAAGTATGCCCTTTTTTGCGGGCATTGTGCCGCCGTAGGTCAGTATTCTTGCATCTGCATGATACCTAAATCCGTGGATCTTCCTGATCACATGCTGCGCAGTTTTTTTCTCCACCCTTGTTACCATGACAATTCCGCCATGCTTTACAGCTATCCTGCAAAGTTTAACTATCTGTGCATCCGTTTTACCGTAGCCGAAGATAACCTCGGGGAATCCCTGTCTTATAATTCTGTGCGTATCGTACTTTGCGAATCCTGCGTCTACAAAGGGAAGGCCCTCCATCTTCTTCAGAGCACCTTCAATATCCATAGTGCCCTTTTTTACTTTTTCCAGGATTTGTTTTAATGCCTCTGTTCTCATAATAGCGGGTTTTCTAACGGGGTAAATTCATCCGTTGTGGACATATCCACGGATCTTCAGTTTCAGGTCGATTTTCCTGCCCCCCCTTAAAAATGAAATTCCCTCCCTTTTTGTGATTCTTCCGATTGTGTATATCCTTGTACTGTCAACGTATCCTTTATACCTCTTTTCTGGAACAGTGAAAAGCAAAACATAGTCATCGCCTCCGCTCAAAACGTAATCATAAGGTGATTTTCCCGTAAGTTTTGCTGTATATTTAACACCTCCCGATATGGGTATTTGATCCAGATCGAGTATAGCACCTGTTTTGCTTTCATCAAGTATGTGGCTTAGATCCTGCACCAGTCCGTCTGATACATCGATCATTGAATTCGGAGCAATAGAATCGGTAATGCGTATGCTCTCTTTCACCATCGGTGCAGGTTCAAGGTATTTCTTTATAAGTGCAGGGTACAACCTGTTTTTTTTGAGCATGAGTAGATCAAGCCCTGCCATTGCTTCACCTGTTACACCAGCCATACATACCAGATCTCCATCCTTTGCACCGCTTCTGCTGACGAACATGCCGTTGCGCGTCATCCCTATAACAACGGTATCTGCTGCAAAACTGCCGCGCGTTGCCGTTATGTTGCCGCCTATGAGTGCTATCCCGTACTCATGCACACGGTCTATAAACCCATTCATAAAGGCGTTAATATGCCTTAAGGGGAAATCTTCCGGCAGGAAAAGAGACAGCATTGTATAAAGCGGAAGCCCCCCCATTGCAGCTATATCACTGATTGCCGCGCCAATCGCCCTTTTACCGGCGGATGCCCACCTGTTTAAATGCCCCAGAAAATGGATGCCGTCAACAATGCTATCCACCGTGTAAAGAAGACCGCTCTTTGCAGGGGTTTTAACTACAGCAGTATCATCGCCTATACCGAGTAAAACACTCTTGCCTTTCTTACCTGCGAGATCCCTTATGCTTTTTATCAGCCTTAGTTCTTCCCAGTTTTTCACTATTTTTACGACTGTCCCTGTTTTTTTGTTTTTTGCCGTTATCACCGATCAGCAGTTGTTCTATAACTTCACGGATATGGGCCACCGGTATAAAATTTATCTTTTCCTTAATATAGTCAGGCATATCTTCGAGATCGGGCTCGTTCCCGTGAGGAATAATAACCTTGAATATTTTTGCCCTTAGCGCTGCAAGTGATTTCTCTTTAAGCCCTCCGATTGGCAGCACATTGCCCCTTAGTGTGATCTCCCCTGTCATGGCAAGATCCTTCCTTACTTTCTTACCGGTCAACGCAGATGCAGTTGCAACAGCCATTGTGATCCCCGCAGATGGGCCGTCCTTTGGAATGGCTCCTGCGGGTATATGGATATGTATATCCAGTCTATCAAATACCGAAGCGTCTATGTTCAGCTTTTTGGCGTTAGCCCTCAAATAGCTTACAGCGGCCATTGCCGATTCCTTCATCACATCGCCCAGCTGGCCTGTAAGCGTTAACCTGCCCTTGCCCTTCATGGTGGTCACCTCTATATACAGCACATCACCGCCGTATGGTGTCCATGCCAGTCCTGTTGCTATGCCTACTTCATCTGCCGTCATAAGTTCCTCCGGAGGCGTTTTTGGTACCCCCAGGAATTTTCTGACAGTATCTTTTGTTATCTTGAAAGGCGGCTTTTCTCCTTCGGACAGCTTCTGTGCGATCTTCCTGAAAACAGAGGAGATCTCCCTCTCAAGATTCCTAAGCCCCGCTTCCCTGGTATAACTGTTAATGATGAACAGGATGGCGTCATCATCAAATACCACTTTGCCCTTGCCGACACCTGTTTCTTCTTCCTGCCTTGGTATAATAAACTTTTTTGCTATCCTTAATTTTTCTTCATCAGTGTAACCCGATAATGTTATGACCTCCATTCTGTCGTGCAGCGCCGGCGGAACAGTGTCCATAACATTTGCAGTTGTAATGAACAACACGTTACTCAGATCGTATGGCACGCTCAGATAGTTATCTGAAAATGAGTTGTTCTGCTCAGGGTCAAGCACCTCGAGCAGCGCTGCAGACGGATCTCCCCTGAAATCAGCACCGACCTTGTCTATTTCATCAAGCATGAAAACGGGATTGTTTGTCCCTGCCTGTTTTATACCCTGTATTATCCTTCCCGGCATTGCGCCTATATAAGTCCTTCTGTGTCCCCGTATCTCCGCCTCGTCGCGTATTCCACCAAGAGACATCCTGATAAATTTCCTGTTCAGTGCCCTTGCAATGGACTTCCCAAGAGATGTCTTGCCTACGCCAGGGGGGCCTACAAAGCAGAGTATCGGGCCTTTTGCCTTTTCTTTCAATCTTCTTACTGAAAGGTATTCCAGTATGCGGTCCTTGACCTTTTCAAGGTCATAGTGATCCTCGTCAAGGACCTTCCTTGCATGCTTTATATCTATGTTTTCCTTTGTCTGTTTTTTCCACGGTATATCTACAAGCCATTCAAGGTATGTCCTGACAATGGATGCCTCTGCTGAATCAGGATGCATCATTTCAAGCCTGTTAAGCTGGCTGTTTGCCTCTTCCTCCACGTCTTTGGGCATGTTTGCCTTTTTTATCTTATTCCTGAATTCCTGAACCTCCCTTTCCTTCTCATCGATCTCGCCAAGCTCGCCTTTGATGGCTTTCAGCTGCTCCCTTAGAAAATATTCCCTTTGAACCTTGCCCATTTCTTCTCTCGCCTGAGACTGAATCTTTGCCTGCACAGTCAATAATTCTATCTCTTTATTCTGCATCTCGATAACCTTTTTCAGGCGTTCAACAGGATCTTCGATTTCCAGAAATGATTGAAGCTCCGTAGTCTTAAGTCCGTAGTTTGTAACCACAATGTCCGCAATCTTGCCCGGCTCTGTTATGTTTTCTATAAGAATAATCGCATCCGGTTGTATTGCCTTGCCCATCGAAACAACTTTTTCAATCTGTTCCTTTGCAGTCCTCACCAGCGCCTGGATTTCAACGGTCTCGGCGACCTGAGCGTCTTGAATCACCTCGATAGTCACAGAATAAAACGGCTGTGTCTGCTTGTATTCCTTTATTTTTATTCTTGCCAATCCCTGGATCAGTATCTTTATCCTGCCGTCAGGCAGCTTCAACATTCTGGTAATGGAACCTACAGTCCCTACCGGGAATATACCTTCCGGAGACGGCGATTCGTCATTCATATCTCTCTGGGTCGAGAATGCCACAAGCCTTTCCTTTGTCAGGGCGTAATCTATGGCAGAAATTGATGTTTCCCTGCCAACAAAAAGGGGCAGTATCATATTGGGGAAAAGTACTATATCCCTTATGGGTACGAGCGGCAGCTCTTCGGGTATTTTAAGTTTCTCCTGTGTCTGGTCCTTCTCCTGTTTTATTTCTATATCTTCAGACATATTCTATCCTTTTTCTATTTTAATAATTGTTTTTGCGTGCCTTCTTTCCTGAACTTTTTTTAATATAATCTTAAGAACGCCATTTTTCAAAACAGCTTTTACATTCTTTGTGTCACAGGTAACAGGTATTGGTACGGTTTTTGTGAAATTGCCGAACGCCCTTTCTATCTGATTGTACCTCATTACATCCGGCGGCACTGTTTCAACCTTTACTCCCTGCACACAGATTGTATTGTCCTGAATAAAACATTCTAAGCTGTCCATCTCAACAGCCGGTATATCCATTTCTATGACTAATTCACCGCCTTTTTCGAATATATCACTCTTTATTATTGGTATACTTACATCCTCTTCGAGCCAGCCTTCTATCGTTTTGATAGTAAAATCCGTAAAATCCATGCCCTGAATTGTACGCGTTATATCCTTTAATTTCATTTCAATTGCCTCAGTATGATATCTCTACAATTTTTCTACCATTTACCTTTAATAAGTAAAGCTTTTTGACAGGAACCCTGCTCCCATTGTATGTGGTGATACCTGTAACACCATTGTAATCTTTTATTTTCAGTAGATTATTTTTGATGTCCTGTCTGCTGGCGGCATTATTCATTGCTGCAATTATGAGATTGGCTGTATCATAGCCCAGGGCTGAAAGTATGGTGGGCTCCTGGCTAAAGGCCGCTCTGTATGTATTTACAAATAATACTGTCCGCTTATTTGTGCTCTGGGTAAAAAATCCGTCTGTGTATATTGCCCCATCAACGTACCTGCCCCCCATTTGTATCAGGCCTTCCCCGCTCCACCCGTTTCCTCCCAGAAGCTGGACGTTATTGATGTCGTAATACAGTAACTGCGGTGCTATCATTGCGACTTTCTCGTAATAATCAGGTATAAAAACAGCTGAAAAATCTATCACCGGCGGCGGATTATTCTTCTGATCCGGTGGAAGTTGTTTTATATCCTGTTTTCTGAGATCAAGGTAGTACGTGCCGGCAAGTTTCTTTATCTGGACCTGGAAATCCGTTTCTGTCGGAAAATAGCCTTCAAGACCGTTTATTATACCGCCATGCTCCAGCACATGTTTAACAAATGCCTGCATCATGTCTTCACCATAAGGACTTTCCGGATACAGAACAGCAAAATTTTTTATCGCGAGTGTTCCCATGGCGTAATTTACAATGTCCCTTGCCTGATCCTCGGGCGTGAGGCTGTTCTGGAATATATAATCACCAACGTCCGTTATATTTGACTTCTGGCTCAGGACAACCATGGGAACGCCGTAACTCTGCATTTTATACGCGACTTCCTGCGCTGTGCTGCCGAGAAGGGGCCCTATGATTGCTGCAACATGATTGTCCCTGACAAGCTCTTCGGCCTGCTTTACAGCAAGCTCGGGCACACCTTTTGAATCCATTATAAAAAGCCTGTAAGGGGACGAAGTATCGCTAAAAACACCAAGTGCAAGCTCTATGCCGTTTAACACCTGTTTCCCGTAAGCACCAAAGTCACCGCTTAAAGGCAGTATGCAGCCTATGTGTGTGGTGTCCACCCTGGTTATAGCCAATATCTCATTTTTCATGGATACCGCCTTGTTCATAATATCGGGCGACGGAATACCTGACGCTATAACAGCCTCTATCAGGACGAGTGCCTCTTTATAGTCATTAGACGCGAACATGTCCTGTGCAAGCTTTAATCTGAGCAAGGCTGTTTCATAAACCGGGTATTGGTTATGCAGCAACTCCACTATGTCCCTGTCGGTGAGGAATGTATCTGCAAGTTTCCCGAGCAATAATTGAGCAAGCTCCTGTTCCGGAGCCGTTAAAAGAAGGTCTGTTGAACGTGAAACTGCATCAAATGCGTCTTTGTACATACCTGCCCTGTAGTAGGCCTCGCCAAGGAGGAAATAAACCCTGCCCTTTTTGTTGCTGCCGGTGACAGGGACGAGTGCCTTGAACCTGTCAATAGCATCGGAGTATCTTGACTGCTTCAGATCCATCGTACCAAGGCATATCATCGCATCAACAGCATAGCTGCTTTCAGGATATTCATGTACCAGCTTATTATAGTAGTACGCTGCCTCCGGGTATGCTTTAACGCCAAGTGCTATGTCGCCTGCCTTCAAAAGGCCATACGCCGCTGCCGTACTTTTCCTGTCCACGGCGGCTATCGATGCATAAAGTTCCATTGCACCCTTGTAATCGTTCAGCGAAAGCTGTTTCTCCGCTTTCTGTTTAATACTATCAACGGCTTTATCAGAAGGCATGCGTTTGCCCTCATAAACAACCATTCTCGGCAGACAGCCTGCAATAAAGAGTAAACTTAAAAAGGCACATACGATAAGGCGTTTCCTCAACCTTTTCCTCACCTGGCCCGCCTTCGCCGGATACCCGGAAAGGGGTTGGGCGAATGGGGAAACTGTTTCTTTACATGCAATAACAGGAAATTTTCTAATAAGGTATTCACCTTTCATGCGTTAGCACCTCCGTATAATTGATAAGTTCCTGCGCTACAGCAGGGGAAATAATCTTTATACTGACTTCGTGGTTATATCTCAGGGCACTTTGTGTAAAGTTGTGGCTGCCTATGTATACGATCCTCTTATCAATTATAATAACTTTTGCATGCGTTATCCTGTGCGGAGAATCAAAATAAACCTTTACACCCTTATTATCCAGCTTTTTTGCAACAGTCAGGTTTGCTTCCATGATATCATCGGTCCTTCCGTGCACAGCATTCTTCTGATCCATGTTCAAAACGACTGTTATGTGAACACCCTGCCCGTGCTTCTTTATAAGTGCATCAACTATGTGATCGGGCAGGGCTGATCCATGTCCGGAGACCTTAAAAAGGTACATAATGATTATTATGCTTTCCTTTGCCTGATTCAGGTCCTGCATAAGGGAACTGTAGTATGCATTGTCTGTCAATAGACTCGGATCACTTGTACCTACTTCTTTATTTTCGGATCCGCTGTTATGCTGTGCAAGCTGTCCTTCCCGTGCATACACGCCGACGCTTTGCATCAGCAGGAATAGAAGTGCTGCAGGTAAAAAAGCCCGCGACCTGTTTTTAATCATTATACCGTCTTTTGCTTTTCCTTTGCTGCCGCGTTGAGATACATCTTGGCAACACCGTTATTTGGATCGTGCTTCAGCACACTCTGCCATTCGACAATAGCATCATCAAGTCTTCTCATAAGGTAATAAAGTATTCCCAGATTTACACGTGCCGGAATGTACTCTGCGTTTATAAACTTTGCCTCCTCCAGTTCCCTGATCGCCTGGGCTATCATTCCTTTTTCCCGCAAAGTTACTGCAAGCTTCGTTTTTATATCAACGAATGTCGGCTGCAGCTTTAATGCCTTGTGATATTCCTCTATTGCAGCATCATAATTATTTATATCTATATAGAGATCCCCGATCTGCGCGTGCATGTTCGACAGCTTGGCTTTAATAAGCCTGTTTTCCACCTCTTTCAAAGTCTTTGAATGAGATGATTCCTTTACCTTGTTGAGGACATTTCTTGCTTTTTCGTACTGGCCTATATCATTGTATGTCACTGCAAGGTTTGTCGCTGCTTCCATATAGCTGGGATTGATCTTTAACGCCCGTTCAAATGCCTTTATGGCTTCTTTTATCTTGCCGAAAAGATGATAAATGACCCCAAGCATATTGTACACGTCGGCATAATCCTTGTTGTGCTCTTCAAATGCAGCAAGGTGATGAAGGGCAATATCATACTTGTTTTTCAGAAAAAATTCCTTGCCCAGTTTATAATGTTCTTTGCTATCCATATCCATATGAGTGATCCCTACAAGAAAAAAATTTGTGTATAAAATATACTACTTTTATGGTAAAGAGTCTATAGAAACTAAAACCTCGGCAGCATTGTTACCATATCCGCAAAGGGTTTTCCTTTGTGCTATTTACGATGTGTTATTCCCTGTAACCGATATCCTCTGTCAAAGGAGTTTTTCTTCTCATAAATGTACCTGTACCCATAGCACTCGTGTTTATTGTGCAATAACAAGCTTAGCCGGACATAATATCAAAACCCCTTGTCATCCTTATGGTGCATTACTACCTTAGTGTGAAGGAGGTTCTTATGGAAATGAGATCTTCAAGACAACACGAGGAGTTCCTCCGGGAACAAGGCATTGGCCAGCGAGCAAACCGCCTGAGCCGTGAAAAAAGTCCCTATCTGCTTCAGCATGCACACAATCCCGTTGATTGGTATCCGTGGGGTGAAGAGGCATTTGAAAAAGCAAAAAAAGAGGACAAGCCGGTCTTTCTTTCAATAGGTTATTCAACGTGTCATTGGTGCCATGTTATGGAGCACGAGTCTTTTGAAGACCACGAGGTTGCAAAGGCAATGAATGATGCCTTCGTTTGTGTGAAGGTCGATCGTGAGGAAAGACCGGATCTGGACAACCTGTACATGGATGTATGCCAGATGTTTACAGGAAGGGGCGGCTGGCCGTTGAATATCATTATGTCACCTGACAAAAAGCCATTCTTTGCAGCAACATACATACCGAAAGAAACAAGGTTTGGTGTTATCGGTATGTTAGAGCTTGCTCCAATGATGAAGAATTCTTGGCTTAACCAGCGTGAAAGACTTATGGTTTCAGCAGAACAATGTGTTGATATACTTAGGCACAGAACACCCGGGCAAACAGGGAAGGAGCCTGATGCAGGACTTCTGGATTCAGCTTACAAGGAACTAGAACAGCGTTTTGATTCACTGAATGGCGGGTTTGGAAGTGCACCTAAATTCGCTTCTGCGCACATCCTGTTCTTCCTGCTCCGATATTACAAAAGAACGGGAAACCTGAATGCACTGCGCATGGTCGAGAAAACCCTTCAATCAATAAGGCACGGCGGGGTATACGATCATATAGGATTCGGATTTCACAGGTATGCCACAGATGCTCAATGGATCCTGCCCCATTTTGAGAAGATGCTCTATGATCAGGCAATGCTTGCGACAGCTTATACGGAGGCTTATCAGGCAACAGGCAACGAAGAGTACAGGAAAACAGCGAGGGAGGTACTTGCCTACGTTATGAGGGATATGACCTCGCCGAAAGGCGGGTTCTATTCTGCCGAGGACGCGGACAGCGAAGGTGTGGAAGGCAGATTCTATCTCTGGACATTAAAAGAGATCGAGAACGCCGTCGGGACAAACGACCTGGATTTTATAAAACGGGCATTGAATATAGAAGAATCGGGCAACTTTTTTGACCAAACCACAGGTGAAAAGACAGGTATGAACATACTCTATCCCGGCAGACCGTCCACCCGGATCGCATTTGAGATGCATATGTCGGAACGTGAGCTTTTACAGAGCCTTGAACTGCTCAGGCAAAGGCTGTTCCTTGCAAGACAGAAGCGTATCAGACCACAAAAGGACGATAAGATACTTACTGACTGGAATGGCATGATGATAGCAGGCCTCGCAAAAGCAGCCGGGGTGTTTGATGAAAAGATCTATGCAGATGCCGCGGTAAAAGCCGTTCATTTTATACTAGGGAATATGCGTAACAGGGATGGAAGATTGTTCCATCGTTACCGGTATGGCGAAGCAGCCATACCGGCATACCTTAACGATTATGCATTCCTCATCTGGGGATTGATAGAGCTTTATGAAGCGACCTTTGATGCAAAGTATCTGAAAACAGCTCTTGAGCTGAACAACGATATGATCGATCGTTTCCTCGACAAAGAAAACAGCGGGTTCTATTTGACACCCGATGATGCAGAACCACTGCCTGTAAGGCGGAAAGAGATCCATGACAGTGCGGTACCATCGGGTAATGCTGTTGCCATGATGAACCTGTTGAGACTTTCACGCATAACAGGGGACGCAGGACTTGAAAAAATAGCCGTTGAAATAGCACGCGCGTTTTCGGCGGATATTGCACAGTTACCGTCGGCATTCACGCAGCTTTTGTGCGCTCTCGATTTTGCTCTCGGTCCTTCGTACGAGGTTGTTATAACAGGCAGCAAAGGCTCTGCTGATACTGCTGCCATGCTTAAGGCGCTCAGGGACAGATTTATACCGGATAAGATAGTTTTGCTGAGCGATCCAAAAGAACATGACGGCATAACAGATATTGCCCCGTTTGTGCATTATCAGGTAAGTGTCGGGGGCAGGGCGACTGCCCATGTATGCCGGGATTATCACTGCGAGCATCCTACAACGAATCCCGACAGGATGCTTGAACTCCTGAATATCAGGAACGTGAGTCCTTGATTATAGCAAGTATCAAGTATGCTCTATGCACCTTTTTGATATTCGGGTGCCTTATTTGTTATAAACCCCCAAAAATGCATTTGAAAAACTTGTCCTCGTGAAACCTGTCCTCATGAAAATAGGAAACTGGGATAAGGAAGTTTGAGTAAAAAAACTGTGTCAATATTCTTGTCATACCGTGCTTGACACGGAATCCAGTCTGTTTTTTTCTGGATTTCCGCTTTCGCGGGAATGACAGAAAGCGATCATTATTAGCCGGTTATCGGCATGATCTGTTGCGAATCCCCTCACCTTTCTCCTCTCCCCAGAGGGAAGAGGAAGGGTGAGGGGGGGGTGGATCGATTGAGCGAATGAACAAACTTCCCTATTGCATTTTTTAGGTAAAAAAAGCCTGTTGAATATATTCTAAATCTATGCATATATTTTTTATATAAATAGGATCTATTCATAAACAGAAGGGGGGAAAATTAAGATGGCAGTTAAAAAAGCAAAAAAGGCAAAGGCCAGGAAACCGGTAAGACGCAAAGCGCCTGCAGTAAAGGGACCGAGATATGTTTGCATACCCTGCGGGTCCGAGGTAGTTATGACAGAGTGCGGGCCTGAATTTAAAGAACTCGTTTGCTGCGGAATGGTAATGCAGAAAAAGCCATAAGACTACAATATTAAATCTATTTTGTTTGTAATGATTTAAATACCTGTAAAACGGGGGCAGAGTTTTTGTAGCCTTTTACAGGAGTTCAAGCACACTGAACTATATCAACCATGCAGACTGTAACGGGATAATCTGAATAACTGTTTTGCCCGATATGAAGAAATAAACAAGTCACCGGTTGGTCTGATCTTCAGGTCCTGCTGCGCCACTGCTTCCAGCTGTAAGATCCACCATTTTGCCGCTTATTACCCATGCTAGGGCTGCAAGAAACTTTGGGCCGTTTTCAAATACCGTTTCTGCCATACTGACTACTTCAGCACTGTCGGGTTTGTCTCCTTTTGTATTACATACAATGCCCAGAGCATGTGACATGACCGCTATGTAATAAGGTTGCGGTACTTCCTTTCTGTCTCTAACACCAAAGCGGGCTGTAACCTCTTCTGCAAGTTTATGAATAACCTTTTTAGCGTCTTCGCCGACCATCCGGAGTACTTCCTCTTTTGGTAAATTTCTCAATGTTTCCATGTTACCTCTCTTAATATTTAATGCATTATTTAAGAATAACCAACGGCAAAACCTAATCCCGGTTCCTGCACAAAAATGCCTGTAACACATTTGCACGCGTCGCGAGTTCAGCCATGCCAAGCCCGTATCCGACCTTTTGGTGAACAAGGTTTGTTCCGTTCATGAGCGGGAATGCAAGCGCCTTTATAATTGCGGCACCTGTAGGTGTTGTTAACTCGCCGTCTCCATCAACACCAAAATGCCATTTATATCCCTCGAGCAATAAACTAACAGCCGGCGGCGGGACCGGATACACACCGTGATCTGTATTTACAGATCCGAAGCCTACATTTATGGACGCTGTTAGTATCTTTTCAATACCGAGAAACTCCAGCGCGGATGCTACAATTACCGCATCTGCTATCGTATCTGGATGAGAAAGCTCATGAAAATGCACATGGTGCCTGTTCATACCGTGCACGCCCGCCTCTGCGTCCGTCAGGTGATCTATAATACTTGCCGCTGTTTTTTTCACAGTGTCTTTAAGCCTGCTTTTCTGTATTAACTGCTTCATTTCATCGGGCATGCGCTTTTTCGGGGAAACAAATTCAAACATCACCCTGGTGCCTTTAATACCCCTTCTCTTCTCTGTCGAGATACGGACTATAACCTCCGCAGAAATGCCTGCATTATCTATTGCCTTGTTTAAAAAAGTCTCTTCAATGCCCAGATCGGCAAGGCACGAAATCATCTTGTCACCGCTTATCCCGCTTACCGGGTTTATGACCAGAATATTATTTAACATGTTCTAAACCACATCATGTATAATTATAAGCTTACCTGCGTCCCTTCAGACCCGCGGTATTTGAACGATTCTTTCCAGCAAATCCGCCAAAAAAATCTTCCATTGGTCGGGATCGGAGAGGTCACTATAAACGGATGAACCCTTAGGCCTGACCAGATCCATGTGCGGGAGCAGACATGTCAGAGAAGATACAATGATAATCAGGAGGATGACGCCCTTGTCCTCGTTGATTTCCCTGATCATGCCTTGCTTTATTGATGCTCTGACCATTTTGGAAATGGCATCAAAGATTTCGAAAAGGTCAGGCCGTTTTTTTTGCAGGCGACGCAAGAAATTGCCGCCGGTGATAACATCATGGAGCAGTATGTGGGCGTAATCCTGTCGAGCAAGGAATGCCTCGAAATATTCCTGGAG
>JAJYJX010000186.1 GCA_021789095.1 bacterium
GAGTTTTGTATCCTTCATATTAACCTCCTCAAGACAATTTTTATCTGTTCTCGCTCAGACTTGGTCTGTTAGCGCTTATGGAGTTTTTACGGAAATCGCAAAAATCTATGATGGATAGGTATTACCGGCAATATAGGGCTTCGATTTCTAATAGTCAAGACGTGGGATAGAAGAGACCTCCCGCATCAGGCGGGGGGTCTCAAAACAGGGGTCAGGCGGATTTTGGAGGTCTACCCGGCCCAATAAGACCTACTGAACTATTATGGTCCCTTTCATGCCAAGGCTCACATGATACGTGCAGTGATAACCAATCGTCCCGGGTGCCGCGAATGTAAATGAGAATGTTTGCCCCGGGGAAAGGTTCCCGCTGTCAAAGGTTACCGGTGAACCCGAATCGCTTGTAGCAGTATGGATCATGATTCCCGTATTTGTCCATGTGACTGTCTGACCGCTGGATATCTTTATACATGAAGGTGTGAACACATAATTACCGTTTGAGTCCGAAGCAGAAACCGATGTTGTCGCCGTCGCATTACTAACTGTGCAGACGGGACTATTATTATTGTTATTGCCGTAGCCGCTGCCTGGAGTGCTCTTCCCGCACCCGGCTATCAGGAAAAGCCCTATGAACATGATACTGAGGATCCATCTATTACGCATGTTGCCTCCCCAACGCTCTCCCGTGCATGTCTATGCCACTATATCTGCGTTATATTAAAGTAGGTTCAGACGCGTCAGTAGTCAATACCCTTCTGGGGCTCGATCTTCTGGCGGTATGCGTGTTTGATCTCCCGCACCTCGGAAACCGTATGCGCCCTCTCGATTACATCGGGATGCGCGTCCCTGCCCGTGAGGATAAGGTGCATGAGACGGGGTTTGCTGTCGATCAGATCGATAACCTGCGGCAGGTCGACGAGTTTCAGCTTGAGCGCGTTGTTTATCTCGTCAAGTATCAGGATATCGAATTTGCCGGACAGCATTTTATCTTTCGCAAGTTTGATCGCGTCCTGTGCGTTCGCCCGGTGTTCTTTGTACGGGTACGGGTTGCCCATGATACCGCAAAAGCCCTTGCCGGTCAGGTGCAGCTCAACGTCCGGGGCAAGCCTTTTTATGCCGTCCATCTCGCCGGAATACAGGTCGCCTTTCATGAACTGGATTATGCACACATGCATGCCGTGCCCCACTGCCCTCAACGCCATGCCCATGGCGGAAGACGTCTTGCCTTTCCCGTTGCCGGTTATCACGACAACCAGACCCACCTTCTCTTTCGGCTCCAGTCTCTGCAATTTAACTGCTTCCATATTTATAGTATATTCATTGAACTATAAAATGTATCTGGAAAACGTATTTGGCTGAGATCCACTTGTAGGGGCGACCCGATGGATAGCGCAGGATAAGAACGTGAATATTTAAGTCCTTATATTTCACTTAATTAGTCGATTAGATAAAAACAGGGTCAATTCTTTAGTCAATTATAGTTAATTCCACGATAGTGTTCATATACCCTCAAAGCCTTTGCCAGTGCGGCACGGAAGAACAATATCAAATATTTCTCTTGACAGTAACGATTTTATTGCGTTTTATCGTGTATAGTTAAAACCATCCATTTCTCCTTATTTTACAAGTTTTTAGTGGATTTATTCGTCAATTGCAGTCGATTTTAGTCAATAAAAAGAATGATTCAATCCCGTTAGAAACGCAATTAAAGATCTTGAGATGGAGGATTTACGTTTGAAGCGTATCCGCTTTTGACGGAGAAAATAGCTGCGATGTTCTAACGGGTAAAAAGGAGGCGTTATGGATATAGAACGGTCATATGAAAGAAGGATTGAGACAGTGGAAAAGGAGATTGGCGATAAGCTGTTTTTCCTGCTGTGGTTCATGACAATGGCACAGCTTGTTCTTATAATGTGGGAATGGATACATCTTGTCCATCCATTTCACAGCCTGCTCGGGCTGTCCGAAAAAAACGAGATCAGGGCAATAGAGCTTTCAACAACAGGATACCTTGTTATCCAGCTTGCGTACATGGGAAAGAAGGAGATCACACGGTGGGTAAAAAAGGCGGACACATTGTTAAAGCCCGACGAATATATACGGAGAATACGGCGGGGCGATACCGCAATCCTTCTCTGGGGCGTGCTTTATATCCTGGGAATCATCTGCGTCGCACTCCATATTATCGAACACATGCCTGCAGAGCTTTCGAGGACATTTATACAGGTCACGACACTGTATACCTGTGCATTCGTATCAAAGACGGCCTTCAAGAGCAGGGCAAAAGTGGAGGTAAACCCGGAACATGCTGATGTGAATGAAGGCATTGATACAAAGGTCCTTGAATTCATAAAGCAGAACAGCGGTGCAGGCATAAAAGAGTGTATGGAACATTCGGGCATGCCGAGAAGCAGCATGGGGCTTGTCCTCAGAAAACTCATGAACGCAGGCCTCATCACCCGCACCGGCTCCGGCAGGACAGTAACCTACCATGCAGTACATTCTGTTGGAAATGAAAAAGTTTAAAACTCTTTCATAAAAGATGATTGACAAAGTCAAACGATGGTACTACGTAAAAATTAAGACGGTAATAAATTGATGATACGACCAAAAGTTTTCATATGTCATAACGAAGTAAATTTCAGACCTACCGAGTTTGCTATAAGGATTGTTGACCTTATCGGTTGTACGCCCGTGATTGCAGAAAAGGAGCCAAAACTTTCCAGGGTTGTATCAGAACATGTTTTTGAGACGATGGATTCATGTGACGCAGTTATACTTATCGCCACTCCTGATGAAGACAGCCCTCATGGGAAAACATGCTCTCAAAGTGTTTTTACAGAGTTGGTAAGCTTGCAAAAATCAGAAAAATTCAAAGGCAGATATGTTGTTATTAAAGAAGAAAGTGTGGCTTTCCCTAAAACTCCAATGATCCAAATTCCAGCTTATTATGAATTTAAAGAGCCTGACTTATCTCCAATTGCTGAGGCTATTTTGGTAGAATTGGGTGGTATGAAACTTTTTAGAAATGCCTACGAGTTTTATAGCAACGACATGATTATACATGAGCTAACAGGTATGCTCTCCCAACTAAAAGATGCAATTGGACAGTTGCCAAAGGATAAGGCAGATGCTATAATAGTATTTATAGAAGGATTTATGAAAGGGTATATTAAGAGGGTTAGAGAAGGGTGATTTTATGGCTTTAGAAACATTAACATCTCAAACAAGAGATCCGGAAATTGAAAAGATAAACCGGATACAATACCTGACCTATAAAGCACAACACAATGCCATTTCTGATCCGGAGAGAAACGAACTTGCCCAATTACTCGGTCGTGAGCCAAGTAAATTTCAAGGCTCTGATGGATTATCTCTTCTAATAGCCTTTGCTCTTGGAGCAATTACATCAGCAACCTTGATTGGCCTACTTTCCGGTGGCAAAAAGTAAACTGTTTGATAGAGAGAACCTCTTTTCGTTTTCGCATCTCCCTTAAACTTTCTCCAGATACATTCATGGACAAAACATAACAAGGCTAATCAATTCAGTTAACCCTATAAAGAT
>JAJYJX010000029.1 GCA_021789095.1 bacterium
ATAGCAGAGAGGAAGCGAGGCCTTTTCGAGTATTTCCTTTGCATGGATGTTCGTGATCGGGACTTCGGACGTTGGTATGAGGTAAAGCTCTTCGTCCTGGATCTTGTAAAGATCGTCCTTGAATTTCGGGAGCTGTCCAGTCCCTGTCATGCTTATGTTGTTAACGACAAAAGGTATATAAAGTTCTACATAACCCTGTTCCCTTGTATGCACATCCAGGTAGAAGTTAATCAATGCCCTTTCAAGCAGTGCACCGTAGCCTATTGAAACGGAGAATCCTGAGGTGGTAATCTTCGCTCCCCTTTCAAAATCGATGATGCCGAGGTTTGCGGAAATCTCATCATGTGTATAGGGCGTGAACTGGAAATTTTTCTTTTCTCCCCATATCTTTACAACAGGATTATCCTCGCTGGTAGCGCCGTACACAACGGATGAATGCGGGATGTTAGGGATGGTCAGGAGAAATTCGTTTATTTCAGTTTCCAGTACGTCAAGTTCCTTCTGAATCCCGTCAATATCCGCTCCTATCCCCTTGACCTCTTCAAGAAGAGCGGTAACATCTTCGGATTTTGATTTCCTGGTTCCTATGTCCCTTGAGAGGATGTTTCTTTTATGCTTCAGGTCCTCCGCTTGTTTCAACAGCTCAAGCCTTTTCGTGTCTTTATCGTAGAAGATCTTTAACGATACGCTCATGCCCCTTTTACCAAGCGCATCTTCAACCAGTTTTCTGTCTTCTCTCAATAATTTTATATCAAGCATGCTGTTGCATTAACATTGATACCTTTACCAGTCAATTAATACTCGGTGTTGTCCGAAAAAACGAAATCGAGATCGTGCTTTCTAATCCTTGAAGAACTGTACGCATGCTTCAAGCCCTCTCTGGCGGCCTTTTCAAGGTTTGATCCGACACCGTCCATCGAAATAACCTTACTGTAAGATCTCAGGGCATCCACGCGCCTGCCGAGTATATCGCATGTTCTTGCCTTCCACAGCATGTTAACCGCGATCCTGTGAGGTATATCGGGCATTGCCGTTGAAATCGACAGTGCTGTATCAAATGCCCCGAGTGCTTCATTGAACCTGTTGACCCTCAAATACAACTGCCCCCTTAACATGAAGTATATGGGCTCACTCTGGTCTTTCAGCGTAAGTTGTTCGAGTTCGGCAAGGGCTGCAGGAATATTGTTGTGATAAAAATACTCTTGATATGCCTTCTCATAGTGCTCCTTGAAAACCGTAAAATTGTGGGTGTTTGCATATGGATTCGGCGGCCTGATGTCCGTAATCTTCAGATCCCCTTGCATCCAGCTCTTCAGGTCAACACCTATGAAATCAGAGTTGTTGGAAGGCGCGTCTCCCTGGGACATCCATACCTTCATTTCTTCCGGCTTCATAACTATCGCACTCACATTGTGTACAGCGGTTATAGTGCTGCCCAGCGCCCTGTCCCTGCGGGTAAAATATTCCAGGTGGTCGCCGAGCAGGCAGATCATGTCATCAACGGTGAATCTGCCTTGTTTTTCCTTTATGATCTCCTCTGCCCTCTTATACCTGCCGATTGTTGACGCAGTTGTTGATACGCTGTAATCGTACTCACGTTTCTTCTGAATATCCGTGTTGTAATGGTTGGTATTGACGATAAAGGAAGAAGACCCACCCCTGGATACAACATGCATGGATGAAGCCTCGATAACAACCGCTTCACTGCGTTTTGCATCTGTAACTACAATGCCCCAGCCTGATGAGAACCTGTGCGAGTTTGCGATCCTGACCGCATCGTTTATGCTCTCCGCATTTCTTATGATCTCGTTTGATACGTTCATGATAGGTGTGGAATAGCTTGATACATCCCTGCTCAGCATTATGTGCAGTGCGAATGTAATACCCGCCTCGTTTATTCCCGTAATACCGCCGCCCGGGATGCCGAGAAAACCGAATGACGCATATTTCATGCCCTTATCGGGCTTGTACAGCATTATGGCAGGGTTGGTATCCATTGAATGATCATCAAAGAAATCAAGATTCCTTCCATAAATAAAACTGCCGTCCTCGCTTGCATCCCCCCACACCGCCGCGCTTGTGCACCCCGGGTTCAGGGCTGCGACAGAGTTTGCAACGGTACGGGACAGTCCCCTTGCAAGGAGTATCTGTAAAACATCGGGCATTGTCATCAGTCTTTTCAGGAGTTCACCGGACTCGGCACTTCCGTCAGAAAAGCCCTTCATTTCATCTATGATAAAATGCGTATACCTCTTGCCAAGGTTTGACTGAAGGACCATTACATACCTCTCGAACAGCCTTCCTATGGTTTTTCTGAGATATCTTGATCTTACCATATCTTCGAGCCCGAACCTCAGCGTCCTCAGGAACCTGACAAAAAACATTATCAGTCCCTTTACATAGAGTTCCCTTGCGATCACGCCGTGCTGGTAACCCATATCATAAGCACTTCCGCTCAGCGTTATAAAGTTCAGCCTTCCTGCCCTCTTTATCCTTCCGTCGGGAAGTGAACCGAACTCTATGGGTGTCAATACTTGATTTTTAGCTTCAGGATCTGACATTTGGATTCCGGCCTATAGAGTTTTTTTGTTTTCTTCGGCTTTCATAAAACTCCACATATAGTTGATCGTAATACCGCCGAATATGACACTTGCAAGGTTTATGATGATCTCGCCGGCCATACCTGCATTTATGTGCATGTACATCCCGTTCTCAAGGTTATACAGGATATCCATGCACCCGAGGTAAACAAATGTGCCGCCTGCAACAATGCCCCATAAAACGCCTTTTACATCTTTTTTAAGCAGGTAATATGCAGAAAGGAAGAATGCTATGCTCATCCACACATCAGCTGCAACAAAGCTCCTCTCAAAAACAAGGTAACACCTTTCCGACGATGACTGTACGCTGCCGGGTACAAAAAAGAACATGGCCCAGTAAAGAAGTGTCAACACGCCTACAATGATCTCAAGCCATACAAATATTCTGGAAGCATCTTTTTTCAACATATATCCTCCTTTTTTATACTATCTCAATTCTAAATCCCCTTCTCCCCCCCTTTGTAAAGGGGGAGAAAGGGGGATTATGCTGTCATTCCGCACTTGATGCGGAATCCAGTTTTTTTCTGGATTCCCGTTTGCACGGGTATGACGACTCTGTTGCCCGCATCCACATTTCCCGTGCCTGAAAAGAGCTCCTGACCAACGGAGCCGATTGAACGACCTTGAAACCAAGACCGTGACCGAAGGCTTCCAGCATCTTGAATACCCCGGGGTGTATGTATGCTTTAACCTCCTCGTTATCTTCCGACGGCCTCAGGTACTGGCCCACGGTAAGAATATCACACCCTGCTGCCATTATGTCGCGCATGAGTTCCTTTACCTCTGATATGTCCTCTCCCAGTCCCATCATAAACCCTGATTTTGTTATCATGTTCTTTTGTGTACGTTTTATACACTCCAGCACTCCAAGGCTTGTTGAATAATCCGACCCGGGCCTGAGATGCCGGTAAAGTCTTTGCACCGTTTCCATGTTATGGGCAATCACATCCGGACCTGCATCTATCACTGCACGTATCAACTTCTCATCGCCGTCAAAATCAGGTATCAGCACTTCCGTATGGATATTACTGTTTTTAAGGGCATGTATGACCTTTGCGAACTGATGTGCGCCGCAATCGGGCAGGTCGTCCCTTGTAACAGACGTTATTACGGCGTAATCAGCCCCGAGCCATTCTACGGTATTCAGGATTGTCTTACATTCGTGCTCATCAACGTTCTCCGGGACACCTTTTGTAACGGCGCAAAAACCGCACTGCCTCGTACACCGTTCACCGAGGATCATAAAGGTCAGTTCTTTGTCCGCATAACATGCCCATCTGTTCGGGCACACAGCACTTTCGCACACCGTATGTATCCTGTTTTGCTCAAGATAATCTGCAACAGGTTTTATCCTGTTTTCACTGTATCTTACTTTAATCCACTCAGGTTTTATCATCCTGTTTGTTGTTTTCCTTTATGATAAATTTATCAGGCATATAATGAAATCTTCTTGAGAATTTAGATATAAACACATGTTGGATCTCCTCCATCTGGATCATCTTCCTTGTTAAGAGGGTCAGGTTTGTTACCCGAGCTTCTTTAATGCCGCAGGTCTCTATGGTCTTAAAGAGATCAAGATCGTTCGACACATTCAGGGCAAACCCGTGCGTTGAGATCCCCTTCTGTATCCTCATGCCCACGAAGCCTATCTTGCAGCCGGATACCCACAAACCAGGCTCAGCACCCTTTTCAGATTTAACACCAAACCCAGAGAGGACATCAGCCATCGTGTCAACAATACCCAACAGCAGATCCAGAGGCATGTTTGATAGCTTCATCACAGGATACCCCACAAGCTGTCCGTTGTTATGTACAACCGCGCCACCCCCGCGATCAACATGAACTACGGATATGCCCTTTCTCTTTATGTAACCAGTATCAACAATGCTGTGCTCGCTGCCATCCGATCCAATCGTTATAACAGGATTATATTCTACAAAGATGAGAGCGTCATTTTCACCGTGTTCAACTTCATCTCTCACGTTATGCATAACTTCCATTGTCGAATTATAATCCATGGTGTTGAGTTCGATGATGCGGAGTTTTTTCATAGTGTTCCTTTCTTCAGTGTATGGTGCGACAGTCTATCTGCAGCCCATGCTGATTCAGCAATCCCCTCTGAAAAGCTCGGGTGGGCGAAAACAGCCCTTCTGAGTTCATCAATGGTGATCTCCCCTGCCATACCTGCTGTAAATAGGGATACAAGTTCATAGGCAGACTCTCCTGCAATTGAAGCACCCAGCACCAGTCCATACTTTTTATCGGATAAGATTTTTATAAAACCCGCAGGTTCTCCATGCACAAGGGCCATGGGACTGTTGGCAAGATCAAATATCCCTGTTCTGACTTCCATACCTGCCTTTTGTGCTGACTTTTCATCCATGCCCACCTGGGCAACAGGCGGTTTGGAATACACGACAGAGGGCACGAGCAGAGGTTCAAAAACCTTGTTCTGTCCGAGCATATTCTCCACTGCAATCATGCCCTGGTGAAATGCAGCATGGGCAAGAAGCTTTATACCGTTAATGTCGCCTGCTGCATATACATTATCCACGCTGGTACGCATTGCTCTGTTCACGTCGACCCAATCCTTTGTTGTTGACACACCAACAGCTTCCAATCCAAGTCCAGCAGTATTGGGCTTTCTCCCTGTGACAACAAAGGCTCTATCAACATCGACCGAAGTGACATTGCCTGCCCGGGTGCCGGAAGAAGGCTCAAGCCCGAGTTTAATACCTTTTCTTGATGCGGAGGCGCTGGATACTTTATGGGACAATATGACATCTATACCAAGCTTTCCCATGAGATCCTTTTCATAGAAACTGATATCGGAATCCATAAGCGGCAGCAGCCTGTCCATCAACTCCACGATAACAACCTTCTTCGCTCCGAACGACTTTAGTATTGTCGCATATTCAATGCCGATAGCACCGCCGCCTATTATTGCAACCCTTTCCGGCACATCGTGCATTGTAAAGATGCCATCGCTTGAAAAGATCCCTTCTTGCCGAATACCCTCAATATCAGGCAGAGAAGGAATGGAACCTGTTGCAATAAGAATAAATTTTGCGCTAACAGCCTGTCTGCCACTGATTTTAATGGTATACCTGTCGATGAACTGTGCCCTGCCCTTGATCACTTCAACCCTGTTTGAATCAAGCAGTGCCCCGATGCCCGACTTGATATAGGTAACGATATCATTCATCCTTGACATGGCTGCTTTAAGATCGAGACTGCACGTTATCCCCAGACCCATGTCGGTCCATTTTTCTTGAAAAAGGATGGGCGCAGATACCTCAAGCAAGGCCTTTGTCGGTATGCATCCCCGGTTTGTGCACACACCGCCAAGCTCATCCATCTCAACAACAGCTGCTTTCGCACCAAGCTGGGAAGCCCGTATGCCTGCAAGGTAACCTGCAGGACCTCCTCCGATTATACAAATATCATAATCCATACTTTTCACCCGGTAACATGTGCGGATTCTCAATGTACTGCTTTATGGTAAACAGGAACTGCGCCGCAGGAGCACCGTCTATGATCCTGTGATCAAATGTCAGGCTCAGGATCATTGTTGATACAATCCCGATTCTGTCCTCCATGACCCACGGCTTCTGAACAATCCTTCCAATGCCGAGAGTGGCCGATTGCGGCGGGTTGATTATGGGAGTAAACATATCAATGCCGTAAGCGCCGAGATTTGTCACCGTAAATGTGCCTCTCGAAAGTTCTTCAAGCGTGAGTTTTCCCGTCCTTGCTTTTTCTATCAATTCCTTTGATTCCCTCGAGATCCGGACAATGTTTTTTTTATCGGCATCTGCAACGGCCGGGACGATCAAGCCGCCTTCAACTGCTACACCAATGCCTATATTGATACTATTATAAAGCCTGATCCCTTTATCATCGAGCGAGGCATTTGCAAGCGGATGCTTCCTGAGTGCCATCGCAACAATTTTTACAAGTATATCGTTTATCGTGACTTTATCGGAAGGGTATTTCCGTCCCATGTCGTCCTTAAGTTTGATCAGTTCTTCAGCAACAACCTCCATGCCAAGCGTTACGGGCGCAGATGTATGCGCGCTGTAGCTCATTCTCTCTGCAACAGCCCTTCTCATATCTGAAAGCGGCAGCAGTGTCGAAGCCATATCTGCTGAGGGGACCGATGCACTGAAATCGATAACATCCTGCGCATATATCTTTCTGTCCCCTGCTGACCGTGCAACCTGTTCGATTGCTACGCCGTATTGCCCTGCAATCTTCCTTGCATAAGGTGTTGCAGGCTGCTGTTTGACCTCCTGCGGCTCGTAGTTTGTTACATCCGACTCGGTGATCCTTCCGCCGGGACCCGTACCCCTGACCATGGAGAGATCAATGCCTTTTTCCTTTGCAAGCTTCTTTGCCGCAGGGCTGGCCTTGATCTCCTGAAGCTTATCAATAGGTGATTTGTCATTGCGAGTGGCGCCCTGGCGCCGCGAAGCAATCCCTTGTTTTGGGGAGATTACTTCGTCGCCTTGTTCCTCGTAATGACTTTCTGAAACTTCCTGTGTTTGCTTAATTGCAGACCTATCAATCTCGTATACAGGCGGTTTTATGTCGGGCAGGGGATCATCCCTGTCGCCTATGAGTCCTACAATGCCTGATACAGGGACGATCGAACCCGGTTGCGCATACACGAACCGCAGGTAACCCGATGCCTTTGCCTCAACATCTATGGTTACCTTTTCCGTTGAGATCTGAAACAGCGGCTCGCCCTCTTTCACATGATCACCTGTGTTTTTGTACCACCTGATAATCCTGCCTTTCTTCATAACAAGACCGAGTTTTGGCATCAAAACCTTGGAGATCATACGGCTACCCTGCTGTCATTGCGAGGAGCATAACGACGAAGCAATCCCACAATACCGGTAGATTGCTTCGCGGCGCCAGGGCGCCACTCGCAATGACACTGTAATATTTTGAGGAGCAATATCCATCCCTGTCATCCCAGTATCTGCTTTACAGCATCCGCTATGCCCTGTTCTGTAGGGTACATTACCTCTTCAAGTGCAGGAGAAAATGGTATGGGGCAGTCTGCGCTTCCGAGCCTTTTTACAGGTGCATCAAGATAATCAAGAGCCTCTTCTGCAACCCTTGCTGCGATCTCAGCGCCTATGCCTCCTGTCCTGCTTCCTTCCTCAACCGTGACAAGCCTCTTGGTCTTTTTGACGGAATTGATGATCGAATCCATATCCAGAGGGTATAATGTTCTCGGATCCACAACCTCTGCCTCTATGCCCTCTGAAGCAAGTATATCGGCTGCCATCAACGCTTTTTTAATCATCGCAAGAACGGCAACTATAGTTACGTCCTTGCCCTGCCTCTTAATATCAGCCTTGCCGAAAGGTACCGTATAGTCTCCTTCAGGCACTTCGCCGCCCTCGTAGTAAAGCATCTTGTGCTCAAAAAACAGAACGGGATCATCCATCCTTATCGCTGTTTTCAAAAGTCCCTTCATATCGTAAGGCGTTGAAGGCACCGCAATCTTTATGCCCGGTATGTGCATGAATATGGCTTCAGGACTCTGAGAGTGCTGTGCACCTGCGGACAGTCCCGCACCCGACGGCGTCCTTATAACCATCGGTACTTTTGCCTGTCCTGATGTCATGAACCTTATCTTTGCCATTGTATTAACAATAGGATCCATTGCATCCATAAGGAAATCGGCAAACATGATCTCCGCAACAGGCCTCATGCCGGTCAGTGCAGCGCCAATTGCAGCACCGATGATTGCATTCTCGCTGATAGGAGTGTTCCTAACACGCTCCGCCCCGAACTCTTCTACAAGCCCGTCTGTAACACCGAATGTGGCCTGCTCAAGGTCTTCCCCGAGGAGGAACACGCTGGGGTCCCTTCTCATCTCTTCTATGAGCGCCTCTCGTATTGCATCCTTGCCGGTTATCAACCTTGCGTTAGCCATGATTACCTCCTGTGACTCTTGAATTTTAAATCTTCAATTCTGAGTTGCAACTTTTGAGTTTTGAGCTTTGAGTTTATCTTTACACATACACGTTCTGTGTCAGTACTGCCGGATCCGGCATCGGGCTTTCTGCTGCGAACTGAACGGCATCTTCTATCTCTTTCAGGATCTTTTTCTCAATTGCATCGATCTCTTTATTGTCCGCCTTGAATTCCTTCAGAAGCCTTGACTTGAAAAGTTTTACAGGATCCCGCTTCTCCATCCATTCTTCAACCTCTTCCCTGGTCCTGTATGTCTCAGGGTCTCCGATATGATGGCCGTGAAATCTGTATGTTTTTGCTTCGATAAGCGACGGCCCCTTGCCGTCCCTTGCCCTTTTAACTGCCTCTGAAACAGCATCATAGACCTTAAGCACATCCTGGCCGTCAACACTGACACCAGGCATGTCATAAGCCTGCGCCCTTGTCGATATGTCTTTTATCCTCATATGCTTTGACTGTGGTGTTGCTTCTCCATAAAGATTGTTTTCGCAGATAAATATATTCGGTAATGCCCATACAGATGCCAGGTTCAAAGCCTCATGGAACTTGCCCTGGTTCGCGGCTCCATCACCAAAGAAAGTCAGGATAACCTTCTTGTTATTCTTAAGCTTTGCCGACAGCGCGGCTCCGTTTGCAACGATAATCCCCGCGGCAACAATGCCGTTTGCTCCGATGCTGCCCACGCTCATGTCTGTTATGTGAAGGCATCCTCCGCGTCCCTTGCAGTAACCTGTTTCCCTTGCGAAAAGCTCCGCCATCATGCGGTCTGTCCTTGCACCTTTTGCCATAAGGTTGGCATGCCCCCTGTGGGTAGAGCCTATGTAATCATCTTTTTTGATTGCAGCGCATGCGCCCGCCGAAACAGCTTCCTGTCCTGATCCAAGATGGATGAACCCCGGGATATTTCCGTCTTCAAACTGTTTTTTAACTTCCTCCTCGAATGTCCTTATACGGAACATTGTTTCATAAAGGTTGAGTAGAAAACCTTTGTCCATTTCAGCCTCCTTTAAGCAGGTACACCCTTTCCCTTAAGGTACTCCTTGTACATCTGTATGCCTTTCGGCATCAGTGATGTAAGTTTCATTATGCTCGCAATGTTACCCTCTGTCTTTATCTTGCGCATCGAGAACGCCCATACAATGTTGAGCTTTCCGATCCACAGATCATGGAAAACACCGATGTCGAGCTTGAGCGCTGCCTTCGGCTTGTCAGGGTAGCCTTTCGTTATAACGACATCCGTGCCCGAGGTACAGTCAAGGCTGTAGCTGAGACCAAGGTCAGGGATCTGCACGCCGACGACCATACCGAGGTTTTTCCATCCTTCAAAAAGGGCCGGATCCGTCTTCGTCTTTAAAAAGAACTCAAACAGAAAATCATCCGCCTTTTGCTTGTCATTTACATAAGGGAACGCCATACATCCTCCTTTCTATGGTTCTAAAAGCTTTTCGCAGGCTGATACCCGATATCTCTTGATATATTGTTGGCTATTGTCTTGATCTTTGGGATAAGTGCCAGAACCTTATCTTCATTACCAACAAGCTCCATGGATGAAATGCTTACTGCTGCAATTACGCTGCCATCCCTCTGGAATACAGGTGCTGATATGCATATCAATCCCTTGAGGCTCTCCTCCCTGTCGATCGCATATCCCGACTGTTTTACCCTGATCAGTTCGTCCCTGAGCCTTGCGGGATCGGTAATGGTATACTCTGTGAAACTTCCAAGCGGCTTTTTTAACAATACATCAAGCTCGTCATCCGGCATGGCTGCAATAAGTATCTTGCCTAATGCTGTTGAATGTGCGGGTACATTCATACCCGTTTGCAGGATGGCCATATATGACGCAGGCGGCTGAACATCGAGTATAATGTATATGCCTGTACCCCTTCTTATGGCAACATGAACGGGTTCCTGCTCGTCATTTAAAAGCCTCTCTGCCCACAGCCTGGCAACTTTGTGCATCTCCATGCCGTTCAGGTAGCTAAACCCGAGTTCGAACGCCTTTATACCCAATCTAAAACTGTTGTCCTTGTTTTTTTCTACAAGTTCGTACCTGGAGAGTGTTTTTAATAAACCGGATATAGTACTCTTCGGATACCCCAATTTCCGGCTGATCTCTGTAACAGTGGATATAGAATAGCTGCTAAAAAATCTAAGAACATCAAGTGCCTTTTCAAGTGAGCGATAAGGGCTATATCTTGGTTGCTTGTTATTGTCTATTTGTTCAATAGTATCAATCTTCATATATTATAATTGAACTTATGGGAGTTTATATTGATTTGTCAAGTAAAATCAGGAAATATGCCAATCAGAAATTAAAAGTGCACACTTGAAAACTTATAATAGCGTAGGATCAAACAAGCCAAAAGGTGCATCGCACCAGAAACAACCCCGTCATATATTAAGTTTACAAATGTATAACTAAAGGCTGCAACAGCATCATCGGGATAAAAAAGTTTTCTTATGCTGGATTAATTTTTGGGGGGTGTGTTTTTGCGGTTTTTTGAGAATTTTCTTATGAGTATCGGAAGGGCAAAGATTGCTATGATGAGGAAAAACGAAAGAAACGATATGAAGTTTAACTTAAGGTTTGCAAGCCGGTCACCGAGATAACCAAGAGCAAAAGACCATGGAGTCATGCCTATGGCAGTACCGATAAGAAAATCCCTGAACCGTATGTTTGACAGCCCCGCACCGAGATTGAACACATCGAACGGCAGTGACGGCACAATCCTGAAGAACAATACCACCTCAAGACCGTGCACGCCCGTTAGCCTGTCGAGTATCTTCGCCTTTGGACCAAGCACCCTTACAACAAAGTCCCTGCCGAGTCTTCTTGAGAGCTGATATGCGATGCCTGCGCTTATAACAGAACCTATGATTGCATAAATGGCCCCGTAGAATGGTCCGAAGACAAGTCCTGCTGCCAGTGCAAGAACCGATGTCGGGAACGGTATAACGGATTTTATCGCAAACACCAGAATAAATATAAACGGCGCCCAGTAACCCCAGGAAAGGAAAAAAGACTTTAACTCCCTCGGATTTGTGTATCTGCGCAAGGGCGTATTGTAAACAACAATAGTGGTTATTGCAAATATGGCTATCAGTGCAAGAACCTTTATTACGGTCTTTTTATCAAGCCTGTCCTTCAACAACTTGCCAATTTTCATATAATGTGTGTATCAATTAACAGATACCGAGGCAAACAAAATCTACGGAGCGGGCAATATGAAAGCAATAGGCATTATCCACAATCCCAGATCAAAAAAGAACATGAAGCATCCATACATACAGGATGCATTAAGGGATATTGTTGGAGGATACGGGACTATCTTTGCGCCTTCATCTTTTGAAGAACTGATGGAAGTTACACGGGAAATAAAAAAGGACAGGTACGAGATCGTTTGTGTTAATGGAGGAGACGGCACCAACCACCAGATCATCACCCGCATGATCAGTGTTTACAGGGATGAAAGCATGCCTCTGGTCGCACATCTGAGAGGCGGAACCATGAACACCATTTCAAAAGCTCTGGACGGTATAGACGGCTCTGTAGCAGGCATAGCAAGAAAGCTTGTCAAACACTACAGGGAAGGCAGGCCGTTCAGGACGAAAACAATAAGGGTATTAAATGTCAACGGAAAATACGGATTTATATTCGGCACAGGTCTTGTTTCAAACCTCATGGATATGTATTATGAAGGCGGTAATCCGGGACCTGTAAAGGCATTGCAGATCATATATAAAGCCATTGCGTCGGCCATACTTGGAACAGAATACATTGACCGGCTGTTCAAGCCGATAAATGCCGAGGTCATAATTGACGGCGAGAAGCTGGGCCAGCGCGAATGTCTGGTCGTTGTCGGTGCCACGATAAGAAACGTAGGGCTGAATTTCAGGCCCATGTACAGGGCTGATGAACTCCCTGACAAGGTCCATGTCTATGCAGGGACTGCAACTGCAATGGATGTGATAAAGAAATTGCGCAGGCTCTATGTCGGGCATCCGCCCGGCATAAAGAGTTTAACCGATACGCTCGCACGTGTCGTGGAGATCCGGTCGGACAGTCCCATTCAATATACAATAGACGGCGACATGTACGAGGACACCGGGATCACTTTTTCTCCCGGACCGGTGCTGAGGTATATACAGGGATAACTCAAAAGCCAAAACGCTAAACTGACAATGTTGTTTAAACCCTGAACTCACGCCCTGCCCTCACGGGTTCTTGCGAAGTTTACCATGAATTTCTCGATCTCCGGTGCAGGCAGCGGTTTCGTAAAGTAATAGCCCTGGACCTCGTCGCATTTAAGCTTCCTTAAAAAGTCAATTTGCGCTTTTGTATCTATCCCCTCCGCTATGGTCTTCAGGTTCATGATCTTGGCAAGCGATATTATTGTTTCTGTGATCTTCGCATTTTCTGTGTCTTCGGGCAGGCTTTTTATGAATGAAATATCGATCTTCAGAGAGTTAACAGGCAGCCTTTTAAGGTATGCAAGGGATGAGTAACCTGTACCGAAGTCATCAATAGATATAGATACACCGTAATCCTTGAGCTGCAGCAGCTTATCTATATTCTTTTCAACGTTCTTCATCAGGAAGCTTTCCGTTATCTCAATTTCCATATTTGCAGGGTTCAGCCCTGTGTCCATTACGGTCATTATGATTGTCCTGGCAAAATCTTCCTGTTCAAGCTGGGATGCCGATACATTAACCGCAACCTTCAGATTAAACCCCTTTTCGTTCCACCGCTTCACCTGCCTTGATCCCTCCTCAAATACCCATTTCCCTATTTTTAGTATCATACCTGTTTCTTCCAGGATCGGAATGAACTTTGAAGGCTGGATCACGCCCTCTTCCGGGTCTTGCCACCGGAGAAGCGCTTCAACGCCGGAAATCGTATAGGTCTTTAAGTCTACCTTGGGCTCGTAATAGAGCCGGAACTCATTGTTATCAAGTGCACTCATAAGCTTGTTTCTTATTTTCATCATCTCGGACAGCCTTTTGTTTATCGCGGGAGAGTATGTCCCAAGGCTTTTTGCTCCTGTCTTTCTTGCCTGTACCAGGGATTCTTCTGCGATCTTTACCAGATCCTCTGCGTTGTTTCCGTCGTCCGGATATACCGATATACCCATGCTGAAGGTTATGTTTGCATATGCACCGTCCATTTCAACAGGCTTCGAGAACAGCGTGTTTACACTCTCTATTACCTTATAAATGTCTTCCTCGCTTATTATGTCCGGGCCTATTATGGCAAACTCGTCGGCACCGATCCTGCCGAGCAGGTTGTTGCCCTTTACTCCGGCCGCAAGCATTTTTACTATCTTCTTTAACAGTACATCTCCCTTTGCATAACCCATGGTCTGGTTTATCACCTTGAAACGGTCGATATCCATTACAATGAATGTTATCCGGTTGCCCGATGAACCGGAACTATCTATCAGCCTTTGCAGTTCCTGAAGCATATGGTTCCTGTTCGGCAGATCGGTCAGGGAATCGAACAGGGCAATGTGCTTTGTTTTCTGAAGCTTCCCTATGTTTTCTATTGCAAAGGAGATATCACCCGAAATTTCCTCCAGCAGGCGCATCTCATCCCTGCCGAATATAAAGGGCGAATCCGAGTACAGGGTAAGAGCACCGATTACCTCGTCTCCCATTTTCACGGGTATTGCAGCGTATGCCTTGAAACCGAAGCTTAGAGCACCCCTCTGCCACGGAAGCATCGCACCTTCCCGATCTATGTCGTCACCGGCTACAATCCTGGACTCAATGATTGCTCTCTCTGTAGGGCCTGCGCTATCAATAAGATCCGTACGCACAGAAAACTTCCTGCTCCTTACGTATGCCTCCCCCTCGCCCCATAGCGTGACAGGTCTTACATCGCCCGTTTCCCTGTCCACAAAGCCTATCCATGCAAACTTGAATCCACCGTCGTCCACAAGGATCGGGCATACACCCTCAAGCAGCTCGTTTATATCGCTCACCCTTATCATAAATTCGTTTATCTTGCTGAGAACAGTATAAAGCCTGTTCAGACGACTTATGTTCATCTGCTTTTCATAGAAATATGCTTCCATGGTGTTTATTATGTCAAAAAGGATTATCTTGAATAATGCTGAAACTGTTTTTGAGAATGTTTCGATGTTATTGTCCGAAAGGTCCTTTATGAAAGGTATGACCGCATTTATGGACTCACTGTACGCACCTATATAGTGCTTTGATTCAACACCCGCTGCGTTATGCGTGTACCCGATCTGAAGCCTGTTCAGGAGGTAATCCAGATCGTACCTGCCCTCAAAAAGGCGCGCAAAGTAGGCTGCAACCTTCTTTTTTATTTCATCCTGATTGTATTGCTTTATGAGTGCCTTCGTTTCTTTAAATGAGAAGAGGTGCTCCATGAACACATCAGCAATCCTGTCAAAGATCCACGGTGATTTCTTGTAAATCGTCCTGAGCAGGCCTATTTCCTCTTCGGAGATCGTAAGGAATTTCTTACGCCTCTCCAGCTCTGCCCCGTCGATATTTAAATCGCTTGCTTTCAGGTCCGAGAAATTTTTAGTCATATCAATCTGCCCTTTTTCAGGGTTTTACACAGAATACTTAATGCAAAACAGCGGAACGGATGAACTGATGTAGACTGTGTATTGTACCTTTACCAGAAAAAAACAGAAAGATCACCAAAAAAAATTGCAGCGTTCTCAGACAAGGACTGATAACAATACCTACCATCTCGTAAATCCATTTATAACAAGGGCCACCATGAATGTAGCGATGTTGGGCAGCCAGGCCGCAGTTACAGCACTTATTATTTCCGAGTTCCCCATTGACTGGGATAAAGCCATAATGATCCAGTAACTGAACCCGACAGCGAGTGATACACCGATGGCGAGCATCGTACCGGACGTTTTCCTTTTCTTTAACGAAAACGGGGCCACCAGTAATATCACAAACAGGGAGGACAGCGGATAGGAAAGTTTACCGTTCAGGTCAACATCATAGGGTGCATACGTATAGCCCTCCTGTTTGAGTTTGTTTATGTATGATTTTAGTTCTGCATAGCTCATTTCATCGGGCGTTTTACCTGTATGTCTGAAGTCGGAAAGAGTAAACGGCAGCTTCATAACGGTTGAACCTGAAAATTGATAAGCCGTCTGATGTCCCTGATCGAAACGCCTTATATAGATATTATCCGCAGTCCAGTGGTCCTTGTCCCATTTGGCAGCATTTATGTCCGCCCTTTCAACAAGCGTGTCATTCTTACCCGAAAATTGATAGATCGTGATATCCTTTATGGTATCAAGCCACGGTACGAAAAGACCCACCTTGTATATTTCATTGTCCGACCTGAACCATATATTGTTTACCTGGAAGTTATTTGAAAGACTTGACTGCTGGCGGTGGATTTGCGCATCCACGATCGCATTCTCAATGTTTGCCTGAGGCACAACATACTCTCCCAGCATGAAATGGAAAAGGGACAAAATAAGTATTACAGCAAGCGTGGGCTTCACTATTGTAAAAGGACTTATACCTGCTGACAGAAGCGAGCCTACCTCGTTGTTCCTTGACATTACTGCATATACTATAACGGCCGTAAGAAGCGCTGCCATCGGGATGGTTTGATATACAATACCCGGAAGCTGGGTTGCGTAAAATACGATCACCGAATAAGCAGGCGGCTGCATGGAGAGCAGGCCTTTCAGGCTCTCAAATATGTTCACTATAATGTAAAGCCCGGAAAGAGCACCAAGCGATATAAAATAGATTCTCAGGAATTCATTGACAATGTATCTGCTTATTGTCTTCAACGGTATTTCCTTACGTAAGTCATAGGATTGATGAACCTCAGGCTTTTTTCAATGGACACAAGGTAAAACAGCGTAACGGCAATGACCAGAAAAAACAGATCTACCATTGCAATGGCAATAACAGGGTTTATTATGTTCAGATTGCCTGCGGTTTCTGCACTGCTCAGCACAATGTAGTAAAACAGCACAACGATTACCGCAACGGTTATCCCGTAAGCTTTACCCGACCTTGGGGACTTTATACCGAGCGGTATGCCTATTATTGAAAATATTATTGCTGTAAACGGAATGGCAAAACGTTCAGCGATATCCGTCAGCAGGGAATTGTAGTGCTCCTTCTCTTTTTTCAGCTTTTTATACTGTCGTATAAGCTCCGGTATGGTCATTTCAAATGTGTTTTTACTGTACGAGGACATAGACGGGTTTATCTCGTTTTCTGAAAAAGCGAGATCGTAAGCTTTGAAGTTTATAAGTCTTATTGTCTGGGCATCATTTCCGAGCTGCTGAATAGTACCATCCTGCAAAGCCAGCGTTATGGTCTTGTTGTCCTTATCCACGATAAACCTGCCCTGTCTGGCAATAATGGTATTCGGCATCTTTGGATTCCTCATATCGTATATCAGTATATTGTTCATGACCTCCCTGTCCTGCGACAGGTTGTCAACATAAAAAGTTATGTCTCTGGTAAATGTATTAAATGCCTTGTCATTTACACCTACCGTGGTCTTCCTTATGATTATGTTAAAGAATTCGTTTTTCAGTGCAATGTTGGATTCGGGCAGGAGATAGAAGGATATAATACTCGTAAGCGCATAGGCTACAAGTCCAAGACAGACAGGCGCTCTCGACAGTTTGGATAGATCTATACCTATGGCCTTCATCGCAATGATCTCACTGTCGTTTGACAGCCTGTTGAATGCAAGCACAACAGAGACAAGAACCGATATCGGTATCGCAAGCGCCAGTATGAACGGGGACATATACAGGAACAGCAGGGCTACCTCCTTTAACGATACGCCCTTTGCGATAATGAGATCAAAGAACCTCACCATTCTGCCGATAAGCATCAACACAGAGGTTGCAAGCAGGCTTACCGTGAACGGCTCCATGATCTCCCTTGCTACGTATCTGTCCGTGATTGTGATTTTCATTTACACTACTTATTATCAGGAAAAACGGAAGCTGTTAATGTTTTTTTTGCGGAGGAAGTCACGGCGGCTATGCCCGTCAATAGTGCT